>NZ_OZ026542.1:986640-1315520 GCF_964020115.1 Candidatus Regiella endosymbiont of Tuberolachnus salignus
TGCTGCACATACTTGGTTTGAAAAACAAGGACAAGAAGCTTGGGCTACCTGCCCATTAACCCAAAATGGTGTGCTACGTATTGTGGGGCATGGACGGTATCCAAATTCACCCGGCACACCTGCTGCGGTGGCAGAATTGATGACAACGTTGTGCTCATTGCCCGGTCATTGTTTTTGGCCAGACGACATTAGTTTATTGGATACTGAAAAACTGGATGCAACACGCTTACTCACTTCGGCTCAACTGACTGATAGTTATCTTTTAGCACTAGCTTGTGCTCACAACGGACAACTTGCTACTTTTGATCGACGTTTGGAGACAGATGCCGTACATAATGGTGCACGGAGTTTGCATCTCATTCCAGCAACTACCTGCTATTGAGATACAACATTCCTAATTCACCAAATACACCAACGCCATATCAGTGATCCTTTCAATATCCTTATCAGTCAACCCCAGTAGCGGACGGCGTTCATAACGTACGGTGACGCCGTTGCGCGCGACTTTATCCCGCAGGCCATAATGATGCACCCGTGCTACGGGTGTGACAGGGCGCGCAAAACTTAACGTGGCTTCATCGAAGCTATTGTTATGCTTTAAAAAGCGAGCGGTGCGTAATTGGGTAAACATCTTGCGTTTAATGCGTCCGTGTTTATCACGGCGTTTTTGCTTGCGCGGCGCAAACGGGGTGCCATCGGGCGCCTGTTGTGCTTGGATACGCTGCTTTTGCCGCTGCCGTAATTGTTTGGCTATCTGGCGGGTGAAGGCTTTTCGGCGTGCCGGAGATAATTGTTTCAGCAGGTGGGCGAGCGCTTGGCTCAGTGGATCAGCGGGCGTTAGCGTTGTCATGGTGCCACTTTTTCTTTTTTGATAAAAAATTCATAGTGGACGTCAGTGTTATCCGGATCCGGCGGTTCATCCTTGTGGGTGACCTGTAACATCCCCTGTTGTTCTTTGACGATCACCCGTTCGGTCAGTTTGAGATTGATGCTGATATGGAAGCCCTGAAAAACCGCTAAAAGTAGTCTATTCTGTCATTAATAATTTTTTTAGGTTAATAGTGAAATGAAAACGAAATCGACGAGACGAGGCGACTTTTTAGCGCAGATGAATAGGATAGTTCCCTGGGAAAAAATTCTGTCTAAACTCAGTATCAATTATCCTAAGCCAACAGCCAAAGGGGGAAGACCGGCAAAACCTTTAGAGGTGATGCTGCGGATTTATTTTTTACAAAATGGGTTTAATTACGCTGATTTATCGATGGAAGAAGCGTTATATGACATCCCCTTACTACGTCAATTTACCGGTGTCTCCGTCGATGCGATTCCCTCCGATCCCACCATTCTGCATTTTCGACACTGGCTGGAAAAACATCATTTAAGCGAATCATTGTTTGAAGAGGTCAATGCGCATTTAGCTTCGTGTGGGCTGTTTATCAAACGGGGTAGTATTGTTGATGCTACGATCATTCATGCACCCAGTTCAACTAAAAACCGGCAAAATGGCCGCGATCCTGAAATGAAAGCCACCCGTAAAGGCAATCAGTGTTACTTTGGTATGAAAGCGCATATTGGTGTGGATGCACAGACGGGTCTGGTGCATTCCCTGGTAGGAACCTCGGCGAATGTAGCCGAGGTAACGCAAGTTCATCACCTTCTTCACGGCCAAGAAGAGGTTGTCCATGGTGATGCCGGTTATAAAGGCGTGATGCGACGCAGTGAACATCAACATCGTGCGGTCATCTGGCACATCCCCCGACGGAGGGTATTGGCCTTGCCCGGGCAGGAGCAGCAGGTATGGGAGAAACATCGGCATCGGCAAAGTCTTATTGCGAAAATCCGGGCTAAGGTTGAACATCCCTTTCGGGTGTTAAAATGTCAGTTCAACTTTAGAAAAGTGCGCTACAAGGGCTTGGCAAAAAATACCGCGCAGTTATTCAGCTTATTTGCTTTGACCAATCTCTTTCTCGCTAGAAAAATCCTGCTCTGTAACCCCTGATTTTCCATTGATACTGAAAAAAAGTGTATCCGCCGTCTCTTATACCGTAAAAAAAGAGTGCATTGATTTTCTTTTTTATTACATGACTTTAAGAATTAACGCTATTAGCTCAAAATATAGCATTCATTTCGGTTTTTCAGGGCTTCCCTATGGCATAAGCGGTATAAATTGATTTAAAATAAAGGTGCAGAAAACAAGGTATGGATATCACATTGGCGCTTTCTGCGAAGGGCTTTTGCTTGAGCCCATTTATGCTCAATGGTGTTCATATCAGGAGAATAAGTAGGAAGATATTCGAGAATAAAGCCGGCTTTCTGTATAGCAGACTGGATGTCTTGGCGCTTATGGAAACTAACATTATCCATGACAAGAACCGCGCCTGTAGGGGATTTTGGCAATAAATCTTGGGTAATCCAGGCGTAAAAAATATCGCTGTTGATATGGCAATCGAAGGTACAAACGGGGGTTAATTTTCCGTTAAGCTGGGCACCAATAACGTTAGTACGTGCTTTGGCATGCCAATCGTGTTGGCCGTAACAGCGCTTACCTTTCATTGAATCACCATAAAGACGTGGCATATCATGGGCAAAACCGCTTTCATCCACGTAAATTATCGGGGTATCACAGGCTTCATAGGCCTGGAGCTTGTTTTGGAAATCTTTTCGCGCTTGGACGTCGATTTTGGGATGATAAAATGTTTTTTTTATAGCTAAACCCGGCACGTTTTAACGCATCGCAGATACCTCGAGCACTAACCCCCATACGTTGAGCGCGTTCGTATTGAGACGCGTCAGGATAGGTTTCTACGTCAAGGATTAACGCCGCTTGGTTTATTTTGGTAGCGGGTTTATCTCGAGTCAGGCAAGGTTCTATGCGTTTAGCCCAGCGCATCAGGCTCGCTGTCCCCACACAAAAACGTGTCGCTGTTTGGGCATAAGTGAGCTTTTCTTGCGTTTTAATAGCCAAGACATGTTGGCGAAATTTTAATGGATAGGTCATCTCAGTATTATACATCAATTTATACCACCTATGCCATATCACCAACAAACGTTGCTTTGCGTGGAGCGGCTGATCTGGGACTCAGTTTTGAGGATATGTGCACAGTAATAAGCACACTTTCCAGTAAAGATTTCTTCAAGAGTATGACTACCTATTCTGATCATACCGTATGGCAAGATGTATACCGCCCGAAATTTGATTGTATTGATATTTATTTAAAACTGACTGTCTATGATGACGTTCTAATCGTTTCATTCAAGGAGCTGTGATTATGAAATGCCCTCTATGCGGTGCGGCAGACCTGATTCGTGATGTTCGTGATTTACCACATACCTATAAAGGAGAGACTACCGTTATCCCTATGGTTGAAGGTGACTATTGCCCTGCGTGCAACGACGTTGTCATCTGTGCGCACCATGCATCACGTGTTAGTACTGCCATGCTATCCTTTAATAAACAAGTCAATGCAAGCATTATTTCTCCTGCATTTATTGCGGAAATTAGAAGTAAATTAGCATTATCACAGCGTGAAGCGGGTGAAATTTTTGGTGGTGGCGTTAATGCATTTTCACGGTATGAAACCGGTAAAGCAAAACCCCCTTTATCTACAGTTAAACTATTGCGTATATTGGAAAAACATCCTGATTTATTGCAAGAAGTTCGTGCCTAATATTTTTTTATCCCTTGTTTCTCACACAAAAAGTTTTTAGGTGAGTGTTATTTTATAATTTACATACCTTATCATTTTCACTCTCCTCCTGTCCCACTCCCCACACAACGCTGTTCACATGCTCCCGCGCCCGATAGGCGGCACACTGAGGGCATGAAAACTTTCGATAATGCAGACTATCAACGCCGCCTGGCAAATTTGATCCGTATTGGCACGGTATCGGCAGTCGATACGACGCAAGGCCGGTGCCGGGTAAAAACAGGCGAGTTAGAAACCGATTGGCTACACTGGCTGACCTCACGTGCGGGTCACATCAAAATGTGGTCAGCGCCCTCAATTGGCGAGCAAGTGCTGATCCTCAGTATCAGTGGTGAATTGACCACAGCGTTTGTATTACCGGCGATTTTTTCCGATGCCAATCCGGCACCGTCAGCCTCAGAAGCAGCGATCCTGCTCCACTTCCCCGACGGGGCGCAATGTCATTATGAGCCTAAAACGGGTCACTTAGCGGTCACTGGCATCAAAACGGCAACGATATGGAAACCCTGAAAAACCGAAATGAATGCAATATTTTGAGCTAAGCCTTTGTAACGCACTTTTCTAAAGTTGAACTGGCATTTTAATACACGGAAGGGGTGTTCTACTTTAGCCCGGATTTTCGCGTTGAGACTTTGCTGATGCCGATGTTTTTCCCATACCTGCTGCTCCTGCCCGGGCAAGGCCAATACCCTCCGTCGGAGGATGTGCCAGGTGACCACGCTAACCGGCATCACCATGAACAACCTCTTCTTGGCCGTGAAGAAGGTGATGAACTTGCGTCACATCGGCTACATTCGCCGAGGTTCCCACCAGGGAATGCACCAGCCCCGTCTGTGCATCCACGCCAATATGCGCTTTCATGCCAAAGTAGCACTGATTGCCTTTACGGGTGGCTTTCATGTCTGGCTCACGAGTATTTTGCCGGTTTTGAGTTGAACTGGGTGCATCAATAATCGTAGCATCGACAATGCTACCCCGTTTGATAAATAGCTGAAGCTGTCAGCGCTAATGATAAAAGACCGTAAATTGCTAATTTAATTTGTCCACTCAAGCCAGAATGCAGTTTCCTTTGTGGTGACAAAGCCATGAGGGAAATAAGCATGCTAAGAAGAGAGGACCACTACATGATAAAACAACGCCATCAACAGGGGGCATTTATTGTTGATATTGCCCATCAGATAGGGTGTTCAGAAAAGACGGTGAGACGGCACATTAGCTATCCTGCGCCGCCAACAGCAAAATGCGGTAAAAAACAGGTTGCTAAACTCGAGCCCTTTAAAGACTACATCGATTCAAGGTTGAGTGAACAGGTTTGGAATGCGGCGGTTATTTTTGAGGAAATCCGTGAAAAAGGCTACCGCGGCGGGAGTGCGATGCTCCGACGTTATATTCATCCGAAGCGTCCACTCAGGGCCTCGAAAAACACGGTACGCTTTGAAACCCTCCCCGGTTATCAACTTCAACACGATTGGGGAGAAATCATCGTTGAGGTGGCAGGCTCTGCCTGTACGGTTAATTTTGCCGTTAATACGCTCGGTTTTTCGCGTCGCTTTCATGTCTTTGCTGCCCCTAAGCAAGATGCTGAGCACACGTATGAATCGCTGGTTCGCAGCTTCAATTACTTCGGTGGCAGCGTAAAAAATGTCTTGGTAGATAACCAAAAAGCCGCTGTTATCAAACATGGACAAAATGGCTGTCAACGCTACTTTAGATTGACCACTTTTTGCTACTTTAAAATGTCCAGTTTTTGCTAATTTTCCTGTTGGGTTTCTATTCCAGGCGCCTGGATAATATCAGTCGTTTTTATAGGCAACATGCCTGCTTTGCGTTTATTTTTGAGTCGATAGCTTTCTCCTTTAATATTCAATGTGGTTGAATGATGTAAAAGCCTGTCTAAAATCGCAGTTGCTAAAATGTGATCACCGAATACGTCCCCCCAATCAGTAAAACTTTTATTTGATGTGAGAATGATGCTCGCCTTTTCATAACGACGGCTCAATAACCTGAAAAATAGGCTAGCTTCTTCGCGATTCATCGGTAAATACCCGATTTCATCCAGTATTAATACCCTGGCATAGCACAGTTGCTGAAGTTGGCGTTCCAGACGGTTTTCTTGCTTTGCCTTCATTAAGGTACAGCAGAGTCTATCCAGAGGCATAAACAATACCCGATGCCCAGCTGTAGCTGCCTTGACAGCCAGCGCTATCGCCAAATGCGTTTTCCCTACCCCAGGTGGGCCTAACAAAATGACGTTTTCATGATGTTCGACAAACCTCAGCCCCGCCAGCTCGCGGATAATTTTCCTGTCTATACTTGGTTGGAAAGTAAAGTCAAATTGCTCCAAGGTTTTTATCCACGGCAAACGTGCTTGTTTTAACCGCGATTCCAAGCCTTTTTGGTGACGCCCGTTCCATTCCTGGGCTAATGCCTGCTGGAGAAATTCACGGTAGTTCAGTGCTTTCTTGGTGGCTTCTTCACATAAACTCTCCAACGCATCGCCCAGGTAATCCATTTTTAACCGTATCAACAAGTTTTCCATTTCCATCAGAGTAGCTCCTCATACACACTGAGCGAACGAGACGCTACTCGATTGACCTGTTGCCAAAGGGCTTGATGATGTTCTGGCACCTTTTGCCAGCCCTGCGTTACCTCCTGCAAGAGATGCGTCGCGAGCAGTTGCTCATCGCCGTAAATACGTAGCGTATTATCTAAACCGATACGAATATTAACCGCACGACCACACCAGAATGAAGGCACGCTATAGCGATTACCTCTGACATCGATATAGCTGTCCCATGCCACTTGTCGTAGGTCGAAGTAGCTGGTATCGAAATCAGTCGCAGGGAGTGGCATCAAGGCTATTTTTTCCTCAGCAAAACGATTTTCCGGTGTCTGCTTGAATTGACGAAGATGACGCTGGTCTGCCACTTTCGCCAGCCACATCGCTAGCAGTTGATTAACATGAGCGAAACTCTCAAACTGACGGTAGCGAGTGAAAAAATTGTGTTTAACATAGCCCACCATCCGTTCGGTTTTGCCTTTCGTTTGCGGTCGATAAGGCTTACAGGCGCGAGGGCTAAACCCATAGTGATTAGCCAGTTGCAGGAAGCCCGCATTGAACTCGATGTGGCCATTTTGTCCATGTTTGATAACAGCGGCTTTTTGGTTATCTACCAAGACATTTTTTACGCTGCCACCGAAGTAATTGAAGCTGCGAACCAGCGATTCATACGTGTGCTCAGCATCTTGCTTAGGGGCAGCAAAGACATGAAAGCGACGCGAAAAACCGAGCGTATTAACGGCAAAATTAACCGTACAGGCAGAGCCTGCCACCTCAACGATGATTTCTCCCCAATCGTGTTGAAGTTGATAACCGGGGAGGGTTTCAAAGCGTACCGTGTTTTTCGAGGCCCTGAGCGGACGTTTGGGATGTATATAACGTCGGAGCATCGCACTCCCACCCCGGTAGCCTTTTTCACGGATTTCCTCAAAAATAACCGCCGCATTCCAAACCTGTTCACTCAACCTTGAATCGATGTAGTCTTTAAAGGGCTCGAGTTTAGCAACCTGTTTTTTACCGCGTTTTGCTGTTGGCGGCGCAGGATAGCTAATGTGCCGTCTCACCGTTTTTTCTGAACACCCTATCTGATGGGCAATATCAACAATAAATGCCCCCTGTTGATGGCGTTGTTTTATCATGTAGTGGTCCTCTCTTCTTAGCATGCTTATTTCCCTCATGGCTTTGTCACCACAAAGGAAACTGCATTCTGGCTTGAGTGGACAAATTAAATTAGCAATTTACGGTCTTTTATCATTAGCGCTGACAATGGCCACATCGAGTTCAATGCAGGCTTCCTGCAACTGGCTAATCACTATGGGTTTAGTCCTCGCGCCTGTAAGCCCTATCGACCGCAAACGAAAGGCAAAACCGAACGGATGGTGGGCTATGTTAAACACAATTTTTTCACTCGCTACCGTCAGTTTGAGAGTTTCGCTCATGTTAATCAACTGCTAGCGATGTGGCTGGCGAAAGTGGCAGACCAGCGTCATCTTCGTCAATTCAAGCAGACACCGGAAAATCGTTTTGCTGAGGAAAAAATAGCTTTGATGCCACTCCCTGCGACTGATTTCGATACCAGCTACTTCGACCTACGACAAGTGGCATGGGACAGCTATATCGATGTCAGAGGTAATCGCTATAGCGTGCCTTCATTCTGGTGTGGTCGTGCGGTTAATATTCGTATCGGTTTAGATAATACGCTACGTATTTACGGCGATGAGCAACTGCTCGCGACGCATCTCTTGCAGGAGGTAACGCAGGGCTGGCAAAAGGTGCCAGAACATCATCAAGCCCTTTGGCAACAGGTCAATCGAGTAGCGTCTCGTTCGCTCAGTGTGTATGAGGAGCTACTCTGATGGAAATGGAAAACTTGTTGATACGGTTAAAAATGGATTACCTGGGCGATGCGTTGGAGAGTTTATGTGAAGAAGCCACCAAGAAAGCACTGAACTACCGTGAATTTCTCCAGCAGGCATTAGCCCAGGAATGGAACGGGCGTCACCAAAAAGGCTTGGAATCGCGGTTAAAACAAGCACGTTTGCCGTGGATAAAAACCTTGGAGCAATTTGACTTTACTTTCCAACCAAGTATAGACAGGAAAATTATCCGCGAGCTGGCGGGGCTGAGGTTTGTCGAACATCATGAAAACGTCATTTTGTTAGGCCCACCTGGGGTAGGGAAAACGCATTTGGCGATAGCGCTGGCTGTCAAGGCAGCTACAGCTGGGCATCGGGTATTGTTTATGCCTCTGGATAGACTCTGCTGTACCTTAATGAAGGCAAAGCAAGAAAACCGTCTGGAACGCCAACTTCAGCAACTGTGCTATGCCAGGGTATTAATACTGGATGAAATCGGGTATTTACCGATGAATCGCGAAGAAGCTAGCCTATTTTTCAGGTTATTGAGCCGTCGTTATGAAAAGGCGAGCATCATTCTCACATCAAATAAAAGTTTTACTGATTGGGGGGACGTATTCGGTGATCACATTTTAGCAACTGCGATTTTAGACAGGCTTTTACATCATTCAACCACATTGAATATTAAAGGAGAAAGCTACCGACTCAAAAATAAACGCAAAGCAGGCATGTTGCCTATAAAAACGACTGATATTATCCAGGCGCCTGGAATAGAAACCCAACAGGAAAATTAGCAAAAACTGGACATTTTAAAGTAGCAAAAAGTGGTCAATCTAAAGTAGCGTTGACAGAAGCGAAGCTAAATGCGTATTAACTTCTTCAAACAGCGCTTCACTTGGGGTAATGACGACTGAATTTGGCCAGAATCTTTTCCCGGGGAACTATCCTATTCATTTGCGCTTAAAAGTCGGCTCGTCTCGTCGATTTCGTTTTCATTTCACTATTAACCTAAAAAAATTATTGCTAACAGAATAGACTACTTTTAGCGGTTTTTCAGGGCTTCCATATCAAAAAGCGGCAAACAGTAAGGGCAAAGAAGGCGAACTCGCTCGTCAAATCATCGATGCATTAGCGTTGGATAATGCGATTGTGACGCTCGATTCATTGCATTGCCAAACCTCAACGTTATCACTTATCACGCAACGCAACGCAACGCAACGGTGATTTTGTCGTGCAGCTTAAAGCCAACCAAAAGACACTGTTTGAACAGGTAAAACAGCAATTTGCTACCCCCTATTATACGGATAAAGTGCATGAATACACGCAGACTAATCAGGGACATGGGCGAGTAGAGAAACGCACCGTCATGCAAATCAATGCGGAATTACCGGAGGAATTAAAAGCCAAATGGCCTTCCATTCGCACCTTCATTGAGGTAGCCAGTGAGCGAACAAAGAATGAGGTAACCCACTGTCGTTCGCGTTGGTATGTCAGCTCACTCCCTTTAAATGCAGAACAAGCGGCATTGGCGATTCGGCAACATTGGGGGATAGAAAATCAACTTCACTGGGTTCTGGATGTGGTGTTTAGAGAAGATGAACTCTCGATAAAGGCGCCTGAGGGCGCCGCACATATGGCTCTTTTCAATCGTGTTGCCTTGAGCCTGATTAAACAACATAAAGGCAAACAAGACAGCATTGCCAGTAAACGTAGAAAAACCGCCTGGTCAGCCGATTTTCGCAGTCAACTTATTTTTGGATAAAATATCAGCAAAGTGGAATCCCGCCCTGGGGTATCACAGGCTTCATAGGCCTGGAGCTTGTTTTGGAAATCTTTTCGCGCTTGGACGTCGATTTTGGGATGATAAAATGTTTTTTTTATAGCTAAACCCGGCATGTTTTAACGCATCGCAGATACCTCGAGCACTAACCCCCATACGTTGAGCGCGTTCGTATTGAGACGCGTCAGATACCGTCTTGCTTATGTCTTGGCAAGGGCTATTTTTGCATCAAAAGGAATACCTGATTTCAGCACGCCATACGCTAGTTGGAGTAATTTACGCATTGCTGCACAGACACCGACTTTGCCCCCTTTATTCCGTTTTACCAATCGTTCCCATTGAGATTTTATTATTGGATTGTGCGTGATTGAGGTAAGGGCTGGCATGTACAGCGCTTTTCTGAGTTCTGTACACCCGACTTTTGAAAGGCGGCTTCGCCCTTTAAAGAGGCCAGATTCGCACAGTTTCGGATTAAGCCCTGCGTAGGCGACGATTTGCTTGCTGCTCGTGAATTGTGATACATCACCGACAAACGCCAATAAAGTGGCACTCAATATTTCGCCTATACCGGGAATACTTTCCAATAACTGCTTGTTCTTTTTTAGCTCAGGAGTCTCATCGATATGCTTTTTAATCTTCTGTTTTATCTCGATTATTTGTTTTTCTAATGCGCTAATACTGTCTGTCAGAGAAGGGTGAACTATTTCATCAGCCACCATTTTTCGGTTAGATTCCATCCGTTTCATTTCTTCTAAATGATTAAGACGACGCATCAAAGCCATAAGCTGGCGTTCACTCAACGGAGCAGAGAACCAGAGTTTTGGCGTATGAAGCGCACAATAACGTGCAATCATCTTTGCATCGCCTTTATCCGTCTTGTTACGGTTCAGCTCGCTCTGAGAAAACGCATGAATACGAGCCGGATTTTCCACACTGACGTCAATACGATTATCAACCAAAAAAGTGGCTAACGGCACACTGTAATTACTGGTTTATTCTGGTCAAATAATTTTGGACACAAATTCAGGTGTTTTATGCCGCCTGGTATTCTTTAATCATTGGCGTTTGGTAATCATTAACACTATGTAGCCTGACTTGATTGTAATAATGAGTGAGGTAGGGAAGTACATCAGCTTGTGCTTGTTGAACGGTACTATAGCCCTGTTTTGGTATCCATTCTGACTTTAAACTGCCAAAGAAGCGCTCCATTGGGGCATTATCCCAACAATTACCCCGGCGGCTCATACTCTGTTTTATCTGATATTTCCAGAGCTGTTGTCTATACGATAGGCTACTGTAATGACAGCCTTGGTCTGAGTGAAACAGGACATCTTTAGGTCTTCCTCTTGATTGATAAGCTAACATGAGAGCCCGTCGGGTGAGTTCACTGTCGGGTGATGTCGAAAAAGACCACCCCACTACTGATAACATACGGGCTCCTGCAGACTCTCGGCTAGCCTGATGAAGTTCAGTTAATCGTATTTTCAGGCGTTCGCGTTCGGCATCACCTTCTCGCTGACGTTTACGTTGATAGTAGTAGCTGCTTCGGTTGACGCCGAAGACATGACACAACTCCATTCGGGTATAATGCTCACTTAATTTATCAATCAGACTAACCGATTGTAGGAGTCCAACATTAAGAGAGCAGAAGCCTTTTTTAGTATTTCTTTTTCTCGTTCAACCTGGCGCAATCTGGCTTCAAGTTATTGAATACGTCGCTGCTCTGCTGTTATCGCTTTGCTTGTCAAACGGGTATTTCCTTTCTTTTCACTGAGTAATTGTTTCACCCACTGTCGTAACACACTTTTGCTAACAACCATGGCCGTACTCGCTTGGGAAATTGTGTAATTTTGCTCAATCACTAAGTTAGCCACTTCATGTTTAAATTCTGGCGTACATTTCTGGGTAGACATCTTCTTTATACCTTAATCTATTCACTCTCTATTCACTAAAATTTTTCCCTTCTTTAGTGTCCAAATTTATTAGGCCAGAATACTGACATTAAAACGTACCGATGAAACGCGGCAAGACTTATTGGGCGATCTGGCTGAGCAGATTGAAGCGTTGCCTGAGAAGATAGCCAGCAGCGCCAGGTCGTTATTATCATGATCCCTTTCGACTATCCACCGCGCTCAGGTAGCCTACAACCCGCCTATCGCATTGATGTGGAGGGAAAGGATATCCCTTTTCACTCCATCACCCATTTTCGCCAAACATCATGACGGCTTTTATCCAAATTCAGCAACGCTTGCTGCACTTCCTGCCGCCAGCAAGAGGTCAAGGCTTTACGGCCATTCAAATGACAATGGATTATAATTTCTGCTATTGGTAATTGCTGTTGTAAATATTGACGTAAAGCAGGTAGTGGCAACAAACTATTTATAAGTAGCCGCTGCAAAGCGGCTCGACTGGCTTCTAGAGGACGAAAAGCATAAGCAAAACCGGTTAACTCACGCCAATCTTCATCATTAAGTGATCTATCTTCTATTTTATTTATGGGGAAAGGATAGCATTGCCACTGCGGCAACCAGATCCGATCCCTGACCCATTGTTGTTGTAACGATTGACATAATGTTTTTGCCGCGGTACTCAACGGCAATATCGCCATCGCCGTATAACATCCACTACTGGCTTCTTTATGACTCCCTATACGAACCAATTTAAAACCACAAGCGTGCCAAAAAGCACTCAACTCATCGGTATAACCAAAACTAACAGACAAAAAATCTAGCTGCTGAGCAGTCTGTTTTTCAGCCAAGACCATGCGCAATGCAATCCCCCGTCGCCGCCATTTATCCATTACCGCTATTCGACTAATACGGCGAGAACGTAAAATCGGTGCTAACCATTGCCCACTATGCGCCGACAATGATTGAGCGACCAAATTGCCTCGAGGCCTTCGGCGGCCAGCCCAAACGTCTCGTGCCAATGTCTCCTCTAACCCCCCTTCATCCACCAGCCATATGGCCGCTACCAGCGTTTCATCGGCCAGCGTCGCAGCAAAATGCATTCCTGGGGCATCCATCAAACGACGTAAATCAAGCGGAGTCGTCCGATAATGCGCGTTGGACAATAAACCATAAAAATCGCGTAATAAATGCGACTTCTGCCAGGCTTCATTTTGCGCGATCCTGATAATTTTCAGTGAGCCCTGCTCACGCTTTTCATCCCCTGTTTTGGATTTAGAAGGATTATTCAATAGTAATGCGTGATCCAATACGCGCTCAAGCGGATCATGCGCTGCCCAACGAATAGGATCAGTGAGTGTTAAATACTGGCAGTGAGTCAATGTAGCGCAAAATTTAAGCAAAAAACCCTGCCCGGTACCTTCATAGCCTTGAACCGTAGTAATTAATAGAATGCGCGGAAAATACGCCAGCAAAGCAGATAATAATGACCCAGGGAGCGCAGCAGCTTCATCGATTATCAGCCAATCAACCTGGCTAACCTCATGCTGACGACAAAAAATCAGCAGCGCATCTGGTGCCCAAAACACCGCTTTTTTAGTGACCTGTTGATACAGTATCTGCGTTGCCGATTTACTACGGGCGGTGACCCAACAGGTGCCTGGCCATTGTGTCACCAACATGCCTGCCAACGTCGATTTGCCACGCCCTCGCGCCGCCATTAGCACCCAGACTCCGCTTTCGGCTCGCATTAATCGATCTAAAATAGCCTGTTGCTTTGAAGTCGGCATTCCATCAATGCCGCGGCGAGGCGGCCGAGACTCTGTTAGCGGAAGGATCGGACAATGCCCCTGATGCCAAAACGCCACCTCGTTATCGGCCAGCAGCTGACGTTGAAAATGATAAATGAAATGGGGTGTAGCAATCGCCTGCTCCTGCCCACACCACCGTCGACTGTCTTGATCGATAAGCATCGGCCAATGGCTCCACTTCGGCACTAACAATAACAACCAGCTACCCGCCCGCAACGTCCCTGCTAACACAGCTAACGCCTCTATATCAAATGCGGTAGTGGCATCAAATATTGCGTGCATTTTTTCTTGTCCGAGCAAAGTTTTAGCGGCGTAAGTAGGAATAATCTTAGTTTGAGCTGATCCCGCTTCACCTATCCATGGCCAATCGCCAGGCAGTAATTGAGCCAAAATCAATGCTTGTTGCTGACACCAGCGGCTATCACCGCTGATAACGAGTATACGGCGAATACCTTGCCGTATCATTTGTCGTTGATGGAGGCAAAGCGACGCTGAAAGCGGTGATTTTTCGCCTATTTTTTCCATGTTTTAGTCTGATTCAAAAAAATTTCAAACAGGCTCTAACACTTCTATTCGATCAATACGTGTTAATCCCCTTGGCAATAATGAACCTTTACTCCCTCGTTTGGCGCTAAATTTTTTTAATTCTTCTGGCTTTAGGGTTAATTTTCGTTTACCTGAATAGAATGTAACCGATGCCTGAACGGATAATCTGAGTAGCCACCTTAAATTATCGCTACCTGCCATTCGCTCCTGTTTTGAAATCGATATAATTTTATTCCCTTTTCCTTTCGTTAATCTGGGCAAATCAGCGGCGGGGAACATCAATATTCTTCCTGCCGTGATTGACAACAACATATCATCGGCTCCGTGCAGTTTTAATGGCGGTAATATTTTGGCATTACTGGGTAAAGCCATTAATGCTTTACCTGCCCGATTTTTAGTAATCAGATCACTGAAGTGACAAATAAAACCATAACCAGCATCAGAGGATAAGAGTAGCTGTTGATCGTTATCTGCCATCAATACATATTCGATAACCGCTTCTGTTGACGAGATAAATCGCCCAGTCAGCGGCTCACCCTGCCCTCGAGCAGAAGGTAAAGTCAGTGGATCAAGAGAATAACTACGACCAGTCGAATCAATAAACACCGCTGGTTGATTACTTTTACCTTGCGCGGCGGTACGAAAGCAATCTCCCGCTTTATAGTTGAAACCACTGGGGTCAACATCATGCCCTTTAGCGCTACGCACCCATCCCATTTTAGATAACACCACCGTAACCGGCTCAGAAGGCTGGATATCGTGTTCATTCATGGCTTTCGCATCATCTCGCTGGATCAGGGGTGAACGACGACAATGGTTTTGTTGATGATGACAAACAGCCGTATCCGCTTGGATCTCTTTTTTAAGTAACTGGTTAAATGCTGCTTTTGATTCCAATAGCATTTGTAGTTGGGCGAGCTCTTGCTGAAATTCCGCTTCCTCACTGCGCAGCTTTTTCTCTTCTAATTTGGCTAACTGACGCAGTTTAAGCTCAAGGATCGCTTCTGTTTGGCTTTCTGAAAGAGAAAAACAGGTTATCAACACTGATTTAGCATCATCTTCTGTACGAATAATATCAATCACTTTATCGATGTTTAAAAAAGCTGTCAGTAACCCCTCCAAAATATGCAAACGCCTCTGCACATTGTCTAACCGATAATTTAAACGCCGCCGAACCGTATCACAGCGGTAAACCAACCATTCGCTCAGAATAGTTAGTAATCCTTTGACCGATGGGCGATTATCCAACCCTATCATGTTCATATTGATGCGATAACTTTTTTCCAGATCAGTGGTAGCAAACAAATGACTCATTACCTGATCTAAATCGATTCTATTGGAGCGTGGAATGATCACCAAACGAGTCGGATTCTCATGATTAGATTCATCACGTAAATCTTCAATCATCGGTAATTTTTTGCTACGCATTTGACCTGCAATCTGCTCTAACACTTTGGCGCCTGATACTTGATGAGGTAATGCCGTGATAACTACATTAGCCTCTTCTTTGTTCCATATCGCACGCATGCGTATAGAGCCTCGCCCTGTTTGATAAATTTTTTTTATTTCATGGCGGGGCGTGATGATTTCAGCATCAGTAGGAAAGTCAGGCCCTTGCACATATTCAAGTAGCTCGTCTAAAGAGGCGCTAGGTTTATCGATCAATTGAATAAGCGCTTGAGCAATTTCCTCTACATTATGGGGGGGAATATCGGTGGCCATGCCAACGGCGATGCCAGTAGTGCCATTAAGCAAAATATTAGGTAATCGAGCGGGTAACATTTTTGGCTCTTGCAAGGTGCCATCAAAATTAGCAATCCAATCCACGGTGCCTTGACTTAATTCAGCCAATAATATTTGCGCATACTTAGATAAACGAGATTCGGTATAACGCATCGCGGCAAAGGATTTAGGATCATCTGGCGCACCCCAGTTTCCCTGACCGTCGATTAACGGATAGCGATAAGAAAAAGATTGTGCCATCAAAACCATCGCTTCATAACAAGCGCTATCACCATGAGGATGATATTTGCCCAACACATCCCCCACGGTGCGCGCCGATTTTTTAAATTTTGCACTATTATTCAGACCCAGTTCAGACATGGCATAGACAATCCGGCGCTGTACTGGTTTTAATCCATCGCCGATAAAAGGTAAGGCCCTATCCATAATGACGTACATGGAATAATTCAGATAAGCGTTTTCGGTAAAAGTGTGTAGCGCTTGGCTTTCTACAACATCATGAGTTAATGCAGTCATTACTTTATTATCCTTATTTTCTGACTCATATCAGGGATCATAACTTATCTACTCGATGGCTGTCACAATATACCCTTCGCCTTTGAAGCCGCCGCGTTGTTGGCTGCGGGTGTTCGCCGAATCACGTAGTATGTCTACGCTCATCGGTCTCATACCCTGGCCGCCTAGCGGCAACTTCAAAGGCGAAGGGTATACAGAACACAACTTCATTTTATATTTGCCTAAAAAGAGAACAACCAAGCGTCTTAAGCAGAAAAATTCGTTGACGGCACAACTGCAATAGGGTTTAATTCGCCCCGTTGCCCGGATAGCTCAGTCGGTAGAGCAGAGGATTGAAAATCCTCGTGTCCTTGGTTCGATTCCGAGTCCGGGCACCAAATATTATATCGGCCAGTATCTTTTACTGACTGTAGTTTTAAAGAAACCCGCATTCTAACTAAGTTTGCGGGTTTTTTGTTGCCTCTTATACTCTAGTGTGGCATGGTTATACTCTGTTTTTTAGGGACTAGATTTGGGACTCTATCTTTTAGTGCCCAAAATAAGTAGTCCCATAGTCCTATTAATGGTGATTAATATGGCGATACAAGTAAAGCCTCTAACCAATACCGAAGTGAAAGAAGCAAAGGCAGTCAACAAAGATTTATCTTTGTATGATGGCGGTGGATTGCTGCTGTTTGTTAAATTATCAGGCGTTAAAACGTGGCGTCTACGCTACTATCATCCCTCAACGAAAAAGTGAACAACCTTAACGCTAGGACATTACCCCGCTTTATCTCTGGCAGAAGCCAGACGTGTACGAGAGGAGATAAGAGCACTCTTGGCACAAGGGATCGACCCGCAGGAGCAACAAAGACAGCAGCAAGAGAAAGAAAAGGCATCTAATAACAATACTTTTGCTAAAATCACTGCCGATTGGTTTGCAGTAAAAAAATCAAAAGGGTTAACCAAAGATACACTTAATAATATATGGAGATCACTGGAAAAGAGCATCTTCCCTTACGTGGAAGGGATTTCTATCAATAATCTAACCGCACAAACATTTATACAAGCCATGCAACCTATTTGTGCCAGTGGTCGATTAGAAACAGTACGACGGGTTACGATGCGTATTAAGAAGTAATGAACTATGCCGTTAATGCAGGGTTGATACAGGCAAACCCTGCTACGAAGATCAGCCAGGTCTTTGAAAATCCAGTAGTAACGCACATGCCTACAATTAGGCCGGAAAAACTGCCAGAACTCATGCGTACACTGTCTATTGCCAATATAGAGTTACAAACCAGACTGGTGATAGAATTTCAATTACTGACAATCACCAGACCATCAGAAGCCGCTACCGCTCGTTGGGATGAAATCAATCTGATTGATAAAATATGGACAATTCCAGCCGGTCGGATGAAAATGCGCCGGGAACATGTTGTGCCGCTCTCTCCCCAATCACTGGCGGTATTAGAAGCGATGAAACCGATCAGCTTACACCGGCCTTACGTGTTCCCCTCATTCAAAAATCCATTAAAACCAATGAATAGTGCAACAGCGAACATGGCTCTACGCCGTATGGGGTACAAGAACATATTAGTGGCACATGGATTTAGATCTATTGCCAGTACAACTCTCAATGAGAAAGGGTTTGCTCCAGATGTAATTGAAGCAGCATTGGCACATGTTGATACAAACAAAGTACGTAGTGCCTATAACCGCAGCACTTATTTGGAACAACGCAAAGTCTTGATGGATTGGTGGGGCGAATTTGTCGAGCGGGCTGCCACTGGGAAATTTACGGCTGCCGAGAGTGTTAGAAGAATTAAAGGGGAGTCTGACAAATTAAGCACTATTGAGTTTAAATAAGATCTGCATCAGTAAAAATAATTTATTATTAATATTCTACTTCTTTTATTGATAGGGTAATTATTATCTTGAGTACATAATACTCCTGTTAAATATTCATCAATACGGACTGATATACTTTTTTTTGGGGCATTAAAGTGTCAAAAAATGGGGAATATCAGTCAATCATGAGAGGCATTAATTAATGAACGATTCATTTCTTGACGAATACGCCGAGTTTGCTTATATGGATTTGCATGCCGTGTTAAACACTTTTATCACTGAGGATTATTTAAACCATTGTGAAGCGCATTCCTACCTGTGCCGCCTCCTTAACGGCAGCACGGGTCTCTCTCCACGATAAAAATCTATCGTAAGCCTCTCAATCCCCTACCTTTTGATGACTATCAAGCACTGCCCCCCCTCGAGACCGCCTCGGTTATACAAGCATTGCGAAAGGCTGCTGTTTGTAATACCGAATACAACTTTACTCTCTTCTATTTACAGCGACAGGCGTTAATCCATCGACTTAACACCACTGGCAAGCCGATTCCTAACGCTATCCTATCTCATCATCAAACCAAAACGAATCACAGCGGGCGAACCTCAATCGCCTGCAAAGTCGCCATTATCAGTCTGTATAAAAAAATACAGGGCGATATTTCAGCCAATTATACTCAAGCGGCCAACATATTATCGGCTTATGCCACTGAAGCGGGTTATCACCATAAATTCAATAAAGATATCCTGAAGCGATGGTGTGAAGAGATAAAAATGATGAAAAAAAGAACAAAATAGCGCATTAAGAGACGAGAGGGCTTAATAAGCCCCCTTCTTCTTTATTTACAGCGAAAGAAGATCAATCATCTTTTCCTCCGCGGGCTATCCCGTTTACTCAAGGAAAAAAGAGCAATGTCAATGTTAAATCGTAAAATCTTACTGAAAAAGGAAGTGAAGTCCATTCTGCGCATTGCCTCCGACAGCGCTTTAGATGAAATGTGGAAAAAACATGATTTCCCTAATCCGATCCGCATTGGCATTCGTCGTATAGGGTGGTATGCCGATGAGATGGAAGGCTGGCTAAGGGGGCGTGATGCAGAGCGTTTATCCAGGGAGATCGCGTCATGAAACAGTCACAAATCAGCATTGAAAGTTATCACAAATTAAATCGAGCTAAAAATCTATTGCACTTTTTGTATTTGGATCTGATACAAAAAGACATCAATGGAATGCAGCAACATGTTCTTCCCCATATCGTAAGTTATATCGCCGATGATCTCCGTTGGGTATTGAGTGAATTAAAACAGCAAGGTTTTTGTGATCACGTTCTCAAAAAATAAAAATTATTGAGGTTTTTTTACCTGCTCAGACTGAGCCTAATGGCAGCGGGTTATTGATACCGTTTATTGAGGTCAAGCTGAGTAGGTCGCTGTTGAAACACAAACTTTATCGCTATTCATTTTTTGACTCATGTCATGATATCCAAACCCAGCAGGTGCAAAATTAATCTATTTTTCTGTCTGGACGGCTAAATGTTTCTTCTTCTTTCCTATAGTGTGTAGGAATTGGGGCTATTTGCCCTGATTCTGGAGCGATAGAATTAGTTATCAACCATAACGCATATTTTTTAAAGCGGACATGATTAACTATTTTGTCAATAACACTAATTCCAACATCTCTTTGGCCAGTTTCGTAGTTTCTTATTGCTCCAAGGCTCACACCAGTTTCACTTGCAAATTGTGGCTGGGTTAAACCTTCAACAGTACGAATTTTTTTTAATTTTTCCCCATAATGGCTTGACATGATCTTCTCCTGAGGATTATTATCTACAAACATCCTCAAAAGAGGATTTTTAGAAGTAATCTAAATAATTTTAAACCAATCCAGTAAGGATAACTCATGGAAGCAGTGCAACAAAATAAACCATTGGAAAGTGAATTGATCCGCGCTCCAAAATCAAAAGAAGGTATTGTTTCATTGACGCAAAGGAATCCGCATCCTTCCATAGCTAGTGCTATGGAGTTATCTCTTTCTTATTTAACAGCGAATAATATCAGACCAAGCATGACACTTAGTGAGTATGCAAAGTTTACTGGCATGGAATTAAGACAAGTTCAAAGTGATGCTGAGCGTAACTACCTCCCATTATTGAAACGCACGATAAACAATCGAAGAGAATTAAAACGTATCAATATGGTAGCTCTTTATGCAATCCCTGTTATCGAGTGTTTTGATACCATCGAAAAGCGCGTTTGAGGGAATATATGACACACCCCACAACCTCCATAAATCGTCATTCCAAAGCATACCGTGGGTTTACCATTACCTACTTGCCGAAAACGGCGACGCAGCCGATGAGCCGTTATCACCTGTGGTTAGATAATCAGTCGTTTGGCAAGGTGGATGCGTTAGCACAAGCTACCGATTACATCGATCAGTTACATCAGATGAAAAAAATAGCAAGGAGAGAAGATGAGTTATTTCATAGCACTCTTGATATCCATCACGATGTTTTTCACGGTGATTATCGCCATCCAGGCGTACCGAAAGAAACACACCAAATTAACCGGTTGGCAACAATTGCTCCTGCATGAAGAAGAAATAAAACGTAAAAAGCGTCAGGCGCTTTAAAACGTCGCATAAAAGCCGTCTTCTAAATGAATGTCAACGCTACTTTAGATTGACCACTTTTTGCTACTTTAAAATGTCCAGTTTTTGCTAATTTTCCTGTTGGGTTTCTATTCCAGGCGCCTGGATAATATCAGTCGTTTTTATAGGCAACATGCCTGCTTTGCGTTTATTTTTGAGTCGATAGCTTTCTCCTTTAATATTCAATGTGGTTGAATGATGTAAAAGCCTGTCTAAAATCGCAGTTGCTAAAATGTGATCACCGAATACGTCCCCCCAATCAGTAAAACTTTTATTTGATGTGAGAATGATGCTCGCCTTTTCATAACGACGGCTCAATAACCTGAAAAATAGGCTAGCTTCTTCGCGATTCATCGGTAAATACCCGATTTCATCCAGTATTAATACCCTGGCATAGCACAGTTGCTGAAGTTGGCGTTCCAGACGGTTTTCTTGCTTTGCCTTCATTAAGGTACAGCAGAGTCTATCCAGAGGCATAAACAATACCCGATGCCCAGCTGTAGCTGCCTTGACAGCCAGCGCTATCGCCAAATGCGTTTTCCCTACCCCAGGTGGGCCTAACAAAATGACGTTTTCATGATGTTCGACAAACCTCAGCCCCGCCAGCTCGCGGATAATTTTCCTGTCTATACTTGGTTGGAAAGTAAAGTCAAATTGCTCCAAGGTTTTTATCCACGGCAAACGTGCTTGTTTTAACCGCGATTCCAAGCCTTTTTGGTGACGCCCGTTCCATTCCTGGGCTAATGCCTGCTGGAGAAATTCACGGTAGTTCAGTGCTTTCTTGGTGGCTTCTTCACATAAACTCTCCAACGCATCGCCCAGGTAATCCATTTTTAACCGTATCAACAAGTTTTCCATTTCCATCAGAGTAGCTCCTCATACACACTGAGCGAACGAGACGCTACTCGATTGACCTGTTGCCAAAGGGCTTGATGATGTTCTGGCACCTTTTGCCAGCCCTGCGTTACCTCCTGCAAGAGATGCGTCGCGAGCAGTTGCTCATCGCCGTAAATACGTAGCGTATTATCTAAACCGATACGAATATTAACCGCACGACCACACCAGAATGAAGGCACGCTATAGCGATTACCTCTGACATCGATATAGCTGTCCCATGCCACTTGTCGTAGGTCGAAGTAGCTGGTATCGAAATCAGTCGCAGGGAGTGGCATCAAGGCTATTTTTTCCTCAGCAAAACGATTTTCCGGTGTCTGCTTGAATTGACGAAGATGACGCTGGTCTGCCACTTTCGCCAGCCACATCGCTAGCAGTTGATTAACATGAGCGAAACTCTCAAACTGACGGTAGCGAGTGAAAAAATTGTGTTTAACATAGCCCACCATCCGTTCGGTTTTGCCTTTCGTTTGCGGTCGATAAGGCTTACAGGCGCGAGGGCTAAACCCATAGTGATTAGCCAGTTGCAGGAAGCCCGCATTGAACTCGATGTGGCCATTTTGTCCATGTTTGATAACAGCGGCTTTTTGGTTATCTACCAAGACATTTTTTACGCTGCCACCGAAGTAATTGAAGCTGCGAACCAGCGATTCATACGTGTGCTCAGCATCTTGCTTAGGGGCAGCAAAGACATGAAAGCGACGCGAAAAACCGAGCGTATTAACGGCAAAATTAACCGTACAGGCAGAGCCTGCCACCTCAACGATGATTTCTCCCCAATCGTGTTGAAGTTGATAACCGGGGAGGGTTTCAAAGCGTACCGTGTTTTTCGAGGCCCTGAGCGGACGTTTGGGATGTATATAACGTCGGAGCATCGCACTCCCACCCCGGTAGCCTTTTTCACGGATTTCCTCAAAAATAACCGCCGCATTCCAAACCTGTTCACTCAACCTTGAATCGATGTAGTCTTTAAAGGGCTCGAGTTTAGCAACCTGTTTTTTACCGCGTTTTGCTGTTGGCGGCGCAGGATAGCTAATGTGCCGTCTCACCGTTTTTTCTGAACACCCTATCTGATGGGCAATATCAACAATAAATGCCCCCTGTTGATGGCGTTGTTTTATCATGTAGTGGTCCTCTCTTCTTAGCATGCTTATTTCCCTCATGGCTTTGTCACCACAAAGGAAACTGCATTCTGGCTTGAGTGGACAAATTAAATTAGCAATTTACGGTCTTTTATCATTAGCGCTGACAAGGTGATATTACGCCGCCTGCCGAGGGGTAACAGGCCATGAGCAACCCGGCACGTCGTCATAAACAGTTTGTGGCTGCCCAGCAAGCGATACCATTGCGTGAGATCGCGGCAGGGCACCCTGCCAGCCCCTACGACTTATTATTATTTCAGTTGCAGCAAGATTTACTGCAGTTAAAAAGCATTGAATCGCTCAGCCGCAAAGCGGAAGTCAAACGCACCTTGCTGCCGACCTATTTACCGTGGGTCGCCGGGGTACTGGCCGGCGGCAGCGGCACCCAAGATGCGATCCTGATGCGGATGCTGATTTGGCAACTGGATATCGGCGATCTGGCCAGCGCTCTCGATATTGCTGACTACGCCATCCACTATGATTTAGTGCCTCCGGACAGCTTCCAACGTTCCACCGCCTGCTTAATCGCCGAAGAAGTGGCGGCGGTGGCAGGCCGAACCCTGCTCGAAAAACGCCCGCTGGATACGGCCTCCTTGTTACGGGCGCAACACCTTTTACGTGGGCAAGACATGCCCGATCAGGTTAACGCCCGACTGCATAAAATGCTCGGTTATGCCTTGCGTCAAGACGGGGACTATCAACAGGCCTGTCTTCATTTAAAACAGGCTCTCACCCTAGATCCCCGCAGTGGGGTGAAAACCGATATCAAACAGCTAGAAAAGTGTCTTCAGACAGAAAAATTACCGCAGACGGTACCCCCGAACGCCCACGGCGAGGGCGGCACAGGCCAGTGATAGGCTATTTTTCTATCAATGAGCCTGTCCACCGCCCCTTATCCCCTTCGCCTTTCAAGCTACGGCGGCGTTGGCAGCTCACTCTTATCCCAGTCATGTACTATCTGTACACTCCTGGGATTCGATTGATTGCCGCCTTGCCGTAACTCGAAACGCATTGGGCATATATATTGAGAGAACGGACGATGGTTAGCATTGCAATCAATCCCATCACGGATGAAGCGGCGCGCAACAAACCGCAGCACATCAAAAATAACGGCTTCTGGCCGGATCTCGATCTACAGCATTACCGGGATACCATGCGCCAAGACGGCACGCTGACCCCCGCACGTTTGCGGGAAGCCGCCCAATTTGCTCTCAATGAAACGCATCATCGGCTCGCCCAATGGCAAAAAAAACAACAACAGGCGGGCTATACCGCCCTGGTTGAGGTTCCCGGCGAGCAGGTGGACGATGAAAACGCCCGCCTTCACCTTTACCGCCGCGCCGTCTATTGCCTGATACAGGCCACGGTAACAGAACGATTTCGCAGTTTTGACGCCACCGCAACAGGCGATAAACGCGCCGATGCGCTCGAAACCCGCATTGAACACCTTCGCCGCGATGCCGCCTGGGCAATACGTGATCTGCAAGGGCTTCCCCGCGCCACCATTGCATTGATTTAACTTTGTAAACAACAGCACGAGAAGGGCTCACCGTGAATGAAAATTTTTGCCCAACAAAACGACACCGTAGACGCCCTGTGCTGGCGTTATACCCGGCGTACCGACGGCATCACCGAACAGGTCTTCGCCCTCAACCCGGGTCTTGCGGACATCGGCGTGATCTTACCGCACGGCACCGCAGTAGAGATGCCTTCGGCGCCCCCTGCTCCGCTCAAACAAGGACTACAACTGTGGGATTAACACACAATGGACAGACACACCGCCTGGCTTTCGTATTTATCCGCCTGGCTACTCACCTGTTTGGGTGCCTGGACGTTACAGGACTGGGCGACCCTGATTGGTCTGGCGTTAGGCATCGGCACCTACCTCAATAACCGCTACTACAAAAGGCGCGAAGATCAACGCCAACAGGAAATGCACGACCTCCAGCGCCAACACCTGACCGAACATGCCCATCAAGCTCACGGGGATCAGCATGCGCCACCTCAGTAAAAAAGTCTATGCGTTGATCGCTGCCGGTGCCAGTACTGCGATCCTGCTCGCACAATTCTTGCAAGAAAAAGAAGGCAACCGGCTGCAAGCCTATCAAGACAGTGCAAATATTTGGACAATCTGCCGCGGGGCGACACGGGTGGAGGGTCAGCCGGTCACGCCGGGGATGCAACTCAGTCGCGAAAAATGCGAGCAAATTAACCAATTTGAAGTGGACAAAGCGATTGCCTGGGTCGAACAGCATATCAAGGTGCCCTTAACCGACGTGCAGAAAGCCGGGATTGCTTCGTTTTGCCCCTATAACCTCGGCGCGAGTAAATGCACGGCGTCCACTTTCTATCGCAAACTCAATGCCGGTGACTATCAAGGCGCCTGTGCAGAAATTAAACGCTGGATTTTTGATGGCGGCAAAGATTGTCGCCTCCGTGCCCATAACTGCGCCGGTCAAGTGATAAGACGTGCGCAGGAAAGTGAGCTGACCTGTTGGGGGAGCGATGTTTAACCGAGGTTGTTTTATTCTGATGAGCCTCATTCTGCTGATGAGTCTGGCTGCGGGGTATTATCACTTTGAGTTAGCAAAAAAAGAAAATATCATCAAAAGAATAACGGATGAGCGTAACAACGCACTGATCATCATGGAAGGAATAAAAAAGCAGCACCAACAGCTCACCGCACTTGATAACCAACACACCCAGGAATTAACCCATGCCAAAACGCAGCTGGCAGCGCTTGAACGTGATGTTAATGATAAGCAGCGTAGGGTGCAGCTCAATGCCACCTGTCCCCTGTCCCCGGCCACTGCCCCCACCGGCCTGGATGATGGCACCCGCGCCCGACTTAACGACACCGCTATCAAACATTATTTCCATCTCCGAGAGCGTATCGACACCGCGACGCAGCAAATAGCCGGATTACAAGACTATATCCGCCAAGTCTGTCTTAAGGCAGAAGGATAACCTGCATGTTAAAACCCGATTCACTGCGCCAAGCCCTCACAGACGCCGTCCCTTATCTCAAACAAAATCCCGATAGCCTGCATATTTTTATTGACCGGGGGGCTATCGTCTCCACGCTGGCCGCCTCTTTGTCCTTTGAATATCAATACACACTCAATCTGATCATCACCGATTACAGTGGCGACGCCGATACCCTCTTTGTGCCGATTTTACACTGGTTACGTCGCCATCAGCCGGACAGTATGGCCCATCATGATAAACGGGCTGAGGGCTTCACTTTTGAAGCCGATCATATCAATCACAGCCTGCGTGATATCAGTATCAATCTCAAACTGACCGAACGGGTGATCGTCAAAGAACAACAGGGGATGTTACAGGTCACCCACAGGGATGAACCGCCGGATCCGGATACCACTGATCTTCACTATGAACTCTTTATCAAAAAAGAAAAAGTGATGCCATGACAACGCTAAAGCCCAGTGATCCACTGAGCCACGCGCTCGCCCACCTGCTGAAACAATTATCTCCGGCACGCCGAAAAGCCTTCACCCGCCAGATAGCCAAACAATTACGGCAGCGGCAAAAGCAGCGTATCCAAGCACAACAGGCGCCCGATGGCACCCCGTTTGCGCCGCGCAAGCAAAAACGCCGTGATAAACACGGACGCATTAAACGCAAGATGTTTACCCAATTACGCACCGCTCGCTTTTTAAAGCATAACAATAGCTTCGGTGAAACCACGTTAAGTTTTGCGCGTCCTGTCACACCCGTAGCACGGGTGCATCATTATGGCCTGCGGGATAAAGTCGCGCGTAACGGCGTCACCGTACGTTATGAACGCCGTCCGCTACTGGGGTTGACTGATAAGGATATTGAAAGAATTACTGATCTGGCGTTGGTGTATTTGGCGGGGTAGGGGGTGTTATTACAGTTACAGCACAAAAAACCAAATTTTACAAATAACCTTTGAGTTATTATAACTTATGAGTTATCATTGGCTATCATTAAGGGAGCAATGAATGTTTGAGCTAATCTTTCATCCTGAAGCTGAAAATGAACTCTACACACTGGAAGACACTATGCAGGCCAAAGTACTTTCAGCGCTGGATAAGTTAGAAGCTAAAGGTAATAAATTACGTTATCCAC
This sequence comes from Candidatus Regiella endosymbiont of Tuberolachnus salignus, assembly GCF_964020115.1. Taxonomy (NCBI): domain Bacteria; kingdom Pseudomonadati; phylum Pseudomonadota; class Gammaproteobacteria; order Enterobacterales; family Enterobacteriaceae; genus Candidatus Regiella; species Candidatus Regiella endosymbiont of Tuberolachnus salignus. The sequence goes on from NZ_OZ026542.1 coordinate 1,013,692, forward strand.
ACACTGATATTATCCAAGATGGGCTTTTTGAACTACGTGCGGGAAAAAAACATATTACCAGAACTTTTTTTGCATTCACTAAAGATAGAAAAATCTATATTTTGCGAACCTTTATTAAGAAAACCCAAAAGACACCAACAGCGGAAATTAAATTGGCTTTAAAGAGACTTGAGGAGTTAATCAATGACAATTAAAGGTGTTCCGTATTCAAAAATCAAGGCAAAAGCCCTGCAAAATTCAGCGGTACAAGCCGCGTATTTGGCAGAAAAAAAGCAAGAAGAATTACAAGAGCTACTTCTTAATATGCGTAAGCTGGCTGGTTTAAACAGCACCCAAGTTGCTGAACGGATGGGGATCACTCAACCGGCAGTAAGTAAACTTGAGAAAAATGCAGCTAAAGCCAGTATTTTCACTTTAGAACGTTACGCTATTGCATGTGGTATGAGTCTGAAGATTAGCCTGGTCTGATGATATTACCCCTACATTAACGGTAGAAGTTTTTAAAAAATTTGTATAAGAAGAATCCAGAGGCAGTATTTTTCTCTGGATTTTTTCCCATTCTGATCTTGATTGTCCCACTCCCCACACAACGCTGTTCACATGCTCCCGCGCCCGATAGGCGGCACACTGAGGGCATGAAAACTTTCGATAATGCAGACTATCAACGCCGCCTGGCAAATGTGATCCGCATTGGCACGGTATCGGCAGTCGATACGACGCAAGGCCGGTGCCGGGTAAAAACAGGCGAGTTAGAAACCGATTGGCTACACTGGCTGACCTCACGTGCGGGTCACATCAAAATGTGGTCAGCGCCCTCAATTGGTGAGCAAGTGCTGATCCTCAGTATCAGTGGTGAATTGACCACAGCGTTTGTATTACCGGCGATTTTTTCCGATGCCAATCCGGCACCGTCGGCCTCAGAAGCAGCGATCCTGCTCTGCTTCTCCGACGGGGCGCAATGTCATTATGAGCCTAAAACGGGTCACTTAGCGGTCACTGGCATCAAAACGGCAACGATAACCGCCACCACGGCGATCACGCTGGACAGCCCGGTAGTCACCTGCACCCAACAGCTTATCACCGATTCCCTGCAGGTTAACCGGGGTGGCACCCTCCGCGGCGACCTCACCCACGGGGGCGGCAATTTGATCTCTAACGGTATCACTTTGCACCGCCATCAGCACCCTGGGGTGAAAGGGGGCGGCGATCAGACGGGAGCCCCCACATGACTTATCTCGGCATGCACCGCCACAGTGGCAACACGATCAGCGACAGGGCACATCTTCGTCAATCGATCAACGACATTTTAATCACCCCGCTAGGCTCCCGTGTGATGCGCCGGGATTACGGATCGCTGCTCTCTCGCCTGATCGACAGCCCGCAAAGTCCCACACTACAGCTTAAAATGAAGGCGGCGATTTACAGTGCCCTATTACGCTGGGAAAACCGCATCACGTTAAACGCCATTACCCTTACCTCGGCTATCAACGGCAACATGCAAATCGACCTCAGCGGTCATCAACGCGATAGCGGCGTGCCTTTTACGCTCTCATTGCCGATAGGAGGACAATAATGCCCAGCCTGGATTTAAGCTTACTGCCGGCACCGCAGGTCGTGGAGCCACTCGATTTTGAAACGCTGTTCAAGCAGCGTAAAGAAAAGTTTATTGCTCTATCTCCCCTGCAGCAGCAGGCAGCGCTCAGCCAAACGCTCAACTATGAATCCGAGCCTATCACCAAACTGCTGCAAGAAAGCACGTACCGTGAATTAGTGTTACGTCAACGGATTAACGACGCGGCGCAATAGCGATTTTCGCCTCCGTATTCAACAGGCTTTTGAAGGCTTCAGCGTAGCCGGTTGCAGCGGTGCTTACGAATTTCATGCCCGCAGTGCGGATGGTCGAGTAGCCGATGCCTCAGCAATCAGCCCCTCACCCGCTTGCGTCACCCTCACGGTCTTATCGCGAGAAAATAACGGTGCGGCGTCCGCAGACCTGTTAGCCCGGGTTAACGCCGCACTCAATGATGAAAATATCCGCCCGGTGGCAGATCGCCTGACCGTCCAATCGGCCACCATTATCGATTACCGCATTAACGCCACATTGACCCTTTACCCTACCCCCGAAGCCGAACCGATCCGCGCGGCGGCTGAAAATCGACTCAAGGCTTACGTCAACGCCCAACGGCGTTTAGGGCGTGATATCCGCTTGTCGGCGATTTATGGGGCGCTGCATGTTGAGGGGGTACAGCGGGTAGTTCTGGCGGCACCCTTGCATGATGTGATCTTGGATAAAACACAAGCCGCCTATTGCCGCAGTTATCGCTTAACCCTAGGCGGTTGTGATGAATAACAGCTTACTGCCGCCGGGCTCCTCGGCAGTAGAAATCGCGGCGGCGCAAGCCTGTGCGGGCTTGAGTGATATGACGGTTCCCCTGCGCCCCTTGTGGGATGCAGACCGCTGCCCTGTCGCCTTACTGCCTTACTTGGCCTGGGCGTGGTCAGTGGATCGCTGGGATGAAAGCTGGTCAGAGGCGACCAAACGGGCGGTGGTTAAGGCGGCCTTTTATGTGCATAAACACAAAGGCACGATTGCGGCGCTGCGTCGCGTGGTGGAGCCGCTGGGTTACCTGATCCGTGTTATCGAGTGGTGGCAAAATAATGACCCGCCTGGGACATTTCGGCTGGATATCGGTGTACTTGACACCGGCATCACCGAAGCCATGTATGTTGAGCTGGAACGCCTGATTGATCAGGCCAAACCGCGTAGCCGCCACCTGATTGGCCTCTCCATCCAGCTGGCTACACAGGGCGCCGCCTATGTGGGTGCCGCCTGCTATGAGGGGGATGAACTCACGGTGTATCCCTACCTCCCCGACCGCCTTACCGTGACCGGTACCACGTATCGCGGCGGCGCTGTCCATTTAATTGACCATCTGAGTATCACTTCATGAACGAAAAATTTTATGCTGTCCTCACCCATCAGGGCGCCGCTAAACTGGCCAATGCGACGGCATTGGGGATACCGTTAAAAATAACACACATGGCGGTCGGTGACGGTGGGGGGAGCTTACCCACACCCGATCCGCGTCAAACCCAACTTATCAATGAGCACCGCCGCGCGGCGCTCAATTCGCTGAGCATCGACCCCATTAACCCCCATCAACTGATTGCCGAACAAGTGATCCCCGCCGCCGACGGGGGATGGTGGATCCGAGAAATCGGCTTATTTGACCACGACGGGACGCTTATTGCCTTGGCCAATTGCCCCGAAACCTACAAACCGCAAATTCAGCAAGGCAGTGGTCGCACACAAACCTTGTGTATGGTACTGATTGTCAGTAACACGGCGGCCATCACACTCAAAATCGATCCCTCAGTGGTGGTGGCGACCCGCCGCCATGTGGATGATAAGCTGATTGAAGTCAAAGCCTATGTGGATAATTTACTGTCAGTACATGAAAAATCACGCAACCATCCCGATGCCAGTCAAACCGAAAAAGGGTTTGTTATTCTCAGCAGCGCCACCGACAGCGACAGTGAAACGCAGGCCGCCACCCCCAAAGCAGTCAAGACCGCCTATCAATTAGCCACTACTGCCAGCAAAAAATACCTTGATGGTAAAGTGATGGATATCGACAAGCGACATTCAGCACACGAAAAATCGCGCAACCATCCCGATGCCAGTCAAACCGAAAAAGGGTTTGTCATTCTCAGCAGTGCTACCGACAGCAACAGTGAAACACAGGCCGCGACCCCCAAAGCAGTCAAGACCGCTTATCAATTAGCCCGTGATGCCAATAACAACGCCAATACTAAACTGACCAAAGCGCTCAATGGCGCAGACATTCCTAATAAACTCCACTTTCTCACCCATTTGGGGATCAGCAATAATCTGGTTCCCGTGGGGATGCCGATGCCTTGGCCACTCGAGTGGATACCGCCCGGCTACGCCTTGATGGTCGGGCAAACTTTCAATACCGCGCACTACCCGTTGTTAGCGAAAGCCTATCCTAACGGGGTTATCCCGGATATGCGTGGCTGGACGATAAAAGGCAAACCGGCCAGTCGTAAGAGTTTGTCGCAAGAACAAGATGGCAATAAACACCATAGCCACCACGCTAGCGTTGCTAGCACTGATCTGGGGACAAAAACAGTCAGTCAGTTCGATTACGGCACGAAAACCAGCGCATCATTTGATTACGGAACAAAAACAACCAGCCACTTTGATTATGGCACCAAAGGAACCAACATCGCCGGTGCCCATACCCACGGTGTTCCGCAGGGACACAATATGGACAGGGGAAACTATATCTATGCCTCAGGGGATGACTATACCAGTGAGGTGTTTTCTTGGCCTCAATCGGCTTCAGCCGGGGCGCACAGTCATACCGTTGGCATTGGCGCACACCATCATACGGTGGGTATTGGCGCACATCACCATACTGTCGGCATTGGCGCGCATAACCACAGGGTTGCTCTCGGTGCTCATTCCCATGTCATTCACATTAAGGGTGACGGTAACGCGGAAACCACCGTAAAAAATATCGCCTTTAACTACATTCTGAGGTTAGCATGAATCCCTTTTCTTTTTCAGAGCATGATCGCCTCCTTAGCCTGTATCATTACGCGGCAGAAACCGGAGAATATTGCGGCCAAAAAGAAGTTTTTATCCCGGCGCATACCGGATTACCCCAGTACTGCACCGAAAATGCCCCACCGCCTTTGATGGAGGGGGTTGTTGCGGTATTTGACGGTGAGCAATGGAAAAAAGTGGACGATCATCGCGGGAAAAGGGTTTATCACATCAAAACCGGCCACGCCTTTTTGATGACAGCGATAGGGGCATTAGACGCAGAAATCACCTTGCAAAAGCCCTCGAGCCCCTTTGACCACTGGAACGGCACCGGCTGGGTTCTTGATAAGGATAAACTGGCCGCCGCCGCGCGCCGTTATCGCAATGCCTTTATCATCGCCACTGATGGACTGACGCTGATTGACTACTCTATTGAAGATCGCCCCCTCACGCCTGAACAACGGGGCGAGTTAATGGCAGTACGCGCGGCCTATAAAGCCTGGCCAACGCAAGCAAACTGGCCGTTGATTGCGCTTCCAGACCTGCCGCACTGGCTATTGATTGAAGCCGTCAATAACGGCTATGTGGTGCCGACCTGGCCGCCTGTTCACGCTACGGTAGCGTGATCACTTTTTTCTGATGCAGCAAAGTCAGTAAAAGCCGGATATACCCAATGAATTTCGAGTTACGGCAAGGCAGCCAGGGGGTGAGACCGATGAGCGTAGACATACTACGTGATTCGGTGAGCACCCGCAGACAACAAAGCCGTAACTTGAAAGGCGAAGGGTATAGATGACAGTGTCCCACGCTCCACACACCCGGAACCCCCTGCGCTCAGCGACAAAACCCGGCACACTAGCGGAAATCGTAACTGGAGATCCGCTCAATGCCGCCACTTTATCACCATGGTGTCAGTGTACAAGAAATCAACGAAGGCACCCGCCCCATTACCCCTGTTAGCACCGCCATTGTAGGCATGGTCTGCACCGCTGACGATGCCGATGTCACTGCCTTTCCACTCAATACCCCGGTTCTGCTCACCGATGTGCTCACGGCCAGTGGCAAAGCGGGTGAAACCGGCACCTTAGCCCGTGCGCTCGAGGCCATTGGCGATCAAATTCAGCCGGTTACCGTGGTCGTCCGGGTGGCACAAGGGGAAAGTGAGGCCGAAACCACCACCAATATCATTGGCGGCACCACCCCTGAGGGGCGCAAAACCGGCCTGCCCGCCCTGCTCGCTGCCCAAGGTCAATGTGGCGTCAAACCGCGTATTCTCGGTGTGCCGGGGCATGATACCCCCGCCGTAGCAACGAAATTGTTGTCCATTGCGCAGAGCCTGCGCGCATTCGCTTACCTCAGTGCCTATGGCTGCAAAACGAGCGATGAGGCACTGAACTACCGCAAAAATTTTAATCAACGTGAAGCCATGTTGATTTGGCCGGATTTTCTCAGCTGGGATACGGTGACCAAGACAGAAAACACCGCCTGGGCAACCGCACGGGCGCTCGGTCTGCGCGCGAAAATTGACCAACACACCGGCTGGCATAAAACCCTCTCCAACGTCGGTGTTAACGGGGTGACCGGCATTTCAGCCGATGTCTATTGGGATCTGCAAAACCCCGCCACCGAGGCCAATATATTGAATCAACATGCCGTTACCACGCTGATCCGCCAAGACGGCTACCGCTTTTGGGGCTCGCGTACCTGCTCCGATGATCCGCTGTTTCAGTTTGAAAACTACACCCGCACCGCGCACGTGCTGGCCGATACCTTAGCGAACGCTCATCTGTGGGCGATGGGCAAACCGATCCACCCCTCCTTAATCAAGGATGTGGTCGAAGGCATCAGCGCCACCTTTCGGGCGCTAAAATCGGCGGGGTATCTTATCGACGGCCACTGCTGGTTTGATGACAGCGTCAATGACAAAGATGCCCTCAAAGCCGGCAGATTGGTGATTGATTACGATTACACGCCGGTGCCGCCGTTAGAAAATCTAACATTGCGGCAACGTATTACTGATCGTTATCTTATCAACTTGGCACAACAGGGCGCGTAAGGAGAAAAGAGCATGGCATTACCACGCAAACTTAAATATTTTAACCTGTTTAACGACGGCGATAATTACCAAGGTGTCGTCGAATCCATTACCTTACCCAAACTGGTACGCCAACTGGAAGCCTATCGCGGGGGCGGCATGAACGGCAGCGCCAAAATTGATCTCGGTCTGGAAGAAGGCGCGATAGACATGGAATGGACGCTGGGCGGCGTCGAAGCCCAAGTGTATCGACAATGGGGCTGTGCCAAAATTGACGGCGTGCAACTGCGCTTCGCCGGCTCTCTGCAACGCGATGATACCGGGGACATCACTCAGATTGAAGTGGTGACACGCGGGCGTCATCAGGAAATTGACAGTGGCGATTACAAACAGGGCGACAACTCCCAAACCAAAATTGCATCCAAAAATACCTATTACAAATTAACCCTTAATCACAAGGTGATCATCGAAATTGACACCCTCAATATGATTGAAATCGTGGAGGGCGTCGACGTGCTCAAAGAACATCGACGTGCCATTGGATTATGATCGCTTATTTTATCGGATCTTCCCAGGCCAATGCCTTCTTACAATAGCATGACAGTGTCATTTGCGAGCCTGATCGCATTCTTATCTATTAATGGAATAAAACATGAGCAAATCGATAGCGAAATCACCGAACGCGGTTATTATCGACGGTGAAGAAAAAAACAAAACCGCGCGCAGCGTCACCTTGGATAGCCCGCTCGTTCACGGGGATACCCGAATTACTGACATCAGCGTACGCAAACCGCTGGCCGGTGCCTTACGCGGGGTAAAATTGCAAGCGTTATTAGAAACCGATGTGGATGCCCTGATGATCGTGCTTCCGCGGGTGACCACGCCGTCGTTGACTCAAAGTGACATCATGGCCTTGGATCCGGGCGATTTGTATCGCCTCAGTGTCGAGCTGATTTATTTTTTGTTACCGAAGTCGGTGCTGTCCAGTTTCCAACCGGATTAACGGTAGGATCCTTGATGGCCGACATTGCGATGTTGTTTCACTGGCCGCCCTCCGTGATGCTCGACATGACTTTAACGGAATTACTGGATTGGCGTGAAAAAGCGCTGCGGCGCCGGGAGAGACGGGATGAGTGATAAACAGCTCCGACTTCAGGTGGTGATGAGTGCGGTAGACAAAGTCACCCGCCCGCTCAAACGGATGCAGGCGAGCCATCATCACCTGGCAACGGCGGTAAAAACGTCCCGTGATGCCTTAAAACGGCTGAATGCGGCCGGGGGCAAGCTCACCGCCTTTCAATCACTGCAAGGCACGCTGAAAAAAGTGTCCACTGAATTAGGCAGTGCGCATCTACAAGCCCAGCGGATGGCACAAGCGATGTCAGGGGTCACCGCACCGACGAAAAAACAAACCAACGCGCTAGCAGCTCAATGGAAAGCGGTCAGTCAGCTAGAACAACAACAACGCCGTGAAACCGCCCAATTACAACACTACCGCGCCCAGCTGTACCGGATGGGGATATCGGCCAAAGACAGTGCGGGCGCCACTGCGCGCCTGCGCCGAGAAACGGATCGTTACACGCAGCGCTTAGCGCAACAAACCCGTCGCTTAAAACACGCCACAGACCAGCAACAGCGGCTGACGGCGGCGAAAACCCGTTACCAGCACATCAAAGAGACCCGCCATCGCGTGGCGGGGACGGGGGTTTCGGCCACGGGGGCAAGCATGGCGATGGGGCTGCCGGTGCTCACCGCAGTAAAACGCTATAGTGATATTGAAGAGGCCATGAAAGGGGTGGCCAAACAGGTGAGTGGCTTACGTGACGACAACGGCCAGCGTACCGCGCCATTTTATGAACTGCAAAAAGCCATCAAAGACGCCGCCGAGCAGCAACCGCTCGAAAACGGGGCGGTGGATTTTGCTGCCTTAGTGGAAGGGGGTGCCCGCATGGGCGTTACCCAAGGCAGCAGCACCTGGCAAGAACAAAAAGAGAACCTGCTTAATTTTGCTCACACCGCGGCCAAAGCGGCTAAAGCGTTTGAATTACCGGCGGGGGAACTGGCAGAAGACTTAGGCACCATCGCCGGCTTGTATAAAATCCCGATTAAAAATATCGAAGCTTTGGGCGATACCCTCAATTTTTTGGATGATAACACCCAATCCAAAGGCGCTGATATCATTGAGGTGCTCAAACGCATGGGTGATGTGGCCGATAAAATGGACTTCAGGCAAGCCGCGGCCTTGGGCTCCGCCTTCCTGTCGCTGGGGGCTGCGCCCGAAATTGCCGCCAGTGCCAGCAAAGCGATGGTGCGGGAACTGGGGATCGCCACCCTAAAAACCAAGGACTTTCAAGCGGCGATACAGCGTCTGGGTCTCAATGCAAAAGCCCTGCAACGGGGCATTGCGCATGACGCCATCGGTACCCTGCAAACCGTCCTGGCTAAAATCAAAAAACTGCCCAAAGACCAGCAACTGGTTAACATGACACTGATTTTTGGCAAACAGTTTGGCGATGATGCCACCAAATTGGGACTCAATAGTGAAGAATTGAGCCGCCAACTCGCCTTGACACGCAGTCAAAAAGCCACCGGCTCCATGCAACGCGAATCCGATATCGACAAAGACTCCCTTTCTGCCCAATGGTTATTATTCAAAGCCGGGGTCAACAACACCTTATCCAGTCTCGGTGAAACCTTGCGCAGGCCGCTGCTGGATAGTATTGAAAAAATGAAAGCCGTCACTGACAAAATACGCCATTGGGTAGAAGAAAACCCCAAACTGGCGGCCACCTTGATGAAAGTGGCGGTGGGGCTGACGGTTGTCACCGCAGGTGTAGCGGCGCTCGCCTTATCGCTGGCGGCGGTGTTAGCCCCGCTGGCGGTATTAAAATTCACTTTTTCCCTGCTGGGAATCAGTCTGTTACCGGCGTTATCTCAGGGTGTTAGCAAAATCGGTCAAGTGATTGCGGGGTTAGCACGTGCCTCGCTCCCCTTACTGACAACCGGTCTGCGCGTGATGGGAGCAGCGCTGATGGGGTTACTGACGCCGATAGGACTGGCCATAGCAGCACTGGCGGGTACCGCAATCGCCTTAACGCTTTACTGGCAGCCGATAACCGCATTTTTGCGGCGCGGGGTCGAAGAATGTAAGCAAGCCGCCGCGTCGATCAAGGCAGCGTTATCCTCCCTCTCAGGCTGGCTAGCCGAAAAGGGAAAGCAGCTTGGGGAGGGGTTATCCGCCGGGATCACCTCGGCACTGACGCCACTTAAACGGTTAATGGACGGGGTATCGTGGTTATTAGCAAAATTAGGCGTGCTTGAAGCCAAATCGGCGCGATTGCCCGCGGTTAGCGCAGCACAACCCGCGCTCTCCCGCCCAAAGCATTACACCGATCCCCTCTATCATGCTTATAAACAAACTTACTTCGGGCAATACGATCAGGGCGGGGCGATCCCGCGGGGAAAATGGGGGGTCGTTGGGGAAAAGGGTCCCGAAATCGTCACCGGCTCGGCGCATATCCTCAGCCGCAAAAAAACCGCGGCACTGGCAGCCACCGCAGGCATGATGTTAACCGGCTATCAGGCCAGCGCGGCACCCTTACACCCCCAGAGCTTACCGGCAGCAGCGTATCGCCCTCGTGCAGTCACACCGTCACCTTACCGTCACGTCACTCCGGTGTCGATTCATGCGCCGATACAGATTATTGCGCACGCCCACCACCGCCCTCAGGATATCGCGCGGGAAGTGGCACGCCAGTTAGACCAACGAGAACGGCAGGCGCTCGCCAAAATAAACAGCCGTTATCAAGACAGTGATTAAAGGAGCCCGCACATGATGATGGCACTAGGATTATTTGTTTTTATGTTAACCACGCTCCCCTATCAAGAATTTAAACATCAGATGGCCTGGCGACACCCGAGCAACAGTCGCGTAGGCCAACGGCCACAAAGCCAATTTCTAGGGGCTGACGATGAAATTATCACCTTAAGTGGGGTGCTCTACCCTGAACTGACCGGGGGACGCCTTTCCTTGCTGGGACTGCAACAGATGGCCAACACCGGCAAAGCCTGGTCGCTTGTCGAAGGCAATGGCACCCTTTATGGCCTGTTTGTTATTGAAAGCCTCAGTTGCAACAAAAGTATTTTTTTCAGTGATGGCAGCGCGCGAAAAATAGAGTTTACCCTGACATTAAAACGGTCCGATGAAACGCGGCAAGACTTATTGGGCGATCTGGCAGAGCAGATTGAGGCGTTGCCTGAGAAGATAGCCAGCAGCGCCAGGTCGTTATTATCATGATCCCTTTCGACACTCTACCGTGCTCAGGTCGCCTACACCCCGCTTATCGCATTGATGTGGAGGGAAAGGATATCACCTCGACCCTGCAACCCCGTCTCATGTCACTCACCCTGACGGATAACCGCGGCTTTGAAGCCGATCAACTCGATCTGGAACTCGATGACAGTGATGGCCAACTCACCTTACCCCGCAGAGGGGTGAGACTCTCGGTGTCATTAGGTTGGCAAGGCGAAGCTCTGATCCACAAAGGCAGCTTTACCGTCGATGACATTGAACACAGCGGCGCCCCGGATAAATTAACCCTGCGGGGGCGCAGTGCCGATTTTAGGGACAGCTTAACCCTTCGTCGTGAACAGTCCTACCATCAAGTCACCCTCGGCGACATCCTCACCCTGATTGCCCAGCGTAATAAACTCACCACAGCGCTAAATAGCACGTTGGCCGCGATAACGATTGAACACATCGACCAAACGAATGAATCCGATGGCCATTTTATCACCCGCTTAGCTGAGCAGCAGGGCGTGATAGCGGCGATAAAAAACGGTAAATTGCTCTTTATGCGGCCAGGCCAAGGAAAAACAGCGCGTGGCAAACCGATCCCTGCCATCACCCTCACGCGCAATCAGGGGGACAGCCATCACTTCAGTGTCGCTGACCGCGAGGCGTACAGTGGGGTGGTGGCGCATTGGCTCAACACTCGCGGCACAAAAAAAGAAAGCGTGAACGTCAGACGGAAAAAAGATAACCAGAGAGAAAAAAAAGGCCGCACGCTGATCGGCACCGATGACAATGTTTACCTGCTGCGTCATACCTATGCGACAAAAACCAATGCAGAGCGGGCGGCACAGGCAAAATGGCAACAACTGCAACGGGGCGTGGCGAAATTCTCTCTTCAGCTTGCCCAAGGTCGGGCTGACCTCATCCCCGAAACCCCGATCAACGTCAGCGGATTTAAAGCGGAAATCGATCAGGCCAACTGGATACTCACGACTGCCACGCACACCTTAAATGACCAGGGTTTTACCACCGCGCTCACCCTGGAAGTCAAAATAGATGCCCTCGATAGCGCCTGACAGCGGATGACTTTTTATCAACAATAACATAGTATTAGGGTAACACTGACCCGAGTCAGGATGAGTGACCGAAGACCCCGATCATGATGAATTGTCCTCTTTGCCAACAAGCCGCCCACACCCGCACCAGCTTCTACGTCTCCAGCACCACCAAAGAACGCTATCAGCAATGCACCAACATCAATTGCGGTCATACCTTTATCACCATGGAAACTTTTGTGCGCTCCATTGTAAAACCACAGAATGTGCAATCAGCGCCGCCCCACCCGGCAAAAAACGCGCAGGTGGGGTTTTGTTTTGAGGGAGGGGGGTGATTAATGGTGATGAATACAGATGGAATTGATTCATGAGCCAAAGTAAAGTGACTCGGTTCCATGGGACTATAGATAGGACTAAAATACAAGGTAATTAAAATATTTACCTTTAATTACCTGTAGTTAAATCATGAAATCAAATCCCCCCAGCACAGTGACCGGACAATCGCATAAAAACCAGTAACTTATGAAGATTGTCCGGACACACCACTGACCTCATAGCGACCCAAAAGGATACGCAAAGGGTACGCAGAAAAAACTCAACAGAAACGCTTCCCTCTTTTTTTATTTTCACACTCTTCTTACTAGTGTTGATGCTATTTTAATCCAGTGGTACGTAGATACGCCCATCTGGCACCCAGTCATTTAACTGAACATGCTAAGCGGTTGGGTTCACTTTTTCTTCCTAAGGACAATTACAACACAAGAGGATATTATTTAGTGTGTGGAAATTATCTAATTTATTGATTTTATTAGCTATAAATGCAGGATTTAAACCTGCGACCTACGACTTAGAAGATAGCAGAATAAATTTTAACATATTGATTTATAATAAAATGATCGTATTTATTACGTAACGAAACATCAAAAAATATCAACAACTATCAGTCTCCCTCAAAAAGGTATGGCACGTAATGTTATTCCCCTCGAACATGCCACATCACCATCCATACTAATTTCCAGTATTACTTGGTTAACATCTAAAATCCTCACATTTTTCTCGTTTAGTCCCCTTGTTCACTCAGAATTCACTTTTATCTTTAAGTTGTTTAAATTACAATTATGTAATTACAGTTTAGGTGCGACAAATTGAAATTTTCATGGGATACAACAAAGGACAAAAATAATCAGTGCAAACATGGTATTAGCTTCACAGCCGCCAAGTTAGTATTCGACGATCCGTGGCACATAACACGTCAAGATCGCACTGAAGGGGGCGAATTAAGATGGCAAACTATCGGCATGATCGACAATATTGCACTTTTATTAGTCGCACATACCTGGAATGATGACGGAGAAGAACATATCCGTATTATTTCAGCACGACGAGCAAGTAAAACTGAGAGGAGGGTGTATGAACAAAATTCCTGAATTTATTCGAAAAGAACTCGCCCTTTTGGCGGCGAAGCCAGAAAACAAAATAGATTTTTCAGATATTCCGGCAACGAGCAAGGAAGAATGGCAAGGTGCTGTAAGGGGGAAATTCTACCGCCCACTGAAAAAACAACTTACCGTGCGTATAGATGCAGACGTCGTAGAATGGCTCAAATCACAAGGGGACGGCTATCAGTCGCGTATGAACTGTATTCTACGGGGAGCTATGTTATCGAAAATTCAGGGCGAGTAATTGTCCTCACCTAGATTCAAACTTTTACACTATAAAAATAGGCAACAAAGCACGACAAAACACAACTTTTCAGTCATTATTTATCAATAAGTTACCTATTCATTTCGACCTGCTATTTATGCCATTGCACGTCAATATTATCCTTTGTTTTCATTTCCACCCAACAGTGATCGCTGATTTTACGCATAGTGAATGCAGCTGGCTCTCCTTCTGCTAGTCTTTTATCTAATGCCAAATAAGGACTAGACTCATCTCAGTACAAAAACCAGTTTTCATGAGTTTGCTTGCTGTTGCAGTTGAAGCGGCGGTGATCGTCGATGTAGAAAGTTATCAAGCCGATATAGAACTAGAAGTTTCAAGCGGAGAGGGCAGTGCTCCCCGTTTACAGATTGGCAAAAAACGATGGTCGATATGCTTAAAGATGAACAAGGTAATCTGTTGTGTAATCAAGAAGTGGCCAGTGATATCGGTAAAGCGCGCATTAATAGCGAAGGGGTGTTTACACTCGAGGTCAGTGCCGCCAAACCGCAGATCCCCGTTACCGGCAACGATGGCAAATCGCGTTTAGTTTATTCACTGCCGCCAAGCCCAGAGGGTGAGCGCGATGAAGTGCGCTTTGTCGATGTATTAAGCCCTCCCGCAAGAACAATGCTCACCGCCTATTTGGCGGTAATGCTGTTGTTATGGGGGTCGGTGAGTGAGAGCAGGGCGCAAGAGATCGTAATTACAGCGGAATTCCGGCCATCATTGCTAAACAAAGGCAAGGATGGTTTTCAGAATACAACGGAGAGTACGGGGATATGCGCCGATGAGCCTAAAGTTAAAGCGAGATGTCAAAATGAAAAGGTATTTAGTATTAAGTTAGCAGGTTATGCCATACAAGAGGAGGATATCCCGGCAATGGGCTCGGAGAGAGACGGTATTTATATTAAATTCCCTGCTTCACCGGGTCAACCTTTGAAGATCCGGTTAAGAGAAGATAGTAAAACTATGATAGAAGCAAAGAAACCCGGAGAATTTACCATAACCAAAGTCGGTGCTAGCTATCGAGAGCGTTTTTTCGGCCATGTTCCGGGTGCTCTGGATCGTAAGTGGTTTTCTACTTGGCAGGGACGTACTAACCTCGCTGTTTCCAAATCGCCCTGTCCAGCTGATGGTAGTATCGGACTTTTCGAGGTAGGCTCATATGGTGCTGACCATTTTTTATGGAAGATTAAGGAAGATGGCATCTGCTACAAACAATCGGAATATCGTCGCCCTTTAAATAGAGAAACCCCTTCGTCGAGTCGTACGGAGAAAGGAGCAATCCGGCTAGAGGCAACAAAAGGGACGGGGAGTGGTATCCATTGCCTAGATGATAATTGTTCTGCTACGATGCAAAATATCAGTTTTGCCTATGTGTTAAAGCTGCCAGATCCCTTATCCATGGCCAGCGGCATCTATACAAATGTTGATACCTTGGCCTTCACTGTCGGCAATAGTTCAACTGACGATATTGATTTTGGCGATAATTTTAAATGGTTTGGTGATCAGAACGTCACCTTAAAGTTCAAGCTTGAGGTGGCTCATGATCTCAAAGTCACGCCGGAATTTGGTGCTGAAAAGGTCATTTTAGTGCCACAAGACGGCAGTCAGCGCGGCTGGGATCGCTATCTTAGTGGCTGTAGCAAACCGACTAAGCTTACCGGCCGCAGTCAGTTCAGGCTGTCTTCTTCGGGTGAATTTACCGTTTATGTGAAATGTGACAAAGATTTTTCTCAACAGGATGGTGAATACGCTTTAATCAGCGAAAAAGATCCCAGCAATGAGGTTCCGGTGCGTGCTTTCCTCACCCTGGCTAGCAATATTGTGATTAAAGGCGGCAGCCAAAAGTCCGTCACCAGGCAACCCCTTCGTACTAAAAAAGATCTCAACCATAATATCTTTCACACCAATAGCCCAGCGCAAAATTATCCCGGCCATATTGATTTTGAAGTCAGTGGCAAAAAACACATTGACACCTTATTAACTAATCAGCCCGATACCTATAAAGGCAATGTCACTATTGTATTTGATGCCAATATTCATACTTAACCTTAATATCTGAATTCGGGATAAGCAGGCGGTTTTACTAATAGTTACACTAAAGAAAAATAATTCATTAAAAACAAATAAATAAAATATTTTTGCTTATATAATAGGCAACAAAGCACGACAAAACACAACTTTTCAGTCATTATTTATCAATAAGTTACTTATTCATTTCGACCTGTTATTTGTGCCATTGCACGTTAAGTGTTGTCGTTGTTCGTCTAATAAAATTCTTTTTTATTAGGCAACAGATATAAAGTTTATTCTTTAAAAGCCAGCCGTATTATTTCGTGTCTTTTCTACAACTATCTCCGTAAATACTGCTTGCCCATTCAGGGTGATCAATAAAAGGATTGCGATTTCCCTGACGCTCGTAGATACGTTCATTACGACGGCGTTCCCAATTGGAGACCGGGTCTTGTGCATGCCATTCTAGCAATGTGCAGAGTTTTCCCAGTTCATTACCACTAGTACCTGTTTTATCGACCAAGCTTAAATCACCCACTTTAGAATCATCGTTGCCTTCGTAACGTACATCCATATAAAAAAGCATCCGACTGACATCCCCTTTGACATTATCGGCAGGTTCAAAACTATCGCGATCAGTTTTATTCCCCGGTGACTCTGTCAAAGGCGTGCCGCCTCAGTCAAAATCCTTGTTCCGGCGTGTATTATTCACGCTAATATCAGCTGGCCGTAAATGATGAATATCTGTATAAGCAAACTGACTGGGTTTAGGAAAACCGTGACTTTTCGCCCAAACGTGCTCCCGACTCCAAGCATTTTGATCGTTCGTCTGTCCTGACCTGAAATTTTTGGGCACCGAGCGACCAGTATAAAGTAATATGATATTATCAGTATTATTTGGGTCTTCGTCGGTGTACTCCAGTTGCTCCCATACGCTTTGATAATTGAAATGTTTATGCCGTTTGATAATACTGTTCAGGGTGCTTTTTAACATCGCACCGCTCTTACCACCTGCACTGCAATAATAATTACTGACCTCGGGCAGTACGCTGTTGATATCTTTTTCAATGACGGGTTCGGTGACTACATTCCCTAGCACGAATGTGACAGGATAGGTATTAACGGGACAGAGATTATCTTTATTTTGAGCGCTGAGGATGCCAGAATCTGTTATACAATAGGTTCGTACTTGCTCAGCTTGAATTCCTATCGATATCGACAGTACGAATAGGAATAATAATTGATAGAACCATTTCATGGGAACACTCCTTCTTATAAAAAATCCCTGCTTAGGCTAATAAGCATCTAATAATTTATTTAGATAAATAAAAATCAATTAAATAAATTTTATATTAATTTCAGTCAATTTTTAATTATTCGATTATGCTAAATTATCTTATTGATGCAATGAAATACATTAAGCAATTATATTGCCGTGTATTTACCATTGGAATAAATAATATTATGGCACTGTGAGGAGAGAGTCTTCTTGACAAAAAATAATGCGCGATCAGGGCATCCGTATTTTCAACACCTTGCCTGTATTTTTACAGATATCATCAAATAGAGGTGAGTAAAAGCTGAATTGAAGATTCGAAATACCAATAAAATAAGCGTTTTTTAATAGTATTATCATGGCATTATATTTACAATTTTTACCATAAATTAATCATCACGGTGAAAATAAAATACCATGAAAATGAACAATTATAAATCATTACCAAATAATTATAGTCTTAGTAAATATGGTTAACAAGAAAAACAAACACAACAAATTTTATTACAATGAAAAAATACAGAATAAAAATTAGGATGTAATGATGAAACTTTCTCAACCTGGTAAATTAAATGAATTTTTTTCAAGAAGTGCTGGCTTATTTGATAGAGAATATTTAAAGAAAAAATTAAACAGTTTTATTGAGAATAATAACACAGAACAGAATATGTTAGGTAATGATGCCCGTGAGGAACGTCGAGGCAATCTAGAAAAATGTTGTCAAATCCACAATACACCCGCCACCTTTGAAAAAACAAAAATTACAACTAATTATGAAGATGACGTAATAAAGAAAACACGAATTCCGATTATTCAACGTTCAGAAGAAAAAGGTAGTAGTTCATACTGCATGCTTTTTGATCAGATTGATTATGTAAATGATATAAGAGAAAAAAAACAAAAAGATATTATAGCAAGCGGAGTTATTATAACGGGAAGAAAAAAAGTCGAAGAAAACGGAAAAATCATTACAGATAAGAGTATTCTTTTTTTAGGACAAGCGGGATTATGTTATGGATTAACATTGGCATGGTTGGCCAGACAAGGGAGCCCTGACAGCGCCGATTTTTTTGATTACATTAAAACAGAAGCAGGGTATAAAGAAGTCGTATTAAGACAGATGTGGCAGCCATATAAATATGACACTTCTTCCCGAATATTTATTAAATATAAAGAGGTACCTATTTTTATAACAAAAATAAAAAAAAGCGACTTTGGAGTAAATAATTATTACTACAGTAGGCAGAGAGATAAAAAAAATCATAGTGAAGATAAAAAAAAGTATACTTACACAGATACGGACTATATAAATGATATAACAGGTAAAGTACATCAACGGGAAGACAAAATAAATACATTATCAACCAGTGATGATGTATTACCAATCAGTGATGGTAGATACCATGTTACATGTCTTATAAAAAATAGAAATTCACATTCTATAGGTATATTTATTGATCAAAAAACTGACACCTTTAAACTTTTTGACGCCAATTATGGCGAATTTTCATTTTGTGATCTTGCACACATGAAAAAATCTGTCTTATCTTGGCAGCTAAACATAGACCATATCACCTCCTTCAAGGTGATATGACCCTTGCCGTCAATTGATATGATTACTTATCGTATATAGCGGTTTTGATATAAAAAAAACCTGATAAGGCATTAGATTTATTGAAATCATTGATGATGCCAGCAAATTCATATTTTATGGTTAATGCGTTATAAACGCTATTTTTATACGCGCCAACCCAATAGTTATAGGTGGTATACCAATCAAAAAGATCGCCCTCATTATTTTCTTCACCGGTCATAGAATAATGCATAGGTGCCACGGCGATAGATTCTTTCATATCAATATCAATCGTTTTTGTGTGATTTGTCTGATAATGACACAGTTGTAGCGGTCTCATTTGTGCCGAATAGACCAATCTGCCTGACGCATTGTAAATCGCTAATCCGTAGCGAGTAGTTTTTTTCGCCATTGCAGCAAAAACATACACCGTCATCAGAGAGGTTTGATGATTTCCCATTTTATACTCTTCAGGTATTCCGCTGGTTGCAGGGTAAAAAATAAAAACACCGCCACTGATTTTATAGGCATGAAAACCGGACACCTCTGTTTGTTCGAACATATAGGTGTTCACTTTTTTTGCATAACTGACAAAAATCATGATAGGAATGTCTTTGGGTATCGACGTCGTAAACGTGGCGCCGTGAGCGGCGGTGATCGTTAATCGTTCAATCAGGTTCATCGGCGACACTTCAGGCGACATCCACAATCTACCTGAGGGATTTCTTATCGCAAATCCAAATGACATGTTTACTCCATGTAGACAATAATAAAAGCGCCACAAACGTGAGAATCGAAGAAAGTATCATTGGCATCTTCACGCCAGGTGACGGTATTACCTGAAACGGTGACATTATAATGCTGCCCAAATTTGTTTTTTTGGCAAGCATTGACCATCACTTTTAATGTTAATCCGTTAGGTACCCTATAGGTTTTCGTGCCACTGTGTTCATAATTGATACAATCTAAAATAAACATTGGCGTGATGGCTGTGACTAAATCTGTTCCATCATCCAGTTTTATTTGTATCCCGTACTTCATCGTGTTTCACCGTTATTTTTATTTAATGGGTTTGAATGATTTTATTATTACAATTCACCAAAGCGCACCCGTAACACGCCTCTTTCATCGTACACATCAATGCGGTTATTTTTAATGGTCATTCTGGCTTTTCCTTTGCCGGTGCCGTTCATTTCAATGCCGCCGTTTTTACTCCATCGCCAGCCTGAGGTGTTGGCGACATAATTGGTCGATTGGAGGGTGTTGCCAATTTTGGCATTGGTGATACTGCCGTCTTGAATAAAGCCTTCACGGATAAAGACTTGATTATTTTTGACCGCAAAGGGCGAGAATTTTTTGCCCTGCTGACCGCTTAACAGCACAAAATGATCGGCATTAAACCCGATTTGCGATTTCACACGGCCACCCTGGGTTTCCACACCGACCACCATGCCGGCATCATAATACTTACCCTGGTACGTGATCCCCGCCTTAATGCTGTACAGGGCATTGCCGCCGGTAGCGTTAAAGTGAGTGGTGGCTTTGGTTTCCAGCGCCGCTTCATTTTTGCTTAATCGGGCGGTAACCGCCGTTTGATGTAGACTCAAGGCTTGCTTCGCCTTGGATTGGGTCTTTTTAATCTCCAGTGTCTCGGCCTTGGCCTGGTCAAACTGGGTCGCCATGAGCGTCTTATAACTGTTTAACGCCTTGTCCATCCTGGCGACCCCTTGCTGCACATCTCTCGTCTGATAACCGCTGATTTGTTTTGTCAACACTATCTTTTTTGAATAGTTATTGAGTGCGTTACCGATCCCGTTAAACCGGCTATTCATGGACAATTCGGTACGGTCTATTCTCTCGATCAATTCTTTACCGGCTTTTGTCGTCATGATGTCATCACGCAGTTGATCGAGCAGCAATCGGGTATCCTTACTCGACTCTCCTCTGACCCAGGCTGTCCAGGCGCCAAGATTTCCAGTGCGATCAACCAGTCTGGCGCGAAAGTAAAAGGCTTTCCCTGCCGCCAAGCCTTGCATCGCGTAATAACGCTGCGGATAGGGTACCTCGGTTAACGGTTTTCCCTCTGAACGAGGCGAGGTAATCTTCTGGCTGTATTCTCGCTCTGTTTGGTATTCGAGCTCCGTAGTGAAGGTATCTTCCACCCCGGCAGGAAATGACCAATTGAGTGTGATGCCAGACACCATTGGCGTTGTCATCAAGCCCATGGGCTGAGGCGGGGGGTGTGCTTTCCCTTGAAGCGGGGTCGCTGGCGTGGTCACCCACAGGCTGGCGCTCCCCGCGGCGTTAATCGCACGCACTCTTGCCTGATAACGTCCTGCATAACTGTTTGGTACGTCAAATCCGCAGGTTAATACCCGCAGTAGCGGCGTCCAGTTGCCGTTATCGCGCCGCCATTGAGCATCGTAAGCGGTGGCACCGGTGGCCGCTTGCCAGCTCACTTGCACTGTGGTGACGGCTAAACCTTGCGCAATCACCGTTTGACTGGTAAGCGTGAGGTGGGTCGGAGGGGGCTGAAGGGTCAATGGAATAACGCTAATCGGCCTCTCGTCAAGGCGGGTGCCACTGTCGATACGTTCATATTTATCCGGATCATGTTGGACAGCGTTAATACGATAGGTGTTGTCGTTATTGTCTTCGATACGGGTCACCCGGTAGTGCTGCAGCGCTAAATCATCGGCCTCCACCGACCAAATCGCCTCCCGTTGCGGCGTTTCCGTGTAGGGTACGGTAACGGTAATGATTTGACCGTTAATCGCCTGTACGGTGCGGGCTTGGGCGATACCACTGGGTAAATTGATTATCAGTCGATCACCGAATTTGACGTCAGCCAGGCGATCTAACGTGATTTTTGCCCCCGCGGCATGACAAATTCGCCCGCCACTTTTTTTGCCCGATAACATCTCATCCGCCACCGCAATAATATGCCCCGGTAACGGGATCGCCCCTTCTAGCCCGACAGCAAAGCTAATTAAGCGGTCTTTCGCATTGGTCAGTAATGCCCAACGCCCCCGCCGGTGGGCTTCGGTTTGCCGAATACAGCCTATCGCCGTGGTGCTCAGGGGATGAATGCCATAGCGCCGCACCAAGGTGTCATCGGAGATAGCCTCGAGGGTATCCTGATAGCCGTTAGTCGGATCGCTCCAGCTGACCAGCGCGTTGCTGTAGCGGCTTTTAGCCGAGGTGCTGGCGTAGGTGAAACGCCCGTCGATCACATTAGCCCGGGTGTACAAATAATCACGGTCACGCGGCATATCGGCCAGCGCACAGAGTTGATTGTTTGCCCAGTAGGTCATGCCACGAAATATCGCCGCCAAATCCCGCAGGACAGTAAAGGCTTCAGCCTGTGATTGGATATATACATCACACAAAAAGCGCGGCTCTGTGCCGTTTCCGCCTTTGCCATCAGGGACTAATTGATCGCAGTATTGCGCAATGCGATACAGCTCCCACTTATCCACCTGCGCCGCGGTTAAGCGATGACCGAGACCAAAGCGATCAGCGAGCAAAATATCGTAAAACACCCAAGCCGGATTATTGCTGTATGCCCATTTAAAGGTACCGTTCCAGGTGCCACTGTAAGTTCGTATAACGGGATCGTAGGTTGTCGGCACCCGTATGATGCGCATCTTGGGTTCACAGGCAATCACGGGGATCTGCTGGAACTGGCTGGCATCGAATTCAACATACAGCAAGGCGGTGTTGGGATAACGCAATTTGGCATCGATAATTTCAGCCAAGGCGTCAATGTGCATCCTATCGGCGAGTCGTTGATGGGTACTGTTCGGTGTCAAGCGACAAACACGGAGTTGCCAGCCAGTTTTGGCTTCAGGTAAGTTAATACGGTGTGAGCGCTGATAGCGCGTCGTGGTTTTACCCTCGACGGCTGTGTTGAGTACCCTGTGGTAGGCGCCGCCATCGGTGGCAATGTCTATCGCATAGTCAATGCGAGTGCCGTTCACATCACCGTTATCCTTCTGACGTTGCAGCGCTGGCCAGTTGAAGCGAAGGCGAACCGCGGATAATTGCGTATTGTTAATCGCCTGCACCCAAGGGGTGTTCGATTTCAACTCACGGTTAACGGTGATTTCATTTTCAACGTTCGGCATGCCTTGAATATAGTCTTGCGATGGGGTACCGGGGCGATAATCCCAGCTGACGCCGGTAAAATTAGCCGTGCCGTCGGCATTGTTAAGCGGCGTGCCATCCAAATAAATCCGTGTACCGTCTAATTCGCCAGCAAATTCGCCTTCCCCCAGTGCCAATAAGATTTTAGCTTTGGCGGTAGAGTGCAGGCTATCCGGCGATTCTGTCGGCGTAGGCGGTCGATGGCTGCCGCCTTTGTTTCCTGTGATGGCCATAATTTACCCATAAAAAAAGATCGCCTTGGCGATCTGAATAATGATTCTGTTCGATTATTTTTACAGTTGGTCTTCCGCATAAATCCCTGCCGAAATCACCGCACCGCCGATGCGTCGTTGGCCGTAGCCAATAGGCACCGGATTGCCTTGTGCGGTAGAATTCACCGGGCTGCCGAAGGCATAGCTGGGCTTGTTATCCGGGTCTTCGCGGCGTGATAACCCGCTGGGTTGGGGGGAGAGCATCTGCACCACGCCACCGACCATCATCGATATCCCGACAGGCGCTAAGAACTGTGCACCAGGGATAAAGGACGCTGCCACTAACACCGCACCGATAATGGTTTGAAACACCCCTCCCCATTTACTGCCAATAATCACCGGAGCAATGCGAATGTCTTGAGTGCCGTAGGCGCTGGCAAGTTCATCTTTGCCAATGTTATTCGCGCCGTTAAATACCGCAAAGGTCAGGCCTTTTGATTGGCTTTGCAACATAAATTGCTCAAATCCAGGAAGAATAACCGACAGCGCTTTGATCGCTTCTTTTGGCGTCTCTACCGCGAGTTGATGTACACGGCCAAACAGCTGCCCGAGTTTGCCATACAGGCGCACGGTGCGCAGGGAGTGGTTGAATGCGGCCATGGTGTGATTCCTGATAATAAAAAAGGCTGCGGAGGCAGCCGGAAGAGTGCGTGGTTCGGTACTAAAAAGGAGATAGGAGTTTATCGCATTATTTTCCTACTCAACATAAAATAGTATTTAAAAAGCACAATGTGTAACCATTAATGAACATAATGAACTAATTAAGGTAACATTACAGGAATACTAATATTTTATGTAACGTCAGCTTTAAATATCTAATGTTTTATCGTTTTTTACGGCGACCCATCAGCGTCTAAAAGACGTCAATTGCTGTATGGATACCTTATTTTCAGAGCATATGATGTAATTATTATATCGCTCAGCTGTACTTTTTGACTGGTTTTACCTCAATGTCAAAATGTATGATACCTGTTCTCCAATCTCTAATCTTTTCAACTTTTGTAACTTCTAAATCAAGATCCTTCAATGTTCGCCATACTGATTTTCCATTAGGGGTTTTTGTAAATAAAGCATTTTCGAGTGCCTTTCCTGTTTTATCTTTTGTTTCTTCCAACGTAGTCTCGTTTATAATATGTTCCATTCTTATCGTATGTGGCATTGGAAAATCCTGGTAAGGAACCCCCTTGCTTTCTGCTAATAATTTTATCTGGAATAGCTTAATGTCATTTGAATGATAAGCGGGAGAATAGTCCTTTTTAAAGGCCTCAGCAAATATCCATTTTCCTGGTGAAAAGATAGCTATAAAATGCGAGCTGTCCTCGTGCTTAGAATAAGATTCTACTCGATTGCCTTCTATCTCATGGGTAAAATTTTCCCTAATGTATTCTTCTGTCTTTTTATCAAGTATTCGAAATTTGTTGATTTTTGGTAAATTTTGAACAGGTAATTGATTAACCGTCTTCAGTAAGGAGTGGGATTGAGTGGACTCATCTAATTGAATTTGTTCTTCTATTTTTCTAGAAGTAGAAATCAGCATAGAAGGCTGTAAAATGGGTTGTTTTATTAATGATGTGAAAGTTTTTGCGGATTCATTCTCTGTTTGTGTATTACTTTCTTTTTTCTCATGTACATCAATTCTATCTGGTATAGAAATTGACTCATAAGCTTCATCCAAAGTGAATTTTGATGCTAAATCAGTTTTTTGTAATAATGCAGCAAGCAAGTCACTACCTTTTACTTCATCACATGCAATTATAGTAAATAACCCATTACTTGAACTACCAGTTCTTATTTCTGCAACCATATCCCTACCAAGCTTTTCATTCAAGTAAGACACGTCTGGTATGTTAGCTGTCGCCGCTTTAGAAAACATTGACGAAGTAGTCGGTGTTGAATTAGAGGTTGGTACAAGACTGTTTTCCAATTCGTTGAGATTTTCAATCAGTGTTAAAAAATTAACTGAAATATTCTGGATACGTGAAATATTTTGAGCAAAGTTTAGAAATGCCGGGCAAGGCTCAAGACGCACAATTTGGTGAATCGATGAATCGATGAATCGATGTTTAGAAGAAGAGTTTGGTGTAATCATTATACATTCCTATCACTATGGAAGCCCTGAAAAACCGCTAAAAGTAGTCTATTCTGTCATTAATAATTTTTTTAGGTTAATAGTGAAATGAAAACGAAATCGACGAGACGAGGCGACTTTTTAGCGCAGATGAATAGGATAGTTCCCTGGGAAAAAATTCTGTCTAAACTCAGTATCAATTATCCTAAGCCAACAGCCAAAGGGGGAAGACCGGCAAAACCTTTAGAGGTGATGCTGCGGATTTATTTTTTACAAAATGGGTTTAATTACGCTGATTTATCGATGGAAGAAGCGTTATATGACATCCCCTTACTACGTCAATTTACCGGTGTCTCCGTCGATGCGATTCCCTCCGATCCCACCATTCTGCATTTTCGACACTGGCTGGAAAAACATCATTTAAGCGAATCATTGTTTGATGTCAACGCTACTTTAGATTGACCACTTTTTGCTACTTTAAAATGTCCAGTTTTTGCTAATTTTCCTGTTGGGTTTCTATTCCAGGCGCCTGGATAATATCAGTCGTTTTTATAGGCAACATGCCTGCTTTGCGTTTATTTTTGAGTCGATAGCTTTCTCCTTTAATATTCAATGTGGTTGAATGATGTAAAAGCCTGTCTAAAATCGCAGTTGCTAAAATGTGATCACCGAATACGTCCCCCCAATCAGTAAAACTTTTATTTGATGTGAGAATGATGCTCGCCTTTTCATAACGACGGCTCAATAACCTGAAAAATAGGCTAGCTTCTTCGCGATTCATCGGTAAATACCCGATTTCATCCAGTATTAATACCCTGGCATAGCACAGTTGCTGAAGTTGGCGTTCCAGACGGTTTTCTTGCTTTGCCTTCATTAAGGTACAGCAGAGTCTATCCAGAGGCATAAACAATACCCGATGCCCAGCTGTAGCTGCCTTGACAGCCAGCGCTATCGCCAAATGCGTTTTCCCTACCCCAGGTGGGCCTAACAAAATGACGTTTTCATGATGTTCGACAAACCTCAGCCCCGCCAGCTCGCGGATAATTTTCCTGTCTATACTTGGTTGGAAAGTAAAGTCAAATTGCTCCAAGGTTTTTATCCACGGCAAACGTGCTTGTTTTAACCGCGATTCCAAGCCTTTTTGGTGACGCCCGTTCCATTCCTGGGCTAATGCCTGCTGGAGAAATTCACGGTAGTTCAGTGCTTTCTTGGTGGCTTCTTCACATAAACTCTCCAACGCATCGCCCAGGTAATCCATTTTTAACCGTATCAACAAGTTTTCCATTTCCATCAGAGTAGCTCCTCATACACACTGAGCGAACGAGACGCTACTCGATTGACCTGTTGCCAAAGGGCTTGATGATGTTCTGGCACCTTTTGCCAGCCCTGCGTTACCTCCTGCAAGAGATGCGTCGCGAGCAGTTGCTCATCGCCGTAAATACGTAGCGTATTATCTAAACCGATACGAATATTAACCGCACGACCACACCAGAATGAAGGCACGCTATAGCGATTACCTCTGACATCGATATAGCTGTCCCATGCCACTTGTCGTAGGTCGAAGTAGCTGGTATCGAAATCAGTCGCAGGGAGTGGCATCAAGGCTATTTTTTCCTCAGCAAAACGATTTTCCGGTGTCTGCTTGAATTGACGAAGATGACGCTGGTCTGCCACTTTCGCCAGCCACATCGCTAGCAGTTGATTAACATGAGCGAAACTCTCAAACTGACGGTAGCGAGTGAAAAAATTGTGTTTAACATAGCCCACCATCCGTTCGGTTTTGCCTTTCGTTTGCGGTCGATAAGGCTTACAGGCGCGAGGGCTAAACCCATAGTGATTAGCCAGTTGCAGGAAGCCCGCATTGAACTCGATGTGGCCATTTTGTCCATGTTTGATAACAGCGGCTTTTTGGTTATCTACCAAGACATTTTTTACGCTGCCACCGAAGTAATTGAAGCTGCGAACCAGCGATTCATACGTGTGCTCAGCATCTTGCTTAGGGGCAGCAAAGACATGAAAGCGACGCGAAAAACCGAGCGTATTAACGGCAAAATTAACCGTACAGGCAGAGCCTGCCACCTCAACGATGATTTCTCCCCAATCGTGTTGAAGTTGATAACCGGGGAGGGTTTCAAAGCGTACCGTGTTTTTCGAGGCCCTGAGCGGACGTTTGGGATGTATATAACGTCGGAGCATCGCACTCCCACCCCGGTAGCCTTTTTCACGGATTTCCTCAAAAATAACCGCCGCATTCCAAACCTGTTCACTCAACCTTGAATCGATGTAGTCTTTAAAGGGCTCGAGTTTAGCAACCTGTTTTTTACCGCGTTTTGCTGTTGGCGGCGCAGGATAGCTAATGTGCCGTCTCACCGTTTTTTCTGAACACCCTATCTGATGGGCAATATCAACAATAAATGCCCCCTGTTGATGGCGTTGTTTTATCATGTAGTGGTCCTCTCTTCTTAGCATGCTTATTTCCCTCATGGCTTTGTCACCACAAAGGAAACTGCATTCTGGCTTGAGTGGACAAATTAAATTAGCAATTTACGGTCTTTTATCATTAGCGCTGACATTTGAAGAGGTCAATGCGCATTTAGCTTCGTGTGGGCTGTTTATCAAACGGGGTAGTATTGTTGATGCTACGATCATTCATGCACCCAGTTCAACTAAAAACCGGCAAAATGGCCGCGATCCTGAAATGAAAGCCACCCGTAAAGGCAATCAGTGTTTTGGTATGAAAGCGCATATTGGTGTGGATGCACAGACGGGTCTGGTGCATTCCCTGGTAGGAACCTCGGCGAATGTAGCCGAGGTAACGCAAGTTCATCACCTTCTTCACGGCCAAGAAGAGGTTGTCCATGGTGATGCCGGTTATAAAGGCGTGATGCGACGCAGTGAACATCAACATCGTGCGGTCATCTGGCACATCCCCCGACGGAGGGTATTGGCCTTGCCCGGGCAGGAGCAGCAGGTATGGGAGAAACATCGGCATCGGCAAAGTCTTATTGCGAAAATCCGGGCTAAGGTTGAACATCCCTTTCGGGTGTTAAAATGTCAGTTCAACTTTAGAAAAGTGCGCTACAAGGGCTTGGCAAAAAATACCGCGCAGTTATTCAGCTTATTTGCTTTGACCAATCTCTTTCTCGCTAGAAAAATCCTGCTCTGTAACCCCTGATTTTCCATTGATACTGAAAAAAAGTGTATCCGCCGTCTCTTATACCGTAAAAAAAGAGTGCATTGATTTTCTTTTTTATTACATGACTTTAAGAATTAACGCTATTAGCTCAAAATATAGCATTCATTTCGGTTTTTCAGGGCTTCCCTATAGCCGAAGCAGTTTAATTTGATTCAAGGCGAAGGAGCGCAGACAGTACAAATAGTACGGCAAGTGACTACAACACAGAATCAAATTAAAATGATTTGGCTATATCACCACCGGATTAGTGGTTTAAATCAGCGGTGCCTGTCGCTCGTGGTAGCCATTCATCCGCACTGTTTACATTCAAATTCAGGTTGCTACGGATCCCCTGTCTACTTTTCTTACGTAGATACTGTAAGCCAAATTCCGCTAAGGAGCCCGGCATATCACTGCCAAAACGTGTTACTGATACCGGTTTAGCCAGATTGTTACCTCTCATGTACGCAAGATAAGCGTGATACAGATATTTACGCGGGTTAAACGGGATAATCTCCGCATTGCCTACCAACATCCCATCCGCCTCAGCCGAGGCTAACAGATAGCCGCAAAAATCTACCAGCGAATCAGTACTCCGTTTGACATTAAGCGCTTCGGCTGATTTTTGCTGCTCCAGCAATAAGCATTTGGCTTCGGCAGACTCAACAAAACGGGTCAGCAGGTGGCGAATAATCACCGGTAATTCTCGGGCGATTTTATCGCGCAATAAGGTATCACGTTCATTTTCAGGGATGATTTCTGAGAAGTTAAAAATGACGCGCCGACGAGACACACCGCCACTCCGATCACTGAAACTCATGGCGTTGTTATTCACCGCCACTATCACCGCAGGGATACGTGTCGAATAAGGCTGTTTATTTTTGGGATCGACAGAAACTTCATCGCCACCGGTAATCGCCTTGATCCCTGAGCCTTCTCCTACATAGCGGATCTGGTCGGGCATGATGATCAGTGAGTAGCCGATGATTAACGCACGTTCGCGTGGGTTCTCCAGTGCTGTCATACTGGCTGATACCCTGTTATTTTTTCCTGCCAGCAGGGTACAAATTTCCGCCAGAAGGCTTTTACCGCTGCCGCCTGCGCCTGTGACCTCAAGAAATAATTGCCAGTCATAGCGGTTAGCCAGCACCATAAACAGCGCTGCGAGTACTCTGTCTGTTTTGCGATCATGGTTTGCTGTTGCTCTGCGTATCCACTGCCAAAAATGAGGCGTGTTATCGACCAGTGTTTCACCCGGTTCCGGCGAAGTGAAGTCGATTTCATTGACGATCAATAACCCATCTTCCTTATTATGTGGTCTGAACTGCTTTTTTTGCAGATCAAAGACGCCATTACAGAAGCCGATTAAGTGACGAGCCGGGCTTTTCATTAACGGCAGTTGAAGTTTTAGTGCATCAACGGCAGAACGGATGCCGATTGACGTATAAGGCACATCTGATCCGATAAAGATAGCCACCATTTCCCGCATTAAATCGCGATCACTGATGGCACGCCAGGCGATACCGTCGTAGTGGTGTACAGAATCAGACAAAGGCTCCAACGCCAAATCACTGTTATAGCGTGCTAACAAGACCTCGCCGCGTTGACTGGCACCCATCTGGCTCAGGGTCGGACGGGTAGGTTTATCGTGATTTATCGCATCAGCAGGTTGATACAGTGCTCCGTTGAAAGCCTGTATAGCGGCTTCTATGCCGTATTGCTGCCGGTAATCGTCCCAGTCGGCTTTATGCTGGGTAGGCGGTAAAGCCACCCACCCAGAAACCGCAATAGCGGCTTTTTCGGCGGCGATAGTACCAATATTCTGCTTAAGTTGGCCTTTTTCATCGCATTTGTTGGCTTGATGACAGTCGTTATCAGCGGCAATGATAATTTTTGCTTCTGACCAGCGTTCACGGCATATTTTTGCTACTTCGATTAAATTTCCCGCATCCAATGCCGCAATGGCGATGTCTGAAGCCAATAATGACACCGTAACCGCAGTCGCATAACCTTCGGTGATCAGCACTGTTTCAGCCTGTTCCGGCAGTTCGCCTACGGGAATAAATGCCCCTTTCTTGCGGGTGCCCGTCAGATAAGGTTTATCGCCATTCGGGTAAATACGCTGTGCACCCGTGATCTTGCCGTCTATTGTTTGCAGCGCAAGCAGTAAGACACCGTTCGGCAGGATAGGCAGATTGGGGCAGTGAAGCCCCTTATTCATCAGATAATGAGATTCACCCAATACCGTTTTTGCCATCAATGCCGCTACCTGCGCAGCAATGGGGTTGTCCGTTGAAGGCGCCTCTTTGGCGGGGGCGGGTTTCACCCTTTTTTCTGGCAAGGGCATCGCCAGCACATCAGCTACCAGCTTGGCCGCTTGACGGGCGTTACATTGGTTAACTTTCATCACCAAATCCAACCCGCTACCAGCACCACAATGAGAGCAGAAATAGGTGCCTCTGCCTTCCTTGTCGTCAAAACGATAACGGGTTTTTCCTCCACAGTTTGGGCACTGACCTTCCTGCCGATGGGTTGGGATCGCCAGTTGTTGCAAAATTGCCTCCCAATGACCATTAGCCTGTGTTCGTACCTCATCAATAAAATTATCGTTTAGCCTGTCGGCAGGCTTCGCTGTCATAATGCCCCCTCTGTCAGCATGCTATAAAGTGCCTCAGTTTTTTCCAGCAGAATAAACAGCAGTGTTTCCCTGGCATCCGCTTCC
The DNA here is from genome assembly GCF_964020115.1 of Candidatus Regiella endosymbiont of Tuberolachnus salignus. Lineage (NCBI taxonomy): Bacteria > Pseudomonadati > Pseudomonadota > Gammaproteobacteria > Enterobacterales > Enterobacteriaceae > Candidatus Regiella > Candidatus Regiella endosymbiont of Tuberolachnus salignus. The sequence continues at coordinate 1,044,601 of NZ_OZ026542.1, forward strand.
ATGACAGAAACAGCGGCATGAGTCAGCGCTAAGCACTGAAAGGCTAAATCTTCAGCTGTGATCGAGGTTTTATCAATGCGTTTGGACATGGCATCCTCCTGTAACAGGAAGGCGACCGGCAAACAAAAGAATATAATCGGCAACGTAGCGCTGACGGGCTGATTTTTCATCAATTGCCGTAGCGTACAGCATGATAGGCTTAATTTTTTTCTGACTGCGGTTGATCGCCGCAAAGATATAGGTACACTTTGACGTAGCCATAGCGTTAGTCCTTCTAACGAGGTGGTTAGAAGCCTCGGATGTGTTCCACCACTCCGAGGCTTCGTTGTTTCTTGAGCATCAAATGCTTCAAGGTGGAACACACTATAACCATCATATGTGTTCCACTTCAACCTTTTTATTAAATTATTTTTTGTGTATTCTGTGTCCCACTGCTCAATGGAGAATTCAGTAATGGCAACAGGTAGCGTTAATGCTAAGTCACAAAAGATACATGCAAGAGTTTCACATGAAATTATCGCTAATGTTGAATTAGCTAAAAATGAAGGAGAAAGCACCTCACAATTTGTAGTAACTGCGCTACAAGGCGAGATCAAACGCCGCCAGAAAGAGAAAAGTAAACCAGATGAATCAAAAGGTTGATGCCCGATGGCTAAACGCTCTCCAGCCAAAATGACACATGATGAATTAATTGCAAAAATGCTCACTGATCCGGCAGTCTGTGCAAAACACGAGCTCCTTGCTGCTCGGCATAACGTGGAATTGATGCAAGCACCGCTGAAAATCAATTTTGTGTAGCTCATCTTGCTTTCAACAGCATATCTCCTCATCACGCCACCTCCCCACGTGATTCTATAATGCGTTGATTAATCCATTCATCCACTTCACTTTCGATAAAAACGATAGCGCGCGTGCCAATCTTTACCGGCACAGGAAAACGATGTTGACTGATAAGACGGTAAATCCATGCCTTACTGTAACCAGTACGGCGCTGGACTTCGGGTAAACGGATAAATAATTGCGGCATGTAGCCTCCTGTTTATGTTGAGATCACAGGAGACATAGTTAATGATCGAAGAAAAGGAAAATAGATGGAAAGGGTTGCTATGGGGGATAACCGTTTTCCCTTAAAAGGTGGCTAGGTTTTCCGGGTTGTAATAACGTATTGATGCGTAGATTATCATCATTTTTGCAAAGCTTGCCAAAAAAGGCAGGAACTCTTAATTTATATCTAATACATGGAGTTATATTCAGTTACTGCCTTTTTTTAGGCCGCCCTTTATTTCTCAGCGTAAAGGGTCTCAGTATTAAATCAACGGCTTGAGCAATGTTATTAGATGCTCCCTTTCTTTCCAGATACGTTACTATTTCTGATTTTGATGGCGCAGTATTGGGATCATTTTCATCATAGGTTAACCAAAATTGGTTGATAGCATCGTCGACAAACTCCAAACCTTCTGACCGGTGTGTGGTTTCAAGCAAAGCACGTGAGGGAGGAGCACTAAAATGATTAGGGTTGATAGTCTTTGTTTTTACAGATTGATAAGGAATGATGGGCTTCGGTTTGCTAACAAAATGTACCTTTTCCTGCGCTGTCCAACAGAAGAGAGAATCCCTTGTAATAATGGTTTTTATTTTACTGACTTCTTTGCTTCTGTCCGTCGGCTTCATTTCTTCGTATACCACAACACACTCGCCTCCCCATACTCCGTTTTCCCAAATCGTTTCTTCGCTGACACATTTAACGACAGATAAAACCCCTCGCCTTATCGCGCTCACCATACCGGATGCGAACCCCCAGGCATCTTTCCAGCGGGGATGAGGTAATTTCCGTGCTTCCTCAATGCCGCCCAAAAAATCGAGCGGATCGATCCCGGCTAATAATAAAGCGGCTTGCTCTATCGAAAACTCCTGTACCGTTTTCCAGTGTGTCAAATCGGGAATATCATCTAAAGTAGGCATACCTTGCCTCCACATCCTTGTGTCGTCCTTGAAAATTATGTTTGTTTTTCGGGGGGAAGCCTAAACATAACCTGTTTTTAATGCCTATTTTATCTAGCACCGTCTACTGACCCAGCCCTAAGCTGATTGGCTAAATCGACTTTGCATCACATTTTTAGTCCGTGCAAATTCATAGGGGGTAATGGCGCAGTCTCTATTCGCATCCAAATAATCTGCCCACCATTGCACCATTAAACGTCTTTCTTCTAGGTGCTCCGCTTTATGAATATAGGCAGCTCTGACATTATTTCTTTCTTGATGGCTCATCTGGCGTTCGACCGCATCCCTTGACCACAGTGCCGATTCAATGAGCGCCCCGCACGCCATCGCGCGAAAACCGTGGCCACAGACTTCTGTTTTTGTGTCATAACCCATTATCCTAAGGGCTTTATTGACCGTATTTTCACTCATAGGTTTATGTACATAATGATCACCAATAAAGATGAGTTCATGTTCACCACTGATCGCTTTTATTTGCTCTAAAACCGCAATGGCTTGTCGACTTAATGGGACGAGGTGAGGGGTGCGCATTTTCGCACCACGAGATGAATATTTGACGCCTTTAAGTGCTTCCCTCTCTGCCGGTATTGTCCACAGTGCACGTTCGAAATCCACTTCGTTGTACCGAGCAAACCTAAGTTCGCTGGAACGAATAAAAATCAGTAATGTCAATTTTACCGCTAACTGGGTAAGTAAACGCCCTTTATAGTTTTCTATTCGTTCGAATAATTCAGGAATACGTGCAAAATCTAACGCGGGGCGATGGACACATTTACCGGTAGCAATGGCACCGGCCATATCCTGAGCCGGATTGTAATCAATCATGCCACTCTGAACAGCGTAACGCATGATGGCGGTAGTGCGTTGTTGCAGGCGTGCCGCAACCTCTAATCGGCCTGAATGTTCGACTACTTTTATCGGTGTTAATAAATCGCGTGTTTTGAGATCAGCAATATTACGATGGCCTAGTGAAGGGAATAAATGATCTACCAAGGTTTTTAAGACTCTGGCGCTATGAGAAGCCGACCATTTTTTGTTACTTTCATGCCAGGCTCTGGCTACGGTTTCAAAACTATTCGCTGCACTTTGTTGCTCGACTTTGACTGCCTTTTTGTGTTCACTGGGATCTATGCCTGCCGCGACCAACTTTCTGGCCTGCTCGCGTTTATGTCTGGCATCAGAAAGTGTGATTTCAGGGTAAACGCCCAAAGCCAGCATCTTCTCTTTACCGCCAAAACGATAACGTAAGCGCCAATATTTTGAGCCATTAGGATGAATCAAAAGAAACATGTCAACGCTACTTTAGATTGACCACTTTTTGCTACTTTAAAATGTCCAGTTTTTGCTAATTTTCCTGTTGGGTTTCTATTCCAGGCGCCTGGATAATATCAGTCGTTTTTATAGGCAACATGCCTGCTTTGCGTTTATTTTTGAGTCGATAGCTTTCTCCTTTAATATTCAATGTGGTTGAATGATGTAAAAGCCTGTCTAAAATCGCAGTTGCTAAAATGTGATCACCGAATACGTCCCCCCAATCAGTAAAACTTTTATTTGATGTGAGAATGATGCTCGCCTTTTCATAACGACGGCTCAATAACCTGAAAAATAGGCTAGCTTCTTCGCGATTCATCGGTAAATACCCGATTTCATCCAGTATTAATACCCTGGCATAGCACAGTTGCTGAAGTTGGCGTTCCAGACGGTTTTCTTGCTTTGCCTTCATTAAGGTACAGCAGAGTCTATCCAGAGGCATAAACAATACCCGATGCCCAGCTGTAGCTGCCTTGACAGCCAGCGCTATCGCCAAATGCGTTTTCCCTACCCCAGGTGGGCCTAACAAAATGACGTTTTCATGATGTTCGACAAACCTCAGCCCCGCCAGCTCGCGGATAATTTTCCTGTCTATACTTGGTTGGAAAGTAAAGTCAAATTGCTCCAAGGTTTTTATCCACGGCAAACGTGCTTGTTTTAACCGCGATTCCAAGCCTTTTTGGTGACGCCCGTTCCATTCCTGGGCTAATGCCTGCTGGAGAAATTCACGGTAGTTCAGTGCTTTCTTGGTGGCTTCTTCACATAAACTCTCCAACGCATCGCCCAGGTAATCCATTTTTAACCGTATCAACAAGTTTTCCATTTCCATCAGAGTAGCTCCTCATACACACTGAGCGAACGAGACGCTACTCGATTGACCTGTTGCCAAAGGGCTTGATGATGTTCTGGCACCTTTTGCCAGCCCTGCGTTACCTCCTGCAAGAGATGCGTCGCGAGCAGTTGCTCATCGCCGTAAATACGTAGCGTATTATCTAAACCGATACGAATATTAACCGCACGACCACACCAGAATGAAGGCACGCTATAGCGATTACCTCTGACATCGATATAGCTGTCCCATGCCACTTGTCGTAGGTCGAAGTAGCTGGTATCGAAATCAGTCGCAGGGAGTGGCATCAAGGCTATTTTTTCCTCAGCAAAACGATTTTCCGGTGTCTGCTTGAATTGACGAAGATGACGCTGGTCTGCCACTTTCGCCAGCCACATCGCTAGCAGTTGATTAACATGAGCGAAACTCTCAAACTGACGGTAGCGAGTGAAAAAATTGTGTTTAACATAGCCCACCATCCGTTCGGTTTTGCCTTTCGTTTGCGGTCGATAAGGCTTACAGGCGCGAGGGCTAAACCCATAGTGATTAGCCAGTTGCAGGAAGCCCGCATTGAACTCGATGTGGCCATTTTGTCCATGTTTGATAACAGCGGCTTTTTGGTTATCTACCAAGACATTTTTTACGCTGCCACCGAAGTAATTGAAGCTGCGAACCAGCGATTCATACGTGTGCTCAGCATCTTGCTTAGGGGCAGCAAAGACATGAAAGCGACGCGAAAAACCGAGCGTATTAACGGCAAAATTAACCGTACAGGCAGAGCCTGCCACCTCAACGATGATTTCTCCCCAATCGTGTTGAAGTTGATAACCGGGGAGGGTTTCAAAGCGTACCGTGTTTTTCGAGGCCCTGAGCGGACGTTTGGGATGTATATAACGTCGGAGCATCGCACTCCCACCCCGGTAGCCTTTTTCACGGATTTCCTCAAAAATAACCGCCGCATTCCAAACCTGTTCACTCAACCTTGAATCGATGTAGTCTTTAAAGGGCTCGAGTTTAGCAACCTGTTTTTTACCGCGTTTTGCTGTTGGCGGCGCAGGATAGCTAATGTGCCGTCTCACCGTTTTTTCTGAACACCCTATCTGATGGGCAATATCAACAATAAATGCCCCCTGTTGATGGCGTTGTTTTATCATGTAGTGGTCCTCTCTTCTTAGCATGCTTATTTCCCTCATGGCTTTGTCACCACAAAGGAAACTGCATTCTGGCTTGAGTGGACAAATTAAATTAGCAATTTACGGTCTTTTATCATTAGCGCTGACACCCCTTAAGCCTGACATGCTTCCGTACGATTTTGAGTAACTTCAAGGCGTTTTGTGAAGACCTATACTCTTTTTGATCGCGTAATGGCTCAAAGGTCAATAAGCGGTTTTCGGTGAGTTCGATTCTTTTTCTTAACAAGAAGACAGCCTGCTGCGCAAACGGCTGGCTGGCATCCAGGTTCGATAGAAAATGATGTAAGTGTTCAGGCTGAAAACGGAGTTTTGCCAGCAGATTATTTTCCTGAAGGTGCTTAGGTAACAGGCTGATATCATTAACGGTCGCGCCCATATCAAGCAGCGTTTTCAGGTTCAGGGTGACGCCGGCAAGTGTAACAGGCAGTGAGTGCTGCTGCTTGGTAGCAAAATCACCCAGTGATTTTTGCCACAGCGTCAGTGAGGGGAGAAGGGTACTGGCTTGATGAGGATCCACCCGATAGATGTCAAACCGATAGCCCCCGGCGTCTTGCCTGATACCGTACTCTTGGGCGCGGGTCTGGCCGGAACTTTGCTTTGATTGTAAATAGTTATTCAGCAAAGTTTGTAACGTGGTACAACGGGTGGCAGGCGTTTTCGTGCTGAAATCGACAACGCCGACATAGGGATCATAAAGCGAACAGCGGTAGCGCGATCCCTGTTGTCGAATAGTCAACATCACGGAATGATACTGACCCTTTAACAGGTAATTGCCTGACACTGACGCCGTATTAAAAAAATGCTGTGTTTGTTTGAGGTTGAGCAGCGTAAAGATAGCTTTATTGTTGACCCTGATGGCGGGATCGGCTTTTAACTGCTCAAACTGGCGGTGTAGCCCGTCGGCTGCCTCCGCTTCACTGCCTGGCACCAGGCGACTGACTTTTTTTTCACGACTTTCCGTATACGCATTCAACCCATCAATAAAGGGGTCAGCATCACCGACTAGCGATGAATTTTTGGCATTAAGCCAAGCCAGACCCAATACCGTGGCATCCCGCTGTGTATTGACTCCCTGTCCTCTGGCACAGCACCCTGGTAACACTAAACGTGTTTTAACCTTTATTCGTGCCTCATTTTCCTCTGCACCTAGCTGATAAAAGTCGTAAGCGTTCTGTTGCTGGCGACGATGCCAATGTTGATGCTGTGCTAAAACATCCTCTCTTTGTAATGCTGTCGGGGCGTCATGCCGTTCAAGGTGGTGTAACAACTGCTCATTATTCTTATGCCATTCCTGCAAACGCGCTTCATCACGCAGCGTTAGCACCAATTTTTCAACATCCAGTTGCTTATCTGGTCTCTGGAAGGCGTCTTTGAGCACCACAGCAGTGGCACTATCCAGGGATGTCACAGGTTGACTTGTACTGAGTCGATCCAGCTGCTGTGCAATCCAGCGGAGCCTGACGGGAAGATCAGCCCTGATCTCTGCGGTTACGTTGCCATGTTGATCACGCTGGTACAGGATTTTTCCTCTCTGTGCCCTATCGACAATATAGCCTTCATCATCAAGAAGAAACTTGTGACCGGTCTCAGCGACGCCAAGATCTTCACTGTATGCTGTTACCGAAATATTAGAACGTTCCAGTAACTGAATGAATCGTTCTGCAAAATTATCTTGTTTATTTCGATCAACTAATGAACAAGCTGCCAGAACAATACGGGTAGGTCTAATATCCTGTTGAGTCAAAAAGTGGTTTATATTATTGGCTAACAGAGCCGGATTTTGACCCGCCAGGGTCATATTATTGGAAGATGTTCTACCACCTCGTCCGTGCCCTACCATTTGCATCCGTACGTTTTTTTTATTCCTTAATTGTTCCAGATTGCCGTAAATCAAACGATTGTTACCCTCCGAATCTAGCTGAAACAACAAAGAATGAGGATGCTTGGCCGCTAAATCTACTGCGGCTTTGGCCACAATAGGATTGTCTTCCAGTTGGATAATGATTTGTACATCATACTGACTCGCACCCCCGTCTGTACGAGGAACCATTTTTGGCGGTGGCTGCCAGGTATTCAGCTGACCATTTTTTGCCGGCGCTAAATCACTCTCCTGAAGAGCATCAGCTTGTTGATGAGTACCACCATCCATTGGTAGATATCTTGCAAATCCTACTTCAAATTTATGTGTAGGGAGCATATTTTGTACCGATCTCAGCATGTTCGTTGCGTGAAGATCTGCCGGGGGCTTATAGTGTCCACTACCATTTGTCCATTTTTTTAACTTGCCGTGCTCAAAAATTAACTCTCCTGCATAATAAACAGCCAAAGGATTGTATTCAGTCTCTCCTTCAAGTTGCGTCAATGAGGTATGACCTGCAACGCTTTCCCCTATTTTAGCCACCCGAATGACTTCTGGCTCATCAATACGATTAACGAAAAAATATTTGCCATTGGGTATTTGTTCGCTGCCAGAAATGGATTCACCATTAGCCGTGATATTCACGATAAGGTAGCCATTATCAATTGGCATCATCAGTTTAAAAACCTGTTTTAATGGAGCAGGTTGTTGTTCCAATTCCCGGTGGGAATGTAAGGCTTGCATTCCCGGTATCGGGGGGGACAGAAGGGGTTTTGGCGGGATAGGCGGAGCATTATCACCTAATCTATTCAGACGAATGGGATCGCTTGAAGATGCTGACGATTGTTCACTCGGCGTAGCGGATGTCTCCAATGTTGGTTTTGTTTTTTTGGCTAATCTTTCGTCCGATTGAATATCGATACGAGAGCGTTTTCTTACTTCCGGTGGTACTTCGAGTGGATCCAGGTGCAGTACAACATGCTGATCTAAACGAGGCTTCATTTGCGCTTGAATAACACATTCACTATCAGCATTTATTTCAATCGTATTCACAGTAACACGACTTAATTTATCTTCTGGTAGTCCATTTTTAACCAGCTCTTGTATTTTTGCCTCTTCTATCCTTAAAAAATTTAACCTTATTTCTTCTTCCCCTATACTTCCCTCCAATACCTCTTTTAGCTCAGCAATAGAGACACATTCATCAGGGGAACTAAAATAATCGTCGACAATAAATACGGTACTACCCTCTTTTTCTGTACGTGAGATTATAACCCGTTGATGTGGTTTTTTTTCTTGCCATTTTTTAATAGCCAATTTCTCACTGTCATCAATACGATCATCATAAAATAATGCTTCATAGAACACATTGCTTATGTTGTTTTTTATTTCTGCTGCCAAATATAGTCTGTTGATTATTTTTCTACTTTTTTCAGTAGAAAGCTGTCCTACAAACTCACTATATTTATCATTTAACCTGGAAAAAAATCTTTCCTTTTCTTCTGGTGAGAGAGAGACATATTCTTCTTTTCGCGTACCATCACTATTTTCGATAATAATCTTGAAATAAACATTAATCCTTTCTCCAACCTGATTAAAATGAAACACGCTTTCTGATAGCTCGGGTAAAATCATTTTTTTATTAGGATCAAGCTCAACATGCCTGCGCTTTTGCTCATAAAGTAAATTAATATAAGTAGATAATGACAACCTGATATCATGTTTTTTATAAAACATGATTAACAGCTGTGGTTTATCTTGCCGGCTACCCGGTTTGATGGCACGCAGGAATTCTTTTCTAAATTCACTGTTATTATTAAATTTTTGTTTAAATTCCTTAATAACTTTAATTTCTTCCTCCTCCGTTAATATCATCTCGTGTCGAGTATCTTCACCTTCAAGTTGGTATAAAATAGAAATCTGTTTTGCGGAATTAATGTTTAATTTGACTTCTTTGATACCTTTCTCTTTTATTTCTTCTATTCCATTTATGAGTGATTCTAATGATCCAAATCTTTCAGCATCTAATCGATTAAATTCTTTTTGAAAAGCGATAAACTCCTCTTCATCTTTTAAAATGTTTATCATCAATATTTTTTCTTGAAAATGACGAATTTCATTCGGCGTTACTGCTTGAAAAGAACTATCTTGTATAAATATTTTTCTTTCTGTTCTTATCGCAACCTGAACAAGATAAGTTATATAATCCCTTAATTGGTATTTTTTTAAACCTAACAGAATTTCTCCATCGCCTATAAATTCAAATACAGATTTTTTGCTACCAGTCGACTTAATCTCTGCTTTTAATTCTTGTAATTGAAGTTTTAATCCGCTAATTTCTAAAGGTAAGTTGTCTAAATCTGTATTTTCAATCAATTGAAAAAAGATATTTTTCATTTTTTTGTTAAATCGTTTTTCTCTCTTATCTGGTTGCAAAATATTTTCAAACAATGTCGTAAAGGATATACCTTCCGGTTGCTCTAATTGATTCCTTAATTGCAACCATTTTATTTCATCTGTAGAGAATTTATCATTATATTCTGTTACATTTTTTAGCGTTACCACGCCCTCTGTATTTCTTTCATATTTAAAGTTGACCTTTGAGGTAAATCCATCAGCCAGAGCTTCTTCTTTATTCAGTGCGCTAGTGATTACATGACCATAAAAAAAGCCCTCTATTAGGATCAAAGTTTTAAGATTTAAGTGACTACTGGCCTGTATATGTAAACTTGCTTTTCCTTCAACCTGAATCCCTCTTTTTGCCAGATCTTGTAAAGGTCGCATCAGGTTCGCTAAAAAACTATTATCATCCGTTGGGCGTTCCCCTGGCCAAACCAGTTCGCATCCTAATAATACCAGCCTGACTTGCTGCAAATTGCCCGTTTCACTGATTTTCTGGATAAAGGGTTGTAGCCGCCGCTCCACCTCTTCTGCACCCAAATTTGCTATTACCTTTTTATAACCTGTTCCGTCTTTTTTTTGTACTTGACCACCATGCCCATGTAAAAGAATTCGTTTTTTCTTGCCCATTTTAGATAATAAAATTTCTTTTTCTGATAAGTCCGTTATTTCTTCAAGTTCCCCCGGGGGATTATTATTCTTCCATTGCCAAAATCGTGCATTATTAATACTGCCATCCCCTGTTGTTTGAATCAGGATGCTGTTATGAGGATGCCGGGCAAATTTTCTTTCTGCCGACTTTCTTATTACCATATCGTCTTCAAGTTGGAAGACATAATTTTGATCATGATGATGGTCATGGTGTTGTCGATATTCTCTATTATCCTGAATTAATTCTCTTATTTTATTTGAATCGGGTTGTTGCCAAGATTGTATTTCATCACTCATCATTATATTTACTTCCCTGTAGATAATAAAAATATATTTAAAAACTGGCGTTTTATTTTGAACCATTGTAAATAATATTCAGTTTCTAATCAGTTTTTAATCAGCTTTTAATCAGTTTTTAAATAACTTTTCAGTTTTTACCGAAGATTTAGGCGGTGAATTCCACCGTATCAGCCTGTGGAGAGATGAGCGCTGGCTTGAGTCGTAAGACTAAGAGCCTATTGATATTTTTACTGGAGGGTAGCCATTGCGTTAGCGATGCTTGAGCTAACGACACCATTGCCTAGCTTGATATACTGAGCAACCATCTCTATTGTTTCAATGTTCTTATTAAATTCACCCAGTGATATCGGTTGCTTTAAGGATGCAGGCTTATCGTTAACGATCAATTGGATACCGATTCCCTTAGCAACCCCATCTTTACCTGCGTTTTCTAAATTTATAATCCCCTCGTTTATATTTATAGGATAAGCCGAGAAATGAGTATCTACTGAAAGAAGCGATTGTTGGCTGGTCTTAAATTCCGTTGAACATAAATGGAACTCAGCTAAAAGAAAAAAAACAGTTGTGACATCAATACTTTATTTACAGAACAGATGTAATCATTATTATACTTCGTGGCTATGTTAATCCAGTGGTAAATTATTATACAAATTAAGAACCAATTACTCATATGGAACCCATTATGAAATTAAAAAAAATGTCTTACCTTGCCATCGTACTTTTCGCTCTCACCAATACTGCATTTGCAACGACGTCTGAGGAACTTGCTCAACAACGTCAACAAGTCGTTAAAAAATACGTTAATGATTTGGGAGCAGCAAAGTATCAGGAAATCAATAGTCTTTTTACTAAAGAGTCTGTCGTCTTCTCAACAAGTAAAGGTAAGTTCAACGCTCAAGAATTCTTTGAGGGTTTTTTACCAAAGGTTCGTTCTGCTAGTACTGAACTTAAGCAATATTTCATTAACACAGAGGATCCTGATCGTGTTGCCGCCAGATTTTATTTAGCCCTTACCTTGAAAGACGGTGATGGTAAAAAACATGAAGGTGACTATATGGATGAATTTGTATTTGAGAAAAATTCGGATAAATTATTAGCAGTTTATATGTTTGAAAATCTTAAAACAGATAATCAGCTCAAATGATAAAAAGGTAGTCCTTATAAAATTTTTAATATTGATATGTTTATTCTGACTGTTATTCGAGCCATTGTACGTTAATATTGCCGTTGTTTGCCTAATAAAATTCTTTTTTATTAGGCAACACAAATATACCCTTCGCCTTTGAAGTTGCCTTCGGCTGCCAGAGTGTGAGACCGATGAGCGTAGACATACCATGAGGGCAAGGACTCGCAGCCAACAACGCGGCGGCTTCAAAGGCGAAGAGTATATAAGGTTTATTCTCTAAATCATTACCACTAATCAACCAGGCTTAAATTAGCTACATTAAAATCATCACTCTCTTCGTAACATACAAATTAAAAACTGAATTAAATTTTTTTTGGAGAGAGGCTAAATTGATTATAAAAACCCACAATAATATATTGATATAAAATAATATTTATTAATAAATATTATTTAAATTATATGGTACCTGCTATAGGTAAATCTTCTGTAAATTTGGCAAGGTCTGTGAAATATGTGCCGTCACGTAATAAAAATAGGTCACATAGCAGGAGCTGTGTCATAAAAGGAGTGTCATCATCATGGATAGAATTCATTCAATGAATAACAGGATATACGATGTAGGTTTAACAACGTCTACAGAGCAAAAACAGGCAATACCGCAGTCTGTTGTTGATGAAGAGCTAGCAACACAACTCATACATTACCTGATAGAAGCACAAATCATCTCTGGATTACAGCCAGATAAACCAGTGGATAAAGAAAAAGAACTGACCTTTCGCTATCTCACACCCCGTTATCATGATGTTGTCATACGGCAAAACAAAAAGCCGTCGGTATCGGGTTTGACCACCTTTACCGCACTACAACGAGAGATAACCCAGTCTGTTCTTGATGAAATTGCAGAGAAAACCGGTCTGGAGTTCCGCCTGGCTGAGGGTGATGAAACCACTGATCTGGTCTTTGGTAATTTTCATTCTCCAAAAGATAGCCTTGTCGGTTTTGTTAATTTCAATGCTCCAACGAGTAGCCTTGTTGATTCCACCACCACTGTCCCTTCTAAACGCGACGAAATCTGGGTGAATACCAAGCTGAAGGCACGCCGAAATCCAGAGCGTTTTAAAGCTACTCTTGTTCATGAAATCGGGCATGCGCTTGGGCTGGATCACAGCTTTAACTTGGAAGAGCCTGGCACGATAATGTCGTATAGCTGGCGTTCGACGGGATTACAGGTTGCTGATTTTTTTGCTTTATGGACCCTGCATGGGCGTGACAGTCATCCGCAATCAGAGGAACGAATAAAAGCAGGGGAACAGGCCAGAGCGCAGATGTGGCTAAGGATAAAAAAAGACATGCAGCCAAAAAACTACTGGAAAAAATTCCTCCTGCGTGCGGGTGATCGCTGGTGTGCTTTCGTTTCTGTTGATAAAACACACAGTATGCTACGTGTTGACGTATTCAAAAAAGGAGCACAGGCAGATGGTTATTTCAGGGATAAAACCTATGCGGAGATCAGGATCAGAAATCATACAGGCAAGGTTATTTTTGAAAAAGAAATAAAAGGCACAGGTATGCCGTCTTCACGTGAAGAAATCCCATTTACTGAGGGCTATCAACTGGAAATTTATCATGCTGAGGCAGAAACTAGTCTATTTTCAAACCCGAACATTCAGGGTGAGCCAGTGCCCGATGCCAAAACAAACCGTTTCATCATGACAAAAACCGGGCTGAAAAGGCTAATACCGGCTCATCAGATGACCCTGCTGGACAGAAATAATTATGCATTTGCTTCTCTTTCTGTGGATAGCGTCGCCGGACAGCTGGAGATTGATATCAGTAGACCCCCGGCTGATGAGGATGCTCAGGACTCCGTTTACGCAAGCATTGTCAGCGCTAATGATAAAAGACCGTAAATTGCTAATTTAATTTGTCCACTCAAGCCAGAATGCAGTTTCCTTTGTGGTGACAAAGCCATGAGGGAAATAAGCATGCTAAGAAGAGAGGACCACTACATGATAAAACAACGCCATCAACAGGGGGCATTTATTGTTGATATTGCCCATCAGATAGGGTGTTCAGAAAAAACGGTGAGACGGCACATTAGCTATCCTGCGCCGCCAACAGCAAAACGCGGTAAAAAACAGGTTGCTAAACTCGAGCCCTTTAAAGACTACATCGATTCAAGGTTGAGTGAACAGGTTTGGAATGCGGCGGTTATTTTTGAGGAAATCCGTGAAAAAGGCTACCGGGGTGGGAGTGCGATGCTCCGACGTTATATACATCCCAAACGTCCGCTCAGGGCCTCGAAAAACACGGTACGCTTTGAAACCCTCCCCGGTTATCAACTTCAACACGATTGGGGAGAAATCATCGTTGAGGTGGCAGGCTCTGCCTGTACGGTTAATTTTGCCGTTAATACGCTCGGTTTTTCGCGTCGCTTTCATGTCTTTGCTGCCCCTAAGCAAGATGCTGAGCACACGTATGAATCGCTGGTTCGCAGCTTCAATTACTTCGGTGGCAGCGTAAAAAATGTCTTGGTAGATAACCAAAAAGCCGCTGTTATCAAACATGGACAAAATGGCCACATCGAGTTCAATGCGGGCTTCCTGCAACTGGCTAATCACTATGGGTTTAGCCCTCGCGCCTGTAAGCCTTATCGACCGCAAACGAAAGGCAAAACCGAACGGATGGTGGGCTATGTTAAACACAATTTTTTCACTCGCTACCGTCAGTTTGAGAGTTTCGCTCATGTTAATCAACTGCTAGCGATGTGGCTGGCGAAAGTGGCAGACCAGCGTCATCTTCGTCAATTCAAGCAGACACCGGAAAATCGTTTTGCTGAGGAAAAAATAGCCTTGATGCCACTCCCTGCGACTGATTTCGATACCAGCTACTTCGACCTACGACAAGTGGCATGGGACAGCTATATCGATGTCAGAGGTAATCGCTATAGCGTGCCTTCATTCTGGTGTGGTCGTGCGGTTAATATTCGTATCGGTTTAGATAATACGCTACGTATTTACGGCGATGAGCAACTGCTCGCGACGCATCTCTTGCAGGAGGTAACGCAGGGCTGGCAAAAGGTGCCAGAACATCATCAAGCCCTTTGGCAACAGGTCAATCGAGTAGCGTCTCGTTCGCTCAGTGTGTATGAGGAGCTACTCTGATGGAAATGGAAAACTTGTTGATACGGTTAAAAATGGATTACCTGGGCGATGCGTTGGAGAGTTTATGTGAAGAAGCCACCAAGAAAGCACTGAACTACCGTGAATTTCTCCAGCAGGCATTAGCCCAGGAATGGAACGGGCGTCACCAAAAAGGCTTGGAATCGCGGTTAAAACAAGCACGTTTGCCGTGGATAAAAACCTTGGAGCAATTTGACTTTACTTTCCAACCAAGTATAGACAGGAAAATTATCCGCGAGCTGGCGGGGCTGAGGTTTGTCGAACATCATGAAAACGTCATTTTGTTAGGCCCACCTGGGGTAGGGAAAACGCATTTGGCGATAGCGCTGGCTGTCAAGGCAGCTACAGCTGGGCATCGGGTATTGTTTATGCCTCTGGATAGACTCTGCTGTACCTTAATGAAGGCAAAGCAAGAAAACCGTCTGGAACGCCAACTTCAGCAACTGTGCTATGCCAGGGTATTAATACTGGATGAAATCGGGTATTTACCGATGAATCGCGAAGAAGCTAGCCTATTTTTCAGGTTATTGAGCCGTCGTTATGAAAAGGCGAGCATCATTCTCACATCAAATAAAAGTTTTACTGATTGGGGGGACGTATTCGGTGATCACATTTTAGCAACTGCGATTTTAGACAGGCTTTTACATCATTCAACCACATTGAATATTAAAGGAGAAAGCTACCGACTCAAAAATAAACGCAAAGCAGGCATGTTGCCTATAAAAACGACTGATATTATCCAGGCGCCTGGAATAGAAACCCAACAGGAAAATTAGCAAAAACTGGACATTTTAAAGTAGCAAAAAGTGGTCAATCTAAAGTAGCGTTGACAGTAGGTTCGAGCCAGCATCGTATTACTATCACCAGAGGAAAATAATAATGAAAAAAAAGGTGATCGGGGCGCTACTCGCGCTGAGTTTACAGGGCCTCACCGGTTGCACATCAACCGGAGGCTATGGTAATTACGCCACAGCCCCTCTTCATTTTAATCAAAAAATGGCGCAAGACACGGCAGCTCAGCTGGTCACTTTATATTTGCCGGCGAAAACACATTTGAGCCTGAAACAACGCATACCGCCGAGGGATACTTACGGCACCGCATTGGTTGAAGCCTTGCGCGCCAATGGTTATTCGGTACTGGAATATACTCCGCAAAAACGCGCTACGCGCTCCCAATCTACGCGCTTCCAACCCTCCGCGATTAAAGCGCCGGTGCCAACGATTGATCTGCGCTACATTGTTGATGCGCCCAAATCGACAAATTTTTATCGGGTCACGGTTCAAGTGGGGACAGGATCCATTAGTCGTGTTTTTACCTTAGCGCCTGAAGGTAAGCTCTATCCAGCAAGCGCTTGGATCCGCAGGGAATAACCACAATGGCAGATGACAATCCACCCTCTCTTGATAATGAAGCTAAAGATATACCCACAGCCCTTGAAGTTGCCGCTAGGCGGCCAGGGGGTGAGACCGATGAGCGTAGACAACTACGTGATTCCGCGAACACGCGCAGCCAACAACGCGGCGGCTTCAAAGACGAAGGGTATAAGCCTAAAAGTGGTATCCGGCGTGTAAATAATCTGCCGCTGATCATTGCCAGCATTATCGTCGGCATTTTTATATTGTTGATCGCCATGGTGGCGGCTAAACGTGCTAATAATAGTCAGGTAGAACAAGACGTATCAGAGACGTCCAATACAAATACCGACACCACCAGCATGGCGATGAATATCGTCGCCGGTCGTTGCACGGGGTTGATCCCGGAAGCAGTGCCCGCGGCGCCTGCCGAGCCCTTGCCCGAATTGCCTGATCTCAATGAATTAACAGCCTTGATGAATAGTATGCCAGCTCCGCCGGCTACGCTTCCTGATCCTTCAGTGTCTCAACCACCGCCTTCTGCCCCTGAAGTGGTTGATCCCGCTGTACAAGAAATACGCACAGCAAAAATTCAACGCTTTCAAGAAGCCGTGCGGGCAAAAACGGCGATATCCTTTTCAAATCAGCTGAGTTCAGCACCGACAAATGATAGTCAAAGCACCCGTCCCCAGGATTTGGATTATCAAAAGCAGATGGAGGCAATCCAAGCAAACCTAAAAAATTCACAGAATAGTCTACGTTCATCTGCTGCTTCCGCTTCAAATGATCGCAATAACATCAAACAATTCGGTCAACAGGGTGAAGGTGATCGTTGGCAGCTTAAAGAGCAGGTGCAGGCACCGCGTTCCTCATTTGAAATCCGTGCCGGCGGTGTGATCCCTGGCGTGATGATCAGTGGAATCAATTCCGATTTGCCGGGACAAATTATGGGGCAGGTATCACAGGATGTTTATGACACCGCCACCGGCAAATATTTGCTTATTCCACAGGGTACCCGGCTGATTGGTGCCTATACCAATGATGTCGCTTATGGACAATCGGCGGTGATGATTGCCTGGCAGCGTTTAATTTTTCCTGACGGTAAAGCATTGGACATTGATGCGATGCCGGGTGCCGACAACGCGGGCTATTCAGGATTTCGTGATCAGGTGAATAATCATTATTTTCGTATTTTTTCCTCAGCGTTGTTAATGTCGGTAGTGACCGCCGGTATATCCTATAGCCAGGATAAAAATGAGAAGGGGAATGATGGCAATAATCGCAGTATGAATAGCCAAATGAGTCAGGCGCTCGGTCAACAGTTTGGTCAAGTGATCACCAAAATGATTGAAAAAAACCTTGATATTGCGCCGACATTAGAAATTCGCCCCGGCTATCGTTTTAACATCATGATCATAAAAGATATTAATTTCACTAAAGCCTATCAGTCGTTCGATTACTAACGTCAAAGAGAAATTAAGATGAAAAAAAAGATAAAGAAAATTTCAGTGGTTAAAGCCACGGTGTTGGCGATAATGTTGAGTGGCGTCATGTCGCAGCAAGCACTTTCAGGGATACCAACAGTAGATATTGGGACTATTGGTCAAACAACCATCAGTGCTACGCAACAAGTTCTGGCGGTAAAAAAACAAGTTGAACAATACAAAAAACAGGTAGAGCAATACACAACACAGGTAGAACAATACAAAATCATGTATGACAATGCATTAAAATTAGATAATTTCACTTGGGATAAAGCACAGAGCACTATGCAGTCATTAATGCAAGCGCAAAATACTTTATATAGTGTCGTCATGAGATCTTGAGCCATAGAGCAAGGCATCGTATTTGTACAGCAGCGAGAAAAGAGGAGGTATTTTTTGCATAACGAGTAGCAATACCTCGCCAGCGCTTTAGGTGCAGAAAAGCATTTTCCACGAGATGTCGATGCTTGTAGAGCGCTTTATCGTACTCACGTTGAATTTTACGATTCTTTTTAGGTGGTATTACGATTTGCATGCCGGCTTCTTCTGCTTTTTTAATGATGTTATCACTGTCATAGCCCTTGTCAGCCAACAGATATTCTGCTGCAATACCTTTGGTTAAATTCGTTGCTTGCTGACAATCTGCTGTGGTACCTGATGTAATAAAAATTCTGACCGGCATACCATGCGCATCCACGGCCAGATGTATCTTACTGTTGAGCCCCCTTTTGTGCGCTCCATATCCTGATTACCGCCTTTTGCGCCTGCTGCATGAGGGTGAACTTTGCTATGAGTGGCATCAATCATCAGCCATTCAAAATCTGGCTCCACAATCAGCGCTTCGAGCAGAGACTCCCATAGCCCCTTGTCACGCCAGCGGCAAAACCGGCGATGAGTATTTTTCCAACCGCCATAATCAGGCGGTAAATCACGCCAGGGAGCGCCGGTTCTCAATATCCAGAAAACAGCATTAATAAACTGCCTGTTATCTCTGGCTATGCCACCCCAAGTGCCTTTTCTCCCCGGGAGATGAGCTTCCAATAGGCTCCAAACATGATCGGATATATCGTGGCGGCGATGGGCTAAATTCATTCCCGAATCATCTTTCATTATTGAATCATCTCAACAGTTGTCGTTATTTGTTACATGATAATATATTTTTTATTACGTGACGACACTACTTAGCACAATATAAAACTCAACTCGGCAGTCTTGAAAAATACTTAGCGCGTTATCAAAATCTGGCGAGTTATCTCAAATCACCCTGCTTTACGAGCGCAGGATGCAGTGCATCGGAACGTCAAAAAATACTTGATGCACAAGCTGAAGCGTCACAAGCGCAAAAATTGGTCAACGATGATGTGTTAAAAGGCATCGATCAGCAACAAAAATCTCTATCAACAGAGGCGACGCGATTAACAGAATTGCAAACCCAAGCACAAGGTGCTAAAGGCCAAATGCAAGCCATTCAAGCCACTAACCAACTTGCCAGTGCCCAGGTAAATCAAATGCAGCAAATTCGTGCTTTACTGATGGCACAACAGACCGCTGAAGCAACTCGCAACCAAGTGATTGCCGATCGCGAAGCACAGGCAATGGCCGCATCACAGCAGTTACGTAATAGCGCTAATATTAAGGTTGATAATAAACCCGCTAAAACATTATCTTGGTAGAGCCATCATCATGATTAAAAAGCCACTGCTGTTGCTGCCATTGATTGTTATTCTCAGCCTAATGTTTTTTTATTCGGTATCCGCTTACGCTTTACCTATGGATACCAATGCTCCATCTATGGATACCAATGTTTTCGATGGCATATTGACAAAATATGAAACCGCCGCCAAAAAATGGGAAAAAACCATGATCGGTTATGCAACTAATCTATTTTGGGGATTGGCCTTGATCAGCATGGTGTGGACCTATGGCATGATGATCTTAAAAAAAGCGGATATTCAGGAATTTTTTGCTGAAACTATCCGTTTTTTTTGTATGACCGGCTTTTTTTGGTGGATTTTGACTAACGGTCCGGCCATCGGTGATGCCATCATCAAATCGATTTGGCAAATAGGCGTGGACGCAATAGGCGTGAATAAAGATTTTACCCCGGGGGGAGTGGTTAAAATTGGTTTTGACATTTTTTTTAAGGTGTTAGATCAATCTTCGATATGGTCACCGATAGATAGTGCAGTCGGGATCCTGATTTCTGTGGTGATCCTGACTATTTTAACCCTCATTGGTGTTAACCTGCTGCTGCTGTTCGTATCGGCTTGGATTTTGGTCTACGGTGGGGTGTTTTTTCTTGGATTTGGCGGCTCGCGCTGGACCAGTGATATTGCGCTTAACTTTTATAAAACGGTGTTAAGTGTCGCCGCTCAACTGATGGCGATGCTTTTATTGATCGGCATCGGCAAAACCTTCGTGAGCGATTATTATGACAACATGAGTGGTGGCGCTAATCTAAAAGAGCTCGGGATCATGTTAGTGGCCTCTATCATGCTATTTTATCTCACTAATAAAATCCCTCCGCTCATTGGTAGTATTATTGACGGCGGAAATTTTAATACCAGCGGCGGCGGTTTTAGTGGTGGCGCTGCAATCGGTTCAGGGGCGGGTTTTGCCATGGGCGCTGCCAGTATGGCCGCCGCGACAGCAACAACGGGTGGCTCCATGGCCTTGGCGGGCGCCTCCAATATGCTTAGTGGTGGGGCTTCTTCATTACAAGCGGCGTTTCACTCAGCACAACAACAAATGACCCCAAGCGGGAGCATGGCCACAAGTGAGAACAATGCCCCCTCGAATGTTAATAGCGGATCGGGAGGTAGCAATAGTTTTTCATCGGTGATGAATCATGCGGTAGTAGAAAACAAGCCTGTCACAGCCAAACCAAAAGAGACAACCCAACAGGCATAGCTTACTGCGTGGCGCGAATTCTGCGTTACGCGGTGCTCGCAATCCTCATGTACTGTATGTATTTGGCATATACCCTTCGCCTTTCAAATTACGGCGGCATTGGCTACTCGTACTCATCCTCTGTCATGTACCGATTCGATTGATTACCGCCTTGTCGTAACGCGAAATTCATTCGGTATATAAAGTTAGGTCAGTATTGTGAGAATGATGATTACTATAGAATCTTAAATAAGTCAGTACTCCGATTAGCGCAAAAGGCATCAATCCACAAGCCACACTGCCAATACTGACACATACCTCTTTACAGATTGGCGAACACTGGTCAGGTTTTGGATTCAATTTTGCGTAAAGCGCTGGATTACATTTTTTTAGTAATGCCATGTAGAGATGTTTTTCATGCCGTTTCAGGCTTTTTTTGGCATAGTTATTAGCTTCTAAACCTTCTATCATCTCTCTCTCTGAACGTAGTATTGACCTTATTCTGCTATGGGTAAGATTGAAGGTATTATAGTCGCGTAGGTTTAGCCCAGCGGCAAGGGTTTCAACAACATGAGGCTGAAAAATTTCAGCCATGCGAGGAGAGCCTATGTTAACGGCACAAGATGTAGGACGATGAAGCCGAAAAACATTTGCTATACGTGTAACATAGACCCAAGGGGGTTTGTTTTCAGTGGTGAGGGGATACATGTTAATAATACATTGTTCTGATCGCGGAGTGGTCAACATAATTATTTCTCCTAATTATTGATTGTACTAGCCGGATATACCCAATGAATTTCGAGTTACGACAAGGCGGCAATCAATCGAATCGGCACATGACAAAGAATGAGTGATCGCTGCCAACGCCGCCGTAACAGACGCTATTCAAGCTGGATCAGCAAGGTGGGGGGATAGGGTACCCACCTTTTAGTACTACTTTTGGGGAGTGAGCAGTATTCGTCTAAACATGCTCTAATTGTTGCACTCTTGAGAAAAGGGCTATGATTATTTATAAAACGAATATATCGTGGTTTCAGGCCGTGGGTATATCCTACACGGGCTCCACTTAAAGTCGCTTTCCTCCATTTAAGTAGATCCTTTGAACACTCCCCTTCGCGTCGAAAATAGTCGATTTCTGGCAAAGCTGCTTGATGAAGGTTGATCGAGCATCCTGTGGTGCGCAAGAGATAGGAGGTAAAAGATTCATGTTGGGGTTCATGATGGTATTTTAGCAGCGCTTCAATGGCGTTATAACTGAATTTTGACGTTTTGGAGCCTGTGTTAAATTCTCCTATGAAACCTTTTTCTCTTAGCCTTTTATTCAAATAATCATGAAGTCTTTTTATCACCGCATCAGGAATACCGAACGAAGATAAACGAGATTGAGCCAAAAAATAGGGCTCAAGATCTACGGCATCACGACCCTTGATATCATCGGCACAGATAACCTGCTGGATAAATTTTTTGATGTAGTGTTGCTGGGTATCATTAATACATCCTTTGTTCGAAGCACCTTCGATGTTAATTTTTTCTCCGTTATACTTGTCGAGTTCTAATTGGAATAGGGTATTTTTTAGACTCAGATTGAGTGGAAGATAAGTAGACTGATGAAAAATATGGCTCTTTACAGGAGTAGGAAACATGGTATTAGCCTCCATTAATTGCACCAACAAAGTACAACCCTTGACTTAAGTATAGGACATAATTTTTTCTCAGCTAATCGACATAACTATGGCCGAATCAGTTTAATTTGATTCAAGGCGGAGGAGCGCAGACAGTACAAATATACCTTTCGCCTTTCAAGTTACGGCGGCGTTGGCTGCGGGTGTTCGCCGAATCACGTAGTATGTTTACGCTCATCGGTCTCACACCCTTGCCGCCTTGCCGTAACGCGAAATTCATTGGGTATATATGAACGCCCTGGGATGAGTGATCGCTGCCAACGCCGCCGTAATTTGAAAGGCGAAAGGTATTTGCTAGTCATGATGAACAACTGTTGCATAACTTGGCACAGCTACCCACAGCGTATCGATTTGTGTTTGCAGATTGACATGGCTCAATAATAATGAGAAAGCCACCTCGGGATAATAGTTATTTGCCGCAGAAAAAGTAGACATGGCTTCAACCATTGTCTCAATGTTATTGCCTGCTAATTGAAATCCTGAGGCGACTATCGTTTCGATCTTTGATTCAGGCTCAGAGTAATAGTGCTTTATCGTTACCGTATCCCCTGAATTTGCCCCATTGATCAGTACTATCAGATCATCTTCTTGCTTTTCCAACCATAATGTTTCTTTGCTGATATCAGAAAAAGTGAATTTGAGGCTATCACACCCCCCTCTCTCGCTAATGCTGTCATGGCCATCGCCTCTCGCATACAGATAGGTATCATCTCCAATGCTGCCCACCAGCGTATCGTTTCCCTTACCGCCGCTCAAGGCATAACCCCCGGTGTTGCGAGTCAGATCGATAAAAATGTCATCGCCTTGCAATAAATTTAACTGATTATCTATTAGTTCGTTGCTTAGCATACTTTCGTGATACAGCGTAATAATGTCATCATCGGATGTGACCTTTACTTGCCCCAATGACGGATTACCCGCCTTGTGTCAACGCTACTTTAGATTGACCACTTTTTGCTACTTTAAAATGTCCAGTTTTTGCTAATTTTCCTGTTGGGTTTCTATTCCAGGCGCCTGGATAATATCAGTCGTTTTTATAGGCAACATGCCTGCTTTGCGTTTATTTTTGAGTCGATAGCTTTCTCCTTTAATATTCAATGTGGTTGAATGATGTAAAAGCCTGTCTAAAATCGCAGTTGCTAAAATGTGATCACCGAATACGTCCCCCCAATCAGTAAAACTTTTATTTGATGTGAGAATGATGCTCGCCTTTTCATAACGACGGCTCAATAACCTGAAAAATAGGCTAGCTTCTTCGCGATTCATCGGTAAATACCCGATTTCATCCAGTATTAATACCCTGGCATAGCACAGTTGCTGAAGTTGGCGTTCCAGACGGTTTTCTTGCTTTGCCTTCATTAAGGTACAGCAGAGTCTATCCAGAGGCATAAACAATACCCGATGCCCAGCTGTAGCTGCCTTGACAGCCAGCGCTATCGCCAAATGCGTTTTCCCTACCCCAGGTGGGCCTAACAAAATGACGTTTTCATGATGTTCGACAAACCTCAGCCCCGCCAGCTCGCGGATAATTTTCCTGTCTATACTTGGTTGGAAAGTAAAGTCAAATTGCTCCAAGGTTTTTATCCACGGCAAACGTGCTTGTTTTAACCGCGATTCCAAGCCTTTTTGGTGACGCCCGTTCCATTCCTGGGCTAATGCCTGCTGGAGAAATTCACGGTAGTTCAGTGCTTTCTTGGTGGCTTCTTCACATAAACTCTCCAACGCATCGCCCAGGTAATCCATTTTTAACCGTATCAACAAGTTTTCCATTTCCATCAGAGTAGCTCCTCATACACACTGAGCGAACGAGACGCTACTCGATTGACCTGTTGCCAAAGGGCTTGATGATGTTCTGGCACCTTTTGCCAGCCCTGCGTTACCTCCTGCAAGAGATGCGTCGCGAGCAGTTGCTCATCGCCGTAAATACGTAGCGTATTATCTAAACCGATACGAATATTAACCGCACGACCACACCAGAATGAAGGCACGCTATAGCGATTACCTCTGACATCGATATAGCTGTCCCATGCCACTTGTCGTAGGTCGAAGTAGCTGGTATCGAAATCAGTCGCAGGGAGTGGCATCAAGGCTATTTTTTCCTCAGCAAAACGATTTTCCGGTGTCTGCTTGAATTGACGAAGATGACGCTGGTCTGCCACTTTCGCCAGCCACATCGCTAGCAGTTGATTAACATGAGCGAAACTCTCAAACTGACGGTAGCGAGTGAAAAAATTGTGTTTAACATAGCCCACCATCCGTTCGGTTTTGCCTTTCGTTTGCGGTCGATAAGGCTTACAGGCGCGAGGGCTAAACCCATAGTGATTAGCCAGTTGCAGGAAGCCCGCATTGAACTCGATGTGGCCATTTTGTCCATGTTTGATAACAGCGGCTTTTTGGTTATCTACCAAGACATTTTTTACGCTGCCACCGAAGTAATTGAAGCTGCGAACCAGCGATTCATACGTGTGCTCAGCATCTTGCTTAGGGGCAGCAAAGACATGAAAGCGACGCGAAAAACCGAGCGTATTAACGGCAAAATTAACCGTACAGGCAGAGCCTGCCACCTCAACGATGATTTCTCCCCAATCGTGTTGAAGTTGATAACCGGGGAGGGTTTCAAAGCGTACCGTGTTTTTCGAGGCCCTGAGCGGACGTTTGGGATGTATATAACGTCGGAGCATCGCACTCCCACCCCGGTAGCCTTTTTCACGGATTTCCTCAAAAATAACCGCCGCATTCCAAACCTGTTCACTCAACCTTGAATCGATGTAGTCTTTAAAGGGCTCGAGTTTAGCAACCTGTTTTTTACCGCGTTTTGCTGTTGGCGGCGCAGGATAGCTAATGTGCCGTCTCACCGTTTTTTCTGAACACCCTATCTGATGGGCAATATCAACAATAAATGCCCCCTGTTGATGGCGTTGTTTTATCATGTAGTGGTCCTCTCTTCTTAGCATGCTTATTTCCCTCATGGCTTTGTCACCACAAAGGAAACTGCATTCTGGCTTGAGTGGACAAATTAAATTAGCAATTTACGGTCTTTTATCATTAGCGCTGACACTACAGAAAAAGCGTCATCTTCCTCAATCGCTGCAATTCCTCTTTCCTTCGGGCAGAAGAAGTAGGAGACCCATTTTGATTTTCTGTAAGAATTGTTGTTTTCTGTGCTGTTGTCTCTTTTTCAGGGCATCTGACTACGAGTATTTGGGATATCCTGGGTTGAGGTACCATACGAGCTGTACAACCATTAGGGAGCCAATCAGAAGAAAGCCCCCAATCAGGAGAGGCTAAAACAGGCACCGGTAATAATATAACCGGTAATATTCTGAAGAAAATTTTTATTGTCTGAATAGTGATTACCACCATGGCCACACCTTCCGCATTTTTGCTTTGAATTCCTCTTCGTGTTTTTGCATAGAAGAAGATGGGTTTTCTCCATGGAAGGAGGTTGCTTGCTGTTCAATAATTTTTTGTTGCTTACACACGGGGATGAGACCCACAAAAGTCATCTCCCACGTAGTGGCGTTACAAATAGAAGAAGCCCAAGCCGGTGTGAGTAATGCTAATAATATAACGAATAAACTATTCAAGCAGGTTCTTATTTTTTTCATCTGCCCACCTCCTGTTTTCCGGTTAGCCTCATTTAATCGGTACTGGTTTTTGATCTCTTATTTAGCATAGTCACCAGAAAAGCAATTTTCCCTTTCAATTTTTATTACCTGTTTATTGTTTAACGTTATTGACAGCCTTTTATTTTAATGGCTACGCATCGCGCGGCCTTTTCACCTTTTAGCGCCTCCCCCTGCCCATCAGTGTTCAATTCTTTTATCCACGAGAGGGTAAACGGGGGACGGCGCTATTTTTCATCTTCCCTTTCCCACTTAAGAGACGAGACTAACCATGGACAAACTGACCACAGGCGCGACCTATGCGGCGTGCGCCGGGAGTATTTTTAATGGTTTGCTGAGCAGCGATAGCTCAGAACAATGGAATGCCATTGGTGTGCTGGCGGGCGTCTCGTTGGCGGTACTCACCTATCTGACGAATTTGTATTTCAAGATTAAAGAAGACCGACGTAAGAGCAGGGCAGGAAAATGAGCACGCTAAGCAAACCCCTGCTGGGACTGATTTTGGCAGGAGCAACAACAACCGCCATCCTGACGCAATTTTTGCAGGAAAAAGAAGGCAATCGGCTAACGGCGTATCGCGATGGCGCACATGTTTGGACGATTTGCCGCGGGGCGACACGGGTCGATGGCCAGCCGGTGAAGCCCGGCATGATACTCAGTCGCGAGCAGTGTGAGCAAGTTAACCAATTTGAAGTGGATAAGGCGATTGCTTGGGTAGAGCGTCATATCAAGCTGCCGTTAACCGAGGCGCAGAAAGCCGGTATTGCTTCGTTTTGTCCTTATAACCTTGGCGCGAGTAAATGCACGGCGTCCACTTTCTATCGCAAACTCAATGCCGGTGACTATCAAGGCGCCTGTGCAGAAATCAAGCGCTGGATTTTCGATGGCGGTAAAGATTGTCGCCTTCGTGCCAATAATTGTGCGGGTCAAGTGATAAGACGCGCGCAGGAAAGTGAGCTGACCTGTTGGGGGAGGGATGTTTAATCGATTATTTTTTATCCTGTTGAGTCTCATTCTGCTCGTGAGTCTCACGGCTATTTATTATCACGCTGAATCAGCAAAAAAAGACAATGCCATTAAAGCACTACTCCATGAACGCGATAATGCGTGGATGACGATGGAAAGCATGAAAAAGCAGCATCAGCAGCTCGCTGTACTCGATAGCCAACACATGCAGGAACTCAATGATGCCAACAGACAAATTGCGGCGCTTGAACGTGCTGTTCATACTGGCCAGCGTCGGTTGCAGTTCGCTGCCCGATGTGAAAAATTGCCCCACACCGCCGCCTCCGCCCGCCTGGATGATGTTGCCGGTGCCCGACTTGACGATACCGCTGTCCACGCTTATTTCCGTCTCCGAAACGGAATTGAAATAGTCACCCAGCAAATCAAGGGATTACAGGACTACATTACCCAAGTCTGTTTGGCGCAATAAACCCTCGAAAAGATAAGATAAGTAGATACAGCATGCGCATTTGAAATGCGACCCTTTAGAACGATGCAACAAAATGGCATCACCTCTATTAATTAATACGTAATCAATTACTCACTTCGGTGGGTTTTTTTATGCTTGTGCTTCACACGCGCATTAATACCAAGAACCTTTTCAGGAATGAATCCTTGAGGAAGCCAGTAGTGGTAGGCGTATCCTCTTGGGCTGGTATTTCTGTGTGATAAGGGTTCATTGCTGAACAGGAACAACGTAATGAAATATCCAACCGTTGTCATTGAAAATGCTTATGTTCGCAGTAATGAAAATGGAATGTACAATCTCAATGACCTACATCGAGCGGCACTTCAGGCTGGGCTTGCTAAAAAATGGCAAGTTCCGAGTCAGTTTAGAAAAAGCGACGGAATTGAAAAATATATTGATGAAGCCGTGAGAATGCTAAATTGCACTCTGGATAAAAATCATATACTTATCATTAAAAATGGCGGTAAAAACAGTGGAATATGGGCACATGAGCTGATTACTCTTCGCTATGCAGCATGGTTATCACCGGCTTTTGAGTTCAAGGTTTATCAAACTTTCCGTGAGGTCGTCATGCGCGGCATGAATGTGATGAATCGCATTAACCGTCTTGATCATGTGATTCATGGTGAGGAGAAAACTATCAGTGATTGTGCACGAAAAATGCGTCAGTGGGGGATCGGTGGGAGAAAGGCCGTGTTGCAGACGACGAGACAAAGAATGATAGAAGAAGCGCAGTTATTGATACCTGGTTTAGCATCATGAAATGCAAATCAGCAGAAAAATAGCGGATTTCAAATCCGACCCTTGGGAGCCTTCGTCATTTTCGGAGGTGAAATCCATAGCTTAGATGGAGATAAGTCATCTTCATTATGAAGACAACTGCTCGCTTTTATGTTGAAGAGACGGATTGCATTGATAATAGATTGAGCTGCTACCAAAGTGCGAAAATACACTTTGAAATAAAATCAGTGGGTTATGTTAAATGGTTTCTAGCGCCTCTTTTAAACCTGCGCATTAGCATTTAAGGGGCACAATTTTGTACTCACTGATTTTATTGATAAAAATGGTGCTATTTTACCAATGAATAAAAGGGGGAATTTTTACACTATTTACCCTTATGATTTTATTGGTCATTTTCAGAAGGCAAAATCCCCCCGTTAGCACTGTGTCACTCCCTTTCTTCATGTTCATTTTTTTCACTTTTATCGACATAACGACAGAACATGTCGATCACATCAACACAGGAGCCACCATGGCAACACCGGACTGGGAGGCCATCGAAGCGGCGTATCGCGCGGGGTCGTTGTCCATTCGCGCTATCGGCAAACGCTATCACGTCAGTGACACCGCTATCCGCAAAAAAGCGATCCAACGCCATTGGTTGCGTGACCTGACGGATAAAGTGAAGACAGCCACCCACATTCAGCTGGTTCGCAAAGGGGGTTTGCACGCTCCCACCGTGCGAACGGAGACCGACATTATCCACGCCGCGGCGGATGAAGCGGCTTCTGTCGTTTTGTCTCATCGGATTGATTTAGCCGGCTGGCGGCAAATTGCGGCTAACCTCAAAGGCTTCCTTATGGACACGGTTATCACCGAAGACAATCATACCGCGCTGGCTCGCACCTTTAGCGCCGGGGTGGAGGCGCAGCTGAAACTGATTAAGGGCGAGCGCGAGGCATATAATTTAAACCACGAGGCCACCCCTGGCACGGATAACGCGCTGGCGCAATGGATGAAAGAGCTTGCGGAAGGGGATGCACATGGCAATCGACCCCGGTCTGAAAACAAAATTAGCGGATCGGCTGTGGCGTCTTAACCACCTGTACTCCATTACCGATAAACAAGGCGGCAAAATCCGCTTTACCATGACCGCCCCGCAGCGTGACTATTTCACTGGCATGCATACCCGCAATATCATTTTGAAAGCCCGCCAGCTGGGCTTTACCACCTTGGTCTGTTTGATTCAGCTGGATGCCGCGCTGTTTGAATCAGCCAAATGTGCCTTAATTGCGCATACCTTAAACGATGCTAAACGGTTGTTTCGCGAGAAGGTAAAATACGCCTACGATAATCTGCCGACACTGTTAAAGCAGGCCAATCCAGCGCGCAATGATTCGGCAGGGGAATTGGTGTTTAGCAACGGCGGCTCACTGTACATCAGCACCTCTTTTCGCGGCGGCACCTTGCGTTATTTGCATATTTCTGAATTCGGTAAGATTTGCGCCGCGTTTCCCGAAAAAGCCCGTGAAATTGTCACCGGCGCCTTTGAAGCGGTGGCGACCAAAGGGGTTGTCACCATTGAATCGACTGCCGAGGGGCGGACAGGGTATTTTTTCGATTACTGTCAAACGGCAGAAAAAACCTTACTTAGCAACCGCCCCTTAGGGCAGTTGGATTGGAAATTCTTCTTTTTCCCTTGGTGGAAAAACCCGCAGTATGCCTTGCCGTTGCGTCGTCCGCTGCCGCGGCGTTTACAGGCTTATTTTAGCGATTTTCAGGCCAAGAACAGGATTACCCTGACAGAGGAACAACAAGCCTGGTATCACGCCAAAGCATCGACCCTGGGTGAGGACATGATGCGCGAATACCCGTCAATCCCCGCGGAAGCTTTTCAGCAATCGATTGAAGGCGCCTATTATACTCATCAGTTTCGTTATCTCTATGAACATCAGCGCATTGGTACCTTACCGGCTAACCCGCACCTGCCGGTGCACACCTTTTGGGATTTAGGCGTGGGTGATGCCACGGTGATTTGGTTTGTGCGGGAGGTCGGCAGTGAATTTCACCTGATCGACTATTACCAAAACAGCGGTGAAGGCTTGCGGCATTACCTGCAGGTGCTGAAAGCACGGGCGTATCCGTATGGCGAACACTGGGCACCGCACGATATTGAGCACCGCGAATTTTCCGGAGACGGCAAAACCCGTCGGCAACGGGCTTATGAAGGCTATGTGCTCGACGGTGACATTTACCGCCTCAATTTTAAAGTGGTGCCGCGACTGAGTATCGATGAAGGCATTGAATCGGTACGGGAAATCCTGCCGCGCTGTGCCTTTGATAGCGTGACTTGTGAACAGGGGCTGAGTCACCTGGAGCGTTACCGCAAGGCCTGGGATAACCAGCATGGCTGCTGGAAAGACAAGCCCTTGCACGATGCCAGCTCCCATGCCGCCGATGCCTTTCGCTATTTTGCTGTCGCCAAACAGAATTGCCGTCTACGCCGCGGGCAGGTGACACCCTTAAGACTGTAAATCAGGGATGCAGGTTTAACCTCAATGATTTTTTGCCTGGGCAGTGAAGGGGACACCTAATGCATCCATGACTTTACGCACTGTCAGAAAATGTGGATTGGCGCCAGGTTTAAATGCTTTGTACAAATTTTGACGACTTAAGCCGGTTTTCTTGGCAATGTGACCCATTCCGCGTGCCCGAGCCACGTCAGCCAGCGCACTCAGAAAAACGTCTGGATCGGCGTCTTCGGCAGACAAAGCTAA
Source organism: Candidatus Regiella endosymbiont of Tuberolachnus salignus (assembly GCF_964020115.1). Lineage (NCBI taxonomy): Bacteria > Pseudomonadati > Pseudomonadota > Gammaproteobacteria > Enterobacterales > Enterobacteriaceae > Candidatus Regiella > Candidatus Regiella endosymbiont of Tuberolachnus salignus. Next base: position 1,075,457 of record NZ_OZ026542.1, read on the forward strand.
ATAGTGAGCGATGGTCTCATCATCATCGAGCAGTTCAGCGGGATCGAAATCATTTAATTCAATACGGGGCGTTTTATTCATTTTAGCGTACTCCGTTTAAGCGCTGCCCACAGGGCTTTAGCCTGGGTAATGTCGCGTTGCTGATTTTTTTTATCGCCCCCCAATAACAATACGTGGACGATGTCATCTTCACGTGCAAAGTAGATCCGATATCCAGGACCAAAATGAATTCTCATTTCGCTGACACCTTCTCCTACCGGGCGTACGTCGCCAATATTGCCCTGCGTAACACGTTTTAAGCGAGTAACGATGTGTGCCTTACCTTGGCTGTCTTTTAGACCTTTGTACCAAGTAATAAATTTATCGGTTCTTTTTAATCGGATCATCGGGTGATTGTCTTTCAAAAGAGACATTTTATCAAGAGTACGATGAACGAATAAAGGGTTATCGTGAACATGTGGAACACCATCATGCCAGATATTGCTAGACCCCATCTCGATTACAACAGCTTGCTGGCCGCCTGGGACATTAACGATGCCTTGATGGGTGGCACCTTATTTCTGCGGCAGCAGGGCGAGCGCTATTTACCGCGTTGGCCTCATGAAGATAAACAGCGCTACCAACAACGTCTCGCGGTAGCCACACTCCTGCCGGCTTACGAGGAAACGCTGAAAAATAACCTGGGGCGGGTATTTTCTGAGCCGACGCAATTAAGTGAGGCCACGCCCGCGGTGATAGTCGATTACTGCCACAATATGGATTTGCAGGGCAACCGGCTGGATGTGTGGGCACAGGCGTATTTTAGCCTGGCGCTGCAATACGGCGTGGCGCATGCGTTGGTTGATTATCCCCGCGTGGGGGCGCTGAAAACCCGTGCTGAGGAGAAAGCCCGCGGGGCTCGCCCCTATGCGGTGTTGATTAATCCGCGTCAGGTGATTGGCTGGCAATCGCGCCATTCCGAGGGTCAGTGTCAATTGACGGAACTGCGCATCAAAGAACAGATTGTGGTCGAGACTGCCCCCTATCACCCGCAGAAAATCGAACAAATTCGCAAATTGACCCCCGGGCGGGTTGAACTCTACCGTAAAATGACACAGGCCGACGGCGTGGAACGCTGGAGGCTGCATGATAGCTGGGTTACCTCCTGCCCGGTTATCCCGCTGGTCACGTTGTACAGCAAACGCACCGGGTTTATGTGCGGTGCCCCGCCGCTACTCAATCTGGCGTTACTCAATATCAAACATTTGTCAGCGCTAATGATAAAAGACCGTAAATTGCTAATTTAATTTGTCCACTCAAGCCAGAATGCAGTTTCCTTTGTGGTGACAAAGCCATGAGGGAAATAAGCATGCTAAGAAGAGAGGACCACTACATGATAAAACAACGCCATCAACAGGGGGCATTTATTGTTGATATTGCCCATCAGATAGGGTGTTCAGAAAAAACGGTGAGACGGCACATTAGCTATCCTGCGCCGCCAACAGCAAAACGCGGTAAAAAACAGGTTGCTAAACTCGAGCCCTTTAAAGACTACATCGATTCAAGGTTGAGTGAACAGGTTTGGAATGCGGCGGTTATTTTTGAGGAAATCCGTGAAAAAGGCTACCGGGGTGGGAGTGCGATGCTCCGACGTTATATACATCCCAAACGTCCGCTCAGGGCCTCGAAAAACACGGTACGCTTTGAAACCCTCCCCGGTTATCAACTTCAACACGATTGGGGAGAAATCATCGTTGAGGTGGCAGGCTCTGCCTGTACGGTTAATTTTGCCGTTAATACGCTCGGTTTTTCGCGTCGCTTTCATGTCTTTGCTGCCCCTAAGCAAGATGCTGAGCACACGTATGAATCGCTGGTTCGCAGCTTCAATTACTTCGGTGGCAGCGTAAAAAATGTCTTGGTAGATAACCAAAAAGCCGCTGTTATCAAACATGGACAAAATGGCCACATCGAGTTCAATGCGGGCTTCCTGCAACTGGCTAATCACTATGGGTTTAGCCCTCGCGCCTGTAAGCCTTATCGACCGCAAACGAAAGGCAAAACCGAACGGATGGTGGGCTATGTTAAACACAATTTTTTCACTCGCTACCGTCAGTTTGAGAGTTTCGCTCATGTTAATCAACTGCTAGCGATGTGGCTGGCGAAAGTGGCAGACCAGCGTCATCTTCGTCAATTCAAGCAGACACCGGAAAATCGTTTTGCTGAGGAAAAAATAGCCTTGATGCCACTCCCTGCGACTGATTTCGATACCAGCTACTTCGACCTACGACAAGTGGCATGGGACAGCTATATCGATGTCAGAGGTAATCGCTATAGCGTGCCTTCATTCTGGTGTGGTCGTGCGGTTAATATTCGTATCGGTTTAGATAATACGCTACGTATTTACGGCGATGAGCAACTGCTCGCGACGCATCTCTTGCAGGAGGTAACGCAGGGCTGGCAAAAGGTGCCAGAACATCATCAAGCCCTTTGGCAACAGGTCAATCGAGTAGCGTCTCGTTCGCTCAGTGTGTATGAGGAGCTACTCTGATGGAAATGGAAAACTTGTTGATACGGTTAAAAATGGATTACCTGGGCGATGCGTTGGAGAGTTTATGTGAAGAAGCCACCAAGAAAGCACTGAACTACCGTGAATTTCTCCAGCAGGCATTAGCCCAGGAATGGAACGGGCGTCACCAAAAAGGCTTGGAATCGCGGTTAAAACAAGCACGTTTGCCGTGGATAAAAACCTTGGAGCAATTTGACTTTACTTTCCAACCAAGTATAGACAGGAAAATTATCCGCGAGCTGGCGGGGCTGAGGTTTGTCGAACATCATGAAAACGTCATTTTGTTAGGCCCACCTGGGGTAGGGAAAACGCATTTGGCGATAGCGCTGGCTGTCAAGGCAGCTACAGCTGGGCATCGGGTATTGTTTATGCCTCTGGATAGACTCTGCTGTACCTTAATGAAGGCAAAGCAAGAAAACCGTCTGGAACGCCAACTTCAGCAACTGTGCTATGCCAGGGTATTAATACTGGATGAAATCGGGTATTTACCGATGAATCGCGAAGAAGCTAGCCTATTTTTCAGGTTATTGAGCCGTCGTTATGAAAAGGCGAGCATCATTCTCACATCAAATAAAAGTTTTACTGATTGGGGGGACGTATTCGGTGATCACATTTTAGCAACTGCGATTTTAGACAGGCTTTTACATCATTCAACCACATTGAATATTAAAGGAGAAAGCTATCGACTCAAAAATAAACGCAAAGCAGGCATGTTGCCTATAAAAACGACTGATATTATCCAGGCGCCTGGAATAGAAACCCAACAGGAAAATTAGCAAAAACTGGACATTTTAAAGTAGCAAAAAGTGGTCAATCTAAAGTAGCGTTGACACACTGTCTTTGGCCGATATCCCCATCCGGTACAGCTGGGCGCGGTAGTGTTGTAATTGGGCGGTTTCACGGCGTTGTTGTTGTTCTAGCTGACTGACCGCTTTCCATTGAGCTGCTAGCGCGTTGGTTTGTTTTTTCGTCGGTGCGGTGACCCCTGACATCGCTTGTGCCATCCGCTGGGCTTGTAGATGCGCACTGCCTAATTCAGTGGACACTTTTTTCAGCGTGCCTTGCAGTGATTGAAAGGCGGTGAGCTTGCCCCCGGCCGCATTCAGCCGTTTTAAGGCATCACGGGACGTTTTTACCGCCGTTGCCAGGTGATGATGGCTCGCCTGCATCCGTTTGAGCGGGCGGGTGACTTTGTCTACCGCACTCATCACCACCTGAAGTCGGAGCTGTTTATCACTCATCCCGTCTCTCCCGGCGCCGCAGCGCTTTTTCACGCCAATCCAGTAATTCCGTTAAAGTCATGTCGAGCATCACGGAGGGCGGCCAGTGAAACAACATCGCAATGTCGGCCATCAAGGATCCTACCGTTAATCCGGTTGGAAACTGGACAGCACCGACTTCGGTAACAAAAAATAAATCAGCTCGACACTGAGGCGATACAAATCGCCCGGATCCAAGGCCATGATGTCACTTTGAGTCAACGACGGCGTGGTCACCCGCGGAAGCACGATCATCAGGGCATCCACATCGGTTTCTAATAACGCTTGCAATTTTACCCCGCGTAAGGCACCGGCCAGCGGTTTGCGTACGCTGATGTCAGTAATTCGGGTATCCCCGTGAACGAGCGGGCTATCCAAGGTGACGCTGCGCGCGGTTTTGTTTTTTTCTTCACCGTCGATAATAACCGCGTTCGGTGATTTCGCTATCGATTTGCTCATGTTTTATTCCATTAATAGATAAGAATGCGATCAGGCTCGCAAATGACACTGTCATGCTATTGTAAGAAGGCATTGGCCTGGGAAGATCCGATAAAATAAGCGATCATAATCCAATGGCACGTCGATGTTCTTTGAGCACGTCGACGCCCTCCACGATTTCAATCATATTGAGGGTGTCAATTTCGATGATCACCTTGTGATTAAGGGTTAATTTGTAATAGGTATTTTTGGATGCAATTTTGGTTTGGGAGTTGTCGCCCTGTTTGTAATCGCCACTGTCAATTTCCTGATGACGCCCGCGTGTCACCACTTCAATCTGAGTGATGTCCCCGGTATCATCGCGTTGCAGAGAGCCGGCGAAGCGCAGTTGCACGCCGTCAATTTTGGCACAGCCCCATTGTCGATACACTTGGGCTTCGACGCCGCCCAGCGTCCATTCCATGTCTATCGCGCCTTCTTCCAGACCGAGATCAATTTTGGCGCTGCCGTTCATGCCGCCCCCGCGATAGGCTTCCAGTTGGCGTACCAGTTTGGGTAAGGTAATGGATTCGACGACACCTTGGTAATTATCGCCGTCGTTAAACAGGTTAAAATATTTAAGTTTGCGTGGTAATGCCATGCTCTTTTCTCCTTACGCGCCCTGTTGTGCCAAGTTGATAAGATAACGATCAGTAATACGTTGCCGCAATGTTAGATTTTCTAACGGCGGCACCGGCGTGTAATCGTAATCAATCACCAATCTGCCGGCTTTGAGGGCATCTTTGTCATTGACGCTGTCATCAAACCAGCAGTGGCCGTCGATAAGATACCCCGCCGATTTTAGCGCCCGAAAGGTGGCGCTGATGCCTTCGACCACATCCTTGATTAAGGAGGGGTGGATCGGTTTGCCCATCGCCCACAGATGAGCGTTCGCTAAGGTATCGGCCAGCACGTGCGCGGTGCGGGTGTAGTTTTCAAACTGAAACAGCGGATCATCGGAGCAGGTACGCGAGCCCCAAAAGCGGTAGCCGTCTTGGCGGATCAGCGTGGTAACGGCATGTTGATTCAATATATTGGCCTCGGTGGCGGGGTTTTGCAGATCCCAATAGACATCGGCTGAAATGCCGGTCACCCCGTTAACACCGACGTTGGAGAGGGTTTTATGCCAGCCGGTGTGTTGGTCAATTTTCGCGCGCAGACCGAGCGCCCGTGCGGTTGCCCAGGCGGTGTTTTCTGTCTTGGTCACCGTATCCCAGCTGAGAAAATCCGGCCAAATCAACATGGCTTCACGTTGATTAAAATTTTTGCGGTAGTTCAGTGCCTCATCGCTCGTTTTGCAGCCATAGGCACTGAGGTAAGCGAATGCGCGCAGGCTCTGCGCAATGGACAACAATTTCGTTGCTACGGCGGGGGTATCATGCCCCGGCACACCGAGAATACGCGGTTTGACGCCACATTGACCTTGGGCAGCGAGCAGGGCGGGCAGGCCGGTTTTGCGCCCCTCAGGGGTGGTGCCGCCAATGATATTGGTGGTGGTTTCGGCCTCACTTTCCCCTTGTGCCACCCGGACGACCACGGTAACCGGCTGAATTTGATCGCCAATGGCCTCGAGCGCACGGGCTAAGGTGCCGGTTTCACCCGCTTTGCCACTGGCCGTGAGCACATCGGTGAGCAGAACCGGGGTATTGAGTGGAAAGGCAGTGACATCGGCATCGTCAGCGGTGCAGACCATGCCTACAATGGCGGTGCTAACAGGGGTAATGGGGCGGGTGCCTTCGTTGATTTCTTGTACACTGACACCATGGTGATAAAGTGGCGGCATTGAGCGGATCTCCAGTTACGATTTCCGCTAGTGTGCCGGGTTTTGTCGCTGAGCGCAGGGGGTTCCGGGTGTGTGGAGCGTGGGACACTGTCATCTATACCCTTCGCCTTTCAAGTTACGGCTTTGTTGTCTGCGGGTGCTCACCGAATCACGTAGTATGTCTACGCTCATCGGTCTCACCCCCTGGCTGCCTTGCCGTAACTCGAAATTCATTGGGTATATCCGGCTTTTACTGACTTTGCTGCATCAGAAAAAAGTGATCACGCTACCGTAGCGTGAACAGGCGGCCAGGTCGGCACCACATAGCCGTTATTGACGGCTTCAATCAATAGCCAGTGCGGCAGGTCTGGAAGCGCAATCAACGGCCAGTTTGCTTGCGTTGGCCAGGCTTTATAGGCCGCGCGTACTGCCATTAACTCGCCCCGTTGTTCAGGCGTGAGGGGGCGATCTTCAATAGAGTAGTCAATCAGCGTCAGTCCATCAGTGGCGATGATAAAGGCATTGCGATAACGGCGCGCGGCGGCGGCCAGTTTATCCTTATCAAGAACCCAGCCGGTGCCGTTCCAGTGGTCAAAGGGGCTCGAGGGCTTTTGCAAGGTGATTTCTGCGTCTAATGCCCCTATCGCTGTCATCAAAAAGGCGTGGCCGGTTTTGATGTGATAAACCCTTTTCCCGCGATGATCGTCCACTTTTTTCCATTGCTCACCGTCAAATACCGCAACAACCCCCTCCATCAAAGGCGGTGGGGCATTTTCGGTGCAGTACTGGGGTAATCCGGTATGCGCCGGGATAAAAACTTCTTTTTGGCCGCAATATTCTCCGGTTTCTGCCGCGTAATGATACAGGCTAAGGAGGCGATCATGCTCTGAAAAAGAAAAGGGATTCATGCTAACCTCAGAATGTAGTTAAAGGCGATATTTTTTACGGTGGTTTCCGCGTTACCGTCACCCTTAATGTGAATGACATGGGAATGAGCACCGAGAGCAACCCTGTGGTTATGCGCGCCAATGCCGACAGTATGGTGATGTGCGCCAATACCCACCGTATGATGGTGTGCGCCAATGCCAACGGTATGACTGTGCGCCCCGGCTGAAGCCGATTGAGGCCAAGAAAACACCTCACTGGTATAGTCATCCCCTGAGGCATAGATATAGTTTCCCCTGTCCATATTGTGTCCCTGCGGAACACCGTGGGTATGGGCACCGGCGATGTTGGTTCCTTTGGTGCCATAATCAAAGTGGCTGGTTGTTTTTGTTCCGTAATCAAATGATGCGCTGGTTTTCGTGCCGTAATCGAACTGACTGACTGTTTTTGTCCCCAGATCAGTGCTAGCAACGCTAGCGTGGTGGCTATGGTGTTTATTGCCATCTTGTTCTTGCGACAAACTCTTACGACTGGCCGGTTTGCCTTTTATCGTCCAGCCACGCATATCCGGGATAACCCCGTTAGGATAGGCTTTCGCTAACAACGGGTAGTGCGCGGTATTGAAAGTTTGCCCGACCATCAAGGCGTAGCCGGGCGGTATCCACTCGAGTGGCCAAGGCATCGGCATCCCCACGGGAACCAGATTATTGCTGATCCCCAAATGGGTGAGAAAGTGGAGTTTATTAGGAATGTCTGCGCCATTGAGCGCTTTGGTCAGTTTAGTATTGGCGTTGTTATTGGCATCACGGGCTAATTGATAAGCGGTCTTGACTGCTTTGGGGGTCGCAGCGTGCGTTTCACTGTCGCTGTCGGTAGCACTGCTGAGAATAACAAACCCTTTTTCTTTTTTACTGGCATCGGGATGGTTGCGTGATTTTTCATGTACTGACAGTAAATTATCCACATAGGCTTTGACTTCAATCAGCTTATCATCCACATGGCGACGGGTCGCCACCACCACTGAAGGATCGATTTTGAGTGTGATGGCCGCCGTGCTACTGACAATCAGTACCATACGCAAGGTTTGTGTACGACCACTGCCTTGCTGAATTTGCGGTTTGTAGGTTTCGGGGCAATTGGCCAAGGCAATAAGCGTCCCGTCGTGGTCAAATAAGCCGATTTCTCGGATCCACCATCCCCCGTCGGCGGCGGGGATCACTTGTTCGGCAATCAGTTGATGGGGGTTAATGGGGTCGATGCTCAGCGAATTGAGCGCCGCGCGGCGGTGCTCATTGATAAGTTGGGTTTGACGCGGATCGGGTGTGGGTAAGCTCCCCCCACCGTCGCCGACCGCCATGTGTGTTATTTTTAACGGTATCCCCAATGCCGTCGCATTGGCCAGTTTGGCGGCGCCCTGATGGGTGATGACAGCATAAAATTTTTCGTTCATGAAGTGATACTCAGATAGTCAATTAAATGGACAGCGCCGCCGCGGTACGTGGTACCGGTCACGGTAAGGCGGGGAGGTAGGGATACACCGTGAGTTCATCCCCCTCATAGCAGGCGGCACCCACATAGGCGGAGCCCGAGGTAGCCAGCTGGATGGAGAGGCCAATCACGTGACGACTACACGGTTTGGCCTGATCAATCAGGCGTTCCAGTTCGATATACATGGCTTCGGTGATGCCGGTGTCAAGTACGCCGATATCCAGCCGAAATGTCCCAGGCGGGTCATTATTTTGCCACCACTCGATAACACGGATCAGGTAACCCAGCGGCTCCACCACGCGACGCAGCGCCGCAATGGTGCCTTTGTGTTTATGCACATAAAAGGCTGCCTTGACCACCGTCCGTTTGGTCTCCTCTGACCAGCTTTCATCCCAGCGATCCACTGACCACGCCCAGGCCAAGTAAGGCAGTAAGGCGACAGGGCAGCGGTCGGCATCCCACAAGGAGCGCAGGGGAACCGCCATATCACTCAAGCCCGCACAAGCTTGCGCCGCCGCGATTTCTACTGCCGAGGAGCCCGGCGGCAGTAAGCTGTTATTCATCACAACCGCCTAGGGTTAAGCGATAACTGCGGCAATAGGCGGCTTGCGTTTTATCCAAGATCACATCACGCAAGGGTGCCGCCAGAACTACCCGCTGTACCCCCTCAACATGCAGCGCCCCATAAATCGCCGACAAGCGGATATCACGCCCTAAACGCCGTTGGGCGTTGACGTAAGCCTTGAGTCGATTTTCAGCCGCCGCGCGGATCGGTTCAGCTTCGGGGGTAGGGTAGAGGGTCAATGTGGCGTCAATGCGGTAATCGATAATGGTGGCCGATTGGACGGTCAGGCGATCGGCCACCGGGCGGATATTTTCATCATTGAGTGCGGCGTTAACCCGGGCTAACAGGTCTGCGGACGCCGCACCGTTATTTTCTCGCGATAAGACCGTGAGGGTGACGCAAGCGGGTGAGGGGCTGATTGCTGAGGCATCGGCTACCCGACCATCCGCACTGCGGGCATGAAATTCGTAAGCACCGCGGGGGCCGGCTACGCTGAAGCCTTCAAAAGCTTGTTGAATACGGAGGCGAAAATCGCTATCACTTTCGGTGAGTGCGGCACGCGGCGGGATCGCGTCAGGTTTCGCCGCGTGCAGCGTCAAGCGTTTCACCTGGTAATTGGCACCCAGCTGATCCAAATCGGCGCCTTTGGCATAGGCTAACATTGTCGCCTGCGCGGCATCGTTAATCCGTTGACGTAACACTAATTCACGGTACGTGCTTTCTTGCAGCAGTTTGGTGATAGGCTCGGATTCATAGTTGAGCGTTCGGCTGAGCGCCGCCTGCTGCGGCGGGGGCGATAGGGCAATAAACGTTGCTTTACGCTGCTTGAAGAGCGTTTCAAAATCGAGTGGCTCCACGACCTGCGGTGCCGGCAGTAAGCTTAAATCCAGGCTGGGCATTATTGTCCTCCTATCGGCAATGAGAGCGTAAAAGGCACGCCGCTATCGCGTTGATGACCGCTGAGGTCGATTTGCATGTTGCCGTTGATAGCCGAGGTAAGGGTAATGGCGTTTAATGTGATGCGGTTTTCCCAGCGTAATAGGGCACTGTAAATCGCCGCCTTCATTTTAAGCTGGAGTGTGGGACTTTGCGGGTTGTCGATCAGGCGAGAGAGCAGCGATCCGTAATCCCGGCGCATCACACGGGAGCCGAGCGGGGTGATTAAAATGTCGTTGATCGATTGACGAAGATGTGCCCTGTCGCTGATCGCGTTGCCACTGTGGCGGTGCATGCCAAGATAAGTCATGTCGGTGCTCCCGTCTGATCCTTGCCCCCTTGCACCCCAGGGTGCTGATGGCGGTGCAAAGTGATACCGTTAGAGATCAAATTGCCGCCCCCGTGGGTGAGGTCGCCGCGGAGGGTGCCACCCCGGTTAACCTGCAGGGAATCGGTGATAAGCTGTTGGGTGCAGGTGACTACCGGGCTGTCCAGCGTGATCGAGGTGGCGGCGGTTATCGTTGCCGTTTTGATGCCAGTGACCGCTAAGTGACCCGTTTTAGGCTCATAATGACATTGCGCCCCGTCGGAGAAGCAGAGCAGGATCGCTGCTTCTGAGGCCGACGGTGCCGGATTGGCATCGGAAAAAATCGCCGGTAATACAAACGCTGTGGTCAATTCACCGCTGATACTGAGGATCAGCACTTGCTCGCCAATTGAGGGCGCTGACCACATTTTGATGTGACCCGCACGTGAGGTCAGCCAGTGTAGCCAATCGGTTTCTAACTCGCCTGTTTTTACCCGGCACCGGCCTTGTGTCGTATCGACTGCCGATACCGTGCCAATGCGGATCAAATTTGCCAGGCGGCGTTGATAGTCTGCGTGATTGAAGGTTTTCATGCCCTCAGTGTGCCGCCTATCGGGCGCGGGAGCATGTGAACAGCGTTGTGTGGGGAGTGGGACAGGAGGAGATATTTTTAGACTGAGATGTAAAGTCAAATACCCATAAATTTTATGCAAGATATCCGCAAATATTACTTGCTTTATGCTATTTATTGGGGGTACATTTAATTATATGGATATCTCTTACAGCCTGAGCAAAAATGAAAAAAATATTATTGAACGAGATTTATCGTTTGATATGGCACGTGACTTCGAAATTTCAAATGCATTGATAGTTGAGGATAAACGGAAAGAATATCCTGAACGTCGATTTCAAGCTCTGGGTTTCATTGGTGATCGGCTGTATATGTTAGTATTTACACCCCGTAACAGTAAGGTACACGTGATCAGCTTACGTAAAGCAAACTCACGGGAGATAAAAAGATATGAACAAAAGAATCAGCGAAGACATAATGAATGATAATCCTGAATGGAGTGATAAAGATTTCGCCCGCGCTCGCCCTGCTGCTGATGTTTTGACCGAACTTTTTGGCAAAGAAGGTGCGGCAAAAGTTATGCGGGCACGTGGCAGACCAAAATTACTGAATCCAAAAGAGCCGATCAAATTGCGGATTGATTCTGATATAATCAGTGCATATCGTGCTCAAGGTGACGGATGGCAAACACGAATGAATGAAGCACTACGTGATTATGCTAAGTCACACGGTATGATTTGATATCTGTTAGTGAAAAAGTCTACCCCACCAAATGCACCAACGCCATATCAGTGATCCTTTCAATATCCTTATCAGTCAACCCCAGTAGCGGACGGCGTTCATAACGTACGGTGACGCCGTTGCGCGCGACTTTATCTCGCAGGCCATAATGATGCACCCGTGCTACGGGTGTGACAGGGCGCGCAAAACGCACTGTGGCTTCATCGACGCTATTGTTATGCTTTAAAAAGCGGGCGGTGTGTAATTGGGTAAACATCTTGCGTTTAATGCGTCCGTGTTTATCACGGCGTTTTTGCTTGCGCGGTGCAAACGGGGTGCCATCGGGCGCCTGTTGTGCTTGGATACGCTGCTTTTGCCGCTGCCGTAATTGTTTGGCTATCTGGCGAGTGAAGGCTTTTCGGCGTGCCGGCGATAATTGTTTCAGCAGGTGAGCGAGCGCTTGGCTCAGTGGATCAGCGGTCATGGTGCCACTTTTTCTTTTTTGATAAAAAGTTCATAGTGAAGGTCAGTGGTATCCGGATCCGGCGGTTCATCCTTGTGGGTGACCTGTAACATCCCCTGTTGTTCTTTGACGATCACCCGTTCGGTCAGTTTGAGATTGATGCTGATATCACGCAGGCTGTGATTGATATGATCGGCTTCAAAGGTGAAGCCCTCAGCCCGTTTATCATGATGGGCCATACTGTCCGGCTGATGGCGGCGTAACCAGTGTAAAATCGGCACAAAGAGGGTATCGGCGTCGCCACTGTAATCGGTGATGATCAGATTGAGTGTGTATTGATATTCAAAGGACAAAGAGGCGGCCAGCGTGGAGACGATAGTCCCCCGGTCAATAAAAATATGCAGGCTATCGGGATTTTGTTTGAGATAAGGGACGGCGTCGGTGAGGGCTTGGCGCAGTGAATCGGGTTTTAACATGCGGGTTATCCTTCTGCCTTAAGACAGACTTGGCGGATATAGTCTTGTAATCCGGCTATTTGCTGCGTCGCGGTGTCGATACGCTCTCGGAGATGGAAATAATGTTTGATAGCGGTGTCGTTAAGTCGGGCGCGGGTGCCATCATCCAGGCCGGTGGGGGCAGTGGCCGGGGACAGGGGACAGGTGGCATTGAGCTGCACCCTACGCTGCTTATCATTAACATCACGTTCAAGCGCTGCCAGCTGCGTTTTGGCATGGGTTAATTCCTGGGTGTGTTGGTTATCAAGTGCGGTGAGCTGTTGGTGCTGCTTTTTTATTCCTTCCATGATGATCAGTGCGTTGTTACGCTCATCCGTTATTCTTTTGATGATATTTTCTTTTTTTGCTAACTCAAAGTGATAATACCCCGCAGCCAGACTCATCAGCAGAATGAGGCTCATCAGAATAAAACAACCTCGGTTAAACATCGCTCCCCCAACAGGTCAGCTCACTTTCCTGCGCACGTCTTATCACTTGACCGGCGCAGTTATGGGCACGGAGGCGACAATCTTTGCCGCCATCAAAAATCCAGCGTTTAATTTCTGCACAGGCGCCTTGATAGTCACCGGCATTGAGTTTGCGATAGAAAGTGGACGCCGTGCATTTACTCGCGCCGAGGTTATAGGGGCAAAACGAAGCAATCCCGGCTTTCTGCACGTCGGTTAAGGGCACCTTGATATGCTGTTCGACCCAGGCAATCGCTTTGTCCACTTCAAATTGGTTAATTTGCTCGCATTTTTCGCGACTGAGTTGCATCCCCGGCGTGACCGGCTGACCCTCCACCCGTGTCGCCCCGCGGCAGATTGTCCAAATATTTGCACTGTCTTGATAGGCTTGCAGCCGGTTGCCTTCTTTTTCTTGCAAGAATTGTGCGAGCAGGATCGCAGTACTGGCACCGGCAGCGATCAACGCATAGACTTTTTTACTGAGGTGGCGCATGCTGATCCCCGTGAGCTTGATGGGCATGTTCGGTCAGGTGTTGGCGCTGGAGGTCGTGCATTTCCTGTTGGCGTTGATCTTCGCGCCTTTTGTAGTAGCGGTTATTGAGGTAGGTGCCGATGCCTAACGCCAGACCAATCAGGGTCGCCCAGTCCTGTAACGTCCAGGCACCCAAACAGGTGAGTAGCCAGGCGGATAAATACGAAAGCCAGGCGGTGTGTCTGTCCATTGTGTGTTAATCCCACAGTTGTAGTCCTTGTTTGAGCGGAGCAGGGGGCGCCGAAGGCATCTCTACTGCGGTGCCGTGCGGTAAGATCACGCCGATGTCCGCAAGGCCCGGGTTGAGGGCGAAGACCTGTTCGGTGATGCCGTCGGTACGCCGGGTATAACGCCAGCACAGGGCGTCTACGGTGTCGTTTTGTTGGGCAAAAATTTTCATTCACGGTGAGCCCTTCTCGTGCTGTTGTTTACAAAGTTAAATCAATGCAATGGTGGCGCGGGGAAGCCCTTGCAGATCACGTATTGCCCAGGCGGCATCGCGGCGAAGGTGTTCAATGCGGGTTTCGAGCGCATCGGCGCGTTTATCGCCTGTTGCGGTGGCGTCAAAACTGCGAAATCGTTCTGTTACCGTGGCCTGTATCAGGCAATAGACGGCGCGGCGGTAAAGGTGAAGGCGGGCGTTTTCATCGTCCACCTGCTCGCCGGGAACCTCAACCAGGGCGGTATAGCCCGCCTGTTGTTGTTTTTTTTGCCATTGGGCGAGCCGATGATGCGTTTCATTGAGAGCAAATTGGGCGGCTTCCCGCAAACGTGCGGGGGTCAGCGTGCCGTCTTGGCGCATGGTATCCCGGTAATGCTGTAGATCGAGATCCGGCCAGAAGCCGTTATTTTTGATGTGCTGCGGTTTGTTGCGCGCCGCTTCATCCGTGATGGGATTGATTGCAATGCTAACCATCGTCCGTTCTCTCAATATATATGCCCAATGCGTTTCGAGTTACGGCAAGGCGGCAATCAATCGAATCCCAGGAGTGTACAGATAGTACATGACTGGGATAAGAGTGAGCTGCCAACGCCGCCGTAGCTTGAAAGGCGAAGGGGATAAGGGGCGGTGGACAGGCTCATTGATAGAAAAATAGCCTATCACTGGCCTGTGCCGCCCTCGCCGTGGGCGTTCGGGGGTACCGTCTGCGGTAATTTTTCTGTCTGAAGACACTTTTCTAGCTGTTTGATATCGGTTTTCACCCCACTGCGGGGATCTAGGGTGAGAGCCTGTTTTAAATGAAGACAGGCCTGTTGATAGTCCCCGTCTTGACGCAAGGCATAACCGAGCATTTTATGCAGTCGGGCGTTAACCTGATCGGGCATGTCTTGCCCACGTAAAAGGTGTTGCGCCCGTAACAAGGAGGCCGTATCCAGCGGGCGTTTTTCGAGCAGGGTTCGGCCTGCCACCGCCGCCACTTCTTCGGCGATTAAGCAGGCGGTGGAACGTTGGAAGCTGTCCGGAGGCACTAAATCATAGTGGATGGCGTAGTCAGCAATATCGAGAGCGCTGGCCAGATCGCCGATATCCAGTTGCCAAATCAGCATCCGCATCAGGATCGCATCTTGGGTGCCGCTGCCGCCGGCCAGTACCCCGGCGACCCACGGTAAATAGGTCGGCAGCAAGGTGCGTTTGACTTCCGCTTTGCGGCTGAGCGATTCAATGCTTTTTAACTGCAGTAAATCTTGCTGCAACTGAAATAATAATAAGTCGTAGGGGCTGGCAGGGTGCCCTGCCGCGATCTCACGCAATGGTATCGCTTGCTGGGCAGCCACAAACTGTTTATGACGACGTGCCGGGTTGCTCATGGCCTGTTACCCCTCGGCAGGCGGCGTAATATCACCTATCACGATATTTTCAATCAGTGCCGTGCAGCCGTAGTCTTCCACCACATAGGCTTCATTCACTGATTCAAAATTTTCCACCCGATCCCGTTTCGGGTTGTCAATCAGGGCGCGGCGGCGGGTGCCTTCTTGCCAGTAAATCGACAGGTTATCGAGACGGGTTATCAGCATGGCGTTAGCCGGGAAGAAAGGCGCCCGGACAGCGGGTAAACCCCCAAGGCGTTTTTGACTGATAATCATATCGGCCGCGAGGCTTTCGCTGTTGGCTTGGATCTGGTTGACAATCGTAAAATATTTATCGGCCAGCAAGGCGCGACCGCAGATCACCACCAGTTCGGTGTCATCCTGAAACCCGATTTCGATCAGTTCATCAACAGCATTCATCACCAGCGCATCCAGATTGGCAAAATCACCGCCTTGACCGATGCGGATGTGATTTGAGATCACGTGCCCGTCCGCATTGATGATTTTACTCATCACCTGGGTGGCGGCCTGTTCGCGGATATGTTGTAGCCAGCCGATATTGACATCCTGTAACAACGGATGTTGCGTTGGATTGGAGGTGGTTTCCCGTTTGATGCCGTTAAAGCCAATCATGATGCGATCCAGCGCTTGGCGTTTCACCAGGGCATCGCGGATTAACCGTTGAAAGTCAGGAAATTTTGCCCACATGTCCAGCTTTTGGTAGCTGAGCGCGGTATCAAAGTTGGTTTGTGTGCAGCGGTAAGGGTGATTGTCCAGGGTAGTGGGATCGGCGGGCGTGCGTTCTTTTTCGCCGGTATGGGTGGTACTGGCGATGGGACGTTCAATGCCTAAGCCTATTTTTTCGCCGGTTTGTTCATCGACCGGAAACAGGTTGATTTTTGACAGGAAAGCACTGCTTTCTTGTTGTTTGGCCTCTAAGCGTTGGGCAATCGACGGTTCTACAGTGAATTTTGTCGCGATATCCGCGGTGTTTTCCAGCGTATTGAGCGTCGCGACCTGCTGAAGATACTGGTTATAGTGGTAGCGGGTGTTTTTTTTCATGTTAGCAATCCGTCAAGTGAGGGGTATCGGCACCGGTGGTGAGGGGGCGAAGGGGGGCACTGCGATCCGCGTTAAGTAATTGCTGGTTGAGTGCCGTTAAGCTTTGCTGAGTTGTCCCCTGCTGCGTTTGTAATGCCGTGATTGTGCTTTTTAGCGCGGTCACGTCAGCCCATTTTTCAGTGAGCTGTTGCTGCTGCTCTGCTATCAGGGTAATGGTCTGATGGATATCGGTGAAACGGGCGTCATCGCTGCGGTTTTTTTTGCCAAACAGCGCCTTGACGGTGTTAAACAGCGCCGGTTTGGCGGCGTCTTCAAAGGTTAAGCTGATTTCTTCCGCAGCAGTAAAAACGGCCTCGGGTTGGCTTTTGCGGGAGGCTAACGGGTGGGAGGGACTGTTAGCACAAAAGGTGAGCATTTCTGCGCCCAAGGAGGCCGGGTTATCGGTAAAAGCGATACCGGTGAGGTAGGCTTTACCGGTGTCAGCAAACTCGGGTACGTATTCAATGCTGGCGTACACCTTTTGCCGGGTTTCCCGCAGCTTAACCAGTTCCTCGGTAGCGTCGATCTGCACCAATAGCGCCATTTTTCCTTTCAGCCGCCCCTCACTAATTTCTTCATATTTTGTTGCTACGATGTCGCCATAGGCGCGAAAAGGACTATCCGGTAACAAGCTGTTAATGTGTTCCAGATTGGCGCGGGCGCCGCGGTAAGACGGGTTGTAGCTTTCGGCCATGTCGATAATGTGTTGCCGTAAAATGCGGCGACCGTCACTGGTAGCGCCCTCGACGGCGGCGCGGAAAAAGCGGGATGTGGCCATTTTTGTTGGCTCCGGTTAACAATAATGCGATCTAGCATGGCAACCCGGCCGCTGGCAAACAATCGGTAGCGGTTGTCTTAGTGCTCACACAGGGTGTGGCGAGAGAGGGCGGGGCGTTTGCACGGTAGCCTTAGCGGATTAACACTCTCTTAATACCCACAGTCTTTGAAGTTGCCGCTAGGCGGCCAGGGCGTGAGACTCGATGAGCGTAGACTACTACGTGATTCGGGCGAACGCTCGCAGCCAACAACGCGGCGGCTTCAAGGGCGAAGGGTATACAGGCTATTTTTGCATGGACAATCTTACCCTCCTCCCCGATCCGCTCGATCCGCGCAGGCAAGCGATGTATTGGTATTGGCAGGGACACAGCGTGGCGGGGATCGCCCAACGGTTGGGGATCAAGTCTGCCACATTACACAGTTGGAAGCGTCGTGATAAGTGGGATCAGTATGGTGCGTTGGAGAAAATGCAGCTGACCACCGCGGCGCGCTATTGTCAATTGGTGGCGCTTGAAGCCAAGAGTGGCCGTGATTTTAAAGAGTTGGATGCCTTGGGGCGACAGGCCGAACGGCAGGCGCGGATCGGCAAATACCATCAGAGCGGTAATGAAGCGGATCTTAATCCCAACCGTTCTCATCTCAACCGAAGAAAGCGCCCACCGCCGGTAAAAAACGGGTTTTCAGACGAGCAGATCAGCCAGCTAGAAAGCGTATTTCAGGCCTCACTGTTTGCCTATCAGCGCCGTTGGTATCAGGCCGGGTTAGATGATCGCTTTCGCATTCGTAATCTGCTGAAATCACGGCAAATCGGTGCCACCTTTTATTTTGCCCGCGAAGCCCTGCTCGATGCGCTGCGCACCGGGCGTAATCAGATGTTTATTTCTGCCTCGAAGGCGCAAGCACATCAATTTAAACATTATATTGTTGATTTTGCCGCCACCGTGGGTGTCGAGCTGCGCGGGGATCCGATCAGCTTGCCCAATGGGGCTGAACTGCATTTTTTAGGCACCAATACCAATACCGCGCAGGGGCGTTCCGGTAATCTGTATGTGGATGAATATTTTTGGATCCCCGGCTTTCAAAAGCTCCGCCGCGCCGCCTCGGGCATGGCGTCACAAAAACAGTACCGGCAAACCTATTTTTCTACCCCGTCCAGCGTCAATCATGAAGCCTACCCATTTTGGCGGGGCACGCTGTTTCATCACGGCCGCGCGAAACAGCAACGCCTTGAAGTGGATGTCAGTTATCCGCATTTGGCCGCGGGAGCACTCTGTGCTGACGGGCAGTACAAGCAGATTGTCACGCTGGAGGATGCGCTGGCCGGCGGGTGTGATCGCTTTGATATCACTCAGTTGCGGCGTGAGAACAGTGAGGACGATTTTGCCAATCTGTTTCTCTGTCAGTTTATTGATGATGCGCAATCGGTGTTTCCGATGAAAGAAATGCAGCGTTGTATGGTCGACAGTGGGGAGCAGTGGCCGGATGTGAAATTACTGGCCAGGCGGCCTTATGGGCATCAATCGGTGTGGATCGGTTACGATCCGGCCAGTACCGGCGATGCCTCGGGCTGTGCGGTGATCGCCCCGCCAACGGTGGCCGGCGGTAAATTTCGTGTATTAGAGCGCTTTCAATGGCACGGTATGGATTTTGCTCAGCAGGCGCGGCAGATCCAAACGCTGACGGAGCGCTATCAGGTCAGCTATATCGGCATTGATGATACTGGCCTGGGGCGATCCGTGACCCAGCTGGTAAGGCAATTTTTTCCCGCGGTGCAAGCGATCCATTATACCGTCGAGATGAAAACCGATCTGATTTATAAGGCCAAGGATGTGATTACCTCAGGTCGGTTGGAATTTGATGCGAGCCAAATTGCTATCGCTAAAGCCTTTATGTCGATCCGCAAAACGCTGACGCCCCGCAGTCAACGTGCCACCTATGTGACTAACCGTGCTGAGGGCACCAGTCATGGCGATGTCGCCTGGGCGATTATGCACGCGCTGTTTAATGAGCCACTGGCGGGGATCACCGCCAATAACCGCAGTTTTATGGAGATATTTTAATGCGTCCTGTTTCATGTCACCCCTTCAATAGAAAAAAGAGACACCCTATCGCCACCCAGCCCATGAAGCAAACGACGCCGCCGCGGGTAGAAGCCTTTACCTTTGGCGATCCGATCCCGATGCTCGATCAACGCGATATGTTGGATTATCTGGAATGTGCCGTAGTTGAACAGTGGTATGAGCCGCCGGTGTCATTTCAGGGGCTGGCGAAATCTTTTCGCGCCGCGGTGCATCACAGCTCACCGATTTACATGAAACGCAATCTGTTAGTCAGCCTGTTTCAACCGCATCGCTATTTATCCAAACAGGATTTTAGCCGCTATGCGCTGGATTTTCTGGTGTTTGCTAATGCCTTTTTAGAGGTGCGTACCAACCGCTTGGGTGGGGTGCTCAAACTGGCGCCCAGTCCCGCCAAATATACCCGTTGTGGCGTGGAGCCCGGTACCCATTGGTATGTGCAATCCTGGGCAGATCCGCATCGCTTTACCGCACATAGCGTGTTTCATCTGCTCGACCCTGATATTAATCAGGAAATCTACGGCGTGCCCGATTATTTGGCGGCACTCAATTCCAGCTGGCTGAATGAGGCGGCGACGCTGTTTCGGCGCAAATATTATCTTAATGGCAGTCATGCCGGCTTTATTTTGTACATGAACGATGCGGCGCATCAACAAGAAGACATTGATCGCTTGCGGCAAGCGATGAAAGACGCCAAAGGACCCGGGAATTTTCGTAATTTGTTTATGTATGCGCCGGGTGGGAAAAAAGACGGGTTACAGTTGATTCCCTTGGCAGAAGTGGCGGCCAAAGATGAATTTATTAACATTAAAAATGTGACGCGCGATGATCAACTCGCGGCACAGCGGGTACCGCCTCAACTGATGGGCATTTTACCGCACAATACCGGCGGCTTTGGTGATATCGAAAAAGCAGCACGGGTGTTTGCCATCAATGAATTAGCACCCCTGCAAGAGCGGCTGAGTGAAATCAATGCCTGGCTGGGTGAAGAGGTGATCCGCTTTAAGCCGTATGAATTAGTGGAAAATGCCTCAATGTAAAGGGTGCATGACTAGACTGCATCAATCTGCAAGCATTTTTGCGGCAACCATTGCCGTTAAAACCGCGGCTATCAACGATTTTAACCCCGATAAAAGGGTGCAACAATATGCATACATTAGCCAAAGCGCGGGGGCGTGGCGGGGAGCGCACGCTTGAGGTTCTGAATGAGGTTTTTTATCCGCTCCTGGCAGCCTCTCCACAAAAATACATCAGTTACCCTCTGAATCATCTTCCGGAGAGTCGTTACAACGTTGAATTTATTAATTCCCGCGCCGTCGATCTTGCTATTGACTCGTTAAAAAACGTCACTTAATTACTCTTCAATTAAAGTGACAATATAAAAACCTAAAAATTAATTAACTGATTGAGCAAAAATAATTTCATAACGAGATTAGCCAAAAATCAGATAATTACAAGCTCTCCTAACAACGGGAGTAACCTTGTCTCGCAATGGACCCAATGTTACAAAATCTGCAACAACTGATGCTGCTTGAAACCCTACTACAACAGCACAGGGAACCACTAAAAAATCAACAGATCTATGACGATCATTGTCTAAATTAAGATATGTAACAGCTCCCACCAAAGTAAACGGGACTGTAGGTAAGCCAAGTGCTAATGTAATTCCTCCCTTCACCAATTTCACTGCTACAAGAGTAGCCTCAAATGTAAGACTTAATCCAAGCCCTAATCCACATTTACCCACGCTAACCACTGCTTTAGTTAAAGCGCAGCATACATTCCCTACGCTTTTGATATGTTTTACAAATCCTGTAGGCTTTTCGCATACAGGATTCATACCAATGTCATAACCCTTTAGCGATATTACTTCTGCGGCTACCATATTACACCATATAATTCATTATTTAATTTGTAATATATTATATGTTAATAAATATTAACTAAGCATAAACAATACCTTTAATGTATATAAAATAAGAGTTATACAAACAAAAGTTAATAGATAAAGGGTAGAATTTAATATACTGATAACACAGTAGATTTGATCAAGGAATTTATTGATTATTTTAAGATTATCAGCGGAAGGCAAAAAACATTATGTTTGGCGAAACTCCCTCCCCACAAAAATGCATCAGATAAATCAGAATAATTATACGTTGACGAATTTTGTTGATCATATACAAGACATGAGTCACGATGTGATTAACGCTATTTGTGAAAAGACCAGGTAACGGGAAGCGCTGTGTGGGCGCAAGTAAGGGGTGATATGGTGCCATCTCCAGACGGCTATATTGTGTTCGATGACACGGTATTGGACAAAAATTTTTCGCAGCAGATTAAGTGGGTGCGACGTCAATACAGTGCTAACATTTATTTGAACCATCGGACAGTCGGACTGCTCGACAAATTCGATGATTTAACTGGTGTCTGTCAGGTTAAATTTGAGCTACTACAGTTTTTTAGAGTTTCCATTTACGCAGCAAAAAAACGAGCATTCATTTGCTGATCAACAATGATTTCAAAATCAGTAAACAATGCTTTAGGCTTTACTGAGCGCCCTGTTTTCTCAAAGTCAACAAAACCATGGCTATTTAGTGTTTTTAAGGTAGTTGATAAATTACTAATGTGGCGTCCTGACAGTGCGGCGAGTTCGCTGATCGTTTCTGGTTTTTGTTTATCCATGAGTCTGAGCAATGCAATATTTTCGTTACTCAAAACCTGAGCCAACGCGATCATAGAAGTAAACCATACTTTAGGCTCACATTCTTGTGGTTGGTATTCGCCTTTTGCAATTGATAATACCCGCTTACGGATGATTTCTTCTGGCATAACACCAATCAATGCTTTCATGTTTAACCTCGAGTTTCTCTTGTGTTTATTATTTCGTCAATTTTGGTGAAAAAATCTTCAATCAATTGAAATTCAGAACAAAATGTATAGGGGTATCCTTTATCCGAAGGAGTTCTATGTTGATGGTCATAAACAACACGCCCCACATATTTTCCTTTTTTCGGTAATTTAATCGCATGGGCGTTATCTATACCGAAGACACGTGTGTTGTATTTATCGTGTAGTGTCAAGCTATAACGGATCCCGTGTGGAATAAATGGTGTTTTCTTAACCATCCACGCTTCAATTTTCCACCAATAGCCATCATCACGATTAACCCTTGTACCATGAAGGCTTAAGAGATAATCCAATCCGTTATCGATATCCATCCTGAGCCACCTTTATTAAGTTATGACCTAATCATAACTATTAAATAGCTTATAGGCAACTGCTTTAAAATTGTTTTCACATCTCTTACTCAGTAGCCAGCTATCATCTATCTTGTCAATATACTTATCAGATAGCGTGATTTTTTTGTTGAGGGACGTCACCTACTCAATCCCCCTCAAACCCGCATCGGCACCGCTACTTTTTTCACCTTCTGCCGTATGATCACTTTTCGTTCAAGGGGACAGTTATTGCCACGAGTCCGAGTCCAAGGGACGGAAAATCCGTCCGGCAGGTCAACAGCAACGACCACCTCATTAGGCTGCTTATCATTTTTCACCTTACGTACCCGTTGCCAGCGCTCGTCATGGGTACCAATCCGCGACTCAATGCCCAGCCGGGGCGACCACACACCGTAAATCTTCATGCCCTTCTCCCCGTAAGCATTCAGGGTATCCGACGCCACATAAGCAGTGCGCACAGTATGGTCTTTACGCGGCACCAACACCCCGCCTTGCTTGAGTATATAGGTGGCCATACACCCGGCATCGGCGGCAGCCAGCACCTCATCCATCGCCTTATCTGCCAGCTGTTGCCCCCTTTTCTTCGTTTTTGATTTGCGCTGCAACTGCCCGGCCAGTAAACGTAATTCACGGTAAGTTTGGCGTGACGGAATACCAAAAAACTGAAATTGCCGTACCCGGTGCAAACTCGCCCACGCCACGACATGTTCAACCGCTTCATGAAGCGGCTTACCGGTCTCATGACTCAATAAGGGTTCCCCCGTAGCCGGATCGGCGGCGCTTTTCAGCACACTGCCATCCAGATTCTTACTCACATATTTGGTCAAATAACCGGTCGGCGTGCCCTTGCTTTTCAGTACCGGCTTGACATCAAAACGCGGTTTGATATTTTTGCCGAGCTCCTCGCGATCACGTCGGATAGCAAATTCACGTAACACCGCGGTAATAGCAACCCGATCTTTTCTCGCCATAAAACACAGCAAATGCCAATGCACGGTGCCATCATGATGCGGTTCAGCAACCCGCACGCCATACCAACGCAGCCCCAGCTTGTTCATTTTTTTACGCACGCCCGCAAACAGATCGACCAAATAATCACTGCTCTCACGCACCGTCTGGAGCGCCCATTTAGGATTGGGTTTGCCGCAAGACAAGGTGGCGTGATAACGCGACGGACAGGTAACGGTATAAAACATCGCATAATCCCCGCGCTGTTCGGCCAAATTTTCCAGCCCTTTGGCGGTCGTCATCATTTCCAGTCGACGCAAGTGGGGATTGCTGGTACTGCGCTTTACCACCTGCTCCATGTCCAGTGTCACCCCGGCTTCATTCACCAATTCATGCGAGCGGATAAAGTCCAAGGCACAGCGATCTTGCTCACGCTTACGGGTCAACGCATCCTGGCTGACATAAGCCGACGCCTGTTTATGCACCAAACAACTCGCCCGGTGTTGCTCCTCACGCCATTCACAACGCAAACGCCACAATTGGCGCGTCCACCACTCAGCACAACAGAGCCGGGCTAAGGCGCCGGGGATCAAATGATAAGGCACCTTGCCCCGATGCTGTATCGTCTGATTTAAACTGTGCCAATAGGGCGGGGTAATCGCAAAGCATTTGGCTTTATTGGCCACCTGCTGATAAATCCGCAATATCTCATTCGGATCAGTATTATCTGCTGGTAACCTGTCAGCAAAAGAACAAAAAACAGTCTCGATATGCCCAGCGACCAAGGTGGCGAGCCGTTTCACCTCCTTGCGCGACAACGCTGGCAGCCATAACAACCCCTCCAGTCGCGCCCAACCGGCGACCTGCTGATAATCTGGCGTCTGCTGCTTATCACGCAGCGCTGCCAGTCGCTGCAAAGCGGGTTTGACCCCCTTTAATAAAAAAGCCTCGGCACGCTTATCGCCCGCTTCCCGGCGCAGATAATCAAGACGCTTTTGTAACGGCTGGCGAATAAATTTTGGCTGTTGTTTTAAAACTTCTTCCACCGCCCACGCCGGCTCGCTGACCCGCCTGCGCTGGTTCTGTCTCGCTTGCCACCGCGCCTTTTCTTGAACCAAATGCCGCTCTTCGGCCTTTTCTATCACGTCTTGCAGCGTCTGTTGTCTGATCTGTTGCTCTTCGGTTAACGCCGGCTTCTGCCGCCGTCGCCGCTGTGCGTCCTCAGCTATCAGCCGCTGTAACGGCGTGAGAGGCTCTGGCGGGAGTTCCTCCATCCGATAGTGATTGACACTTTTTCTCGGCGCGTTCCATCGCCAACAAAAAGGCGCATGACCGAGATAAGCGGTGGGCTGCAAAAGTTCGACTGCCGGGGGGGTCATTATTTTCTTTTTTCCTTGCCGATAATAAAAAGTGAGGGGCAGTCAATAGCGTGTCATCCGTCATCGCCTTATTTTTAGCGAAAACGGATCCCACACCCTAAAAGCGTTTATTTATTTCAGTGATAAATTAATCCTGTTAATTAAGCAGTTGGCAACACTCGATATAGATCAAACGATCAGGCCGTAATAAAGAATATTTTATTCCTTGTTTTATTTCGTCTGTATCGGCATCGGATAGCAGAGAAGTTTTAAAAGCCTCATGGCATAATCGACCCATGCGTTGTATTTCATGTCGCCGGTGTTTAATAAGGTTATTTTTTAATGTCGATAAATGGTGAAATAATAAGCCTTCAATTAAAGTGGCGAATGACGAATAATACGCTAAGAGTTTAAGATAATGGTTGCCGGCTTTTTTTGAGGTATCAGAGAAACGCTTATTTTCATATAAAATAAACCGGGCGTGATACTGACTAATCACATAACGCTGGTCGATCTCAATATAAAGAGGCATGGTAATTTCCGTATTGGAGTGTTAATAACACCGACACAATAATCAGTTTATTTATTTTAAAAATGAATTAATGTTATTATTCCGTTTTATTTGGCACCGGGTCACAATCAATATAAGTCATCCTATTAGGAAATAAACTCACCGCGGCGCGTAATCGGTTCATGGCGTCAATTAAATTAATTTGTTCTTCGGGATAGAGTTGTTTAAATGCCAGCGCATGCTTTTTTCTTTCAATCCCGGCCAAATAATACAGCGCCCCTTTCATTTGTGGATCGGTCTCCTCCATCTCCTTAATCAGTGCTGGGATCTGCCCTTGATATTTTTTATCCGGTAACACTTGCCATAATAAAGTGGTATTTCTCAGACCACATTGCCGCTGGGCTAAATTTAGCGGCACAACACGAGCGGGTTCAGTATTCGCCATCAACGCCACCTTATTTAAGCAAAAATGCCCATCACCCTTGAAAACCACCGGCGGCGCGGGTGACGTATGACGGGAGCGCTTATCCCGTGAATAAATTGCACTGCCTGCGGATTAGGTTGCACGCGACGCCCCTCCGGCGTCTCCAACCAGCCACGGCGGTGACGGTGATGGGTGATTTCAGGAAGGGCGGGTAAGGGGGTCACGGTAGTACAGGATTTAGTTAACATCGGGTATTCTCCATTTAAGTGAAAAGAAGTGCCGGACTATTTCACCCCGTCCGGCGCGGGGTTATGTGGTAATATCGTTATACCTGCTTCTCCACTCAAAGATGACGCAGGCATAACCTCCCACCACCACAAGGATCCACAAAAAACAGAACAGGAAACCGAATAAACAATGAACACACAGCCCCCTCGCGATCTACTTTTTGAACTGTATTACAGTTATTATCTCGAAAAAATGACCGAAACACTGAACAGGAGGATCGACAAACTGGGGTGTTTCTTTCAAATGTTTCTGGGTTTGGTTGTTGTTGTTAACAGTGCTTACGGGTGGCTGTGCGGTATCCTTATCGCTAGCATGTCCGGTTTTCAATTCTCTTTTAAACCAGGTGAGGTAGCGGGTCATGCAAAAAATCAGGCGCTCAAATACCGACAACTGATTGATGAAATAGAAAAAATAAGCCCTGATATTATTGCAAAGAAGCGATTGGAAATTGAAAAGGAAGACAGCCCTACTCTCAGTTCGCTTTTCAATCCAGCAAGGAAGAGAGCAGCGATTACACTCAACTACCCGCAAGAAAAGCCATTGACGCTGAATGAAAAATGCTTTGCTTGGATGGCAGGGGGTATTCCCTCCTGATACCTTCATTAGTCTGTTCATCGCTTTAATTGCCTCAATAACCGCATGGAAACCCTTTCCCGTTCGCAAAAAATAATCGCCTGACTGGCGGGTGATCTGTCGACAAAACCGCCTCACTTTTTCACGCAATAACCTTCAATTCTATAAAGCCCTTTCGCCAATTTAATTGCTCTTCGCTTTCTCTATGAAGAGCCTAAATTCTCTGAGTTGAAATTGAAAAGCAACCAGTCTGATCTTGAAAAAGAAATTGCCGCATTTTCTAAAAAACAGGTAAATAGAGAAAAATATGAATTTAAGGATATTATTCCTGGTTCTGTCGTGATGATACTGAAGCCACTTCATTGCGATGAAGCACTTCCCAAACATATATGCCCCCATTGCACCACAGACTTTGTAATATCTCCGTTGCAGCTTAGAAGACAGGGAAGCGGAGAATGGCTTAATTGTCATAAATATCATCTCGAAATAGTGTAAAAAGCCCAGGGTATAACAGTGTCTATTTTTTGAATTTTAAAATGCATCGGTTGTTCCTGTAATAAATAAAGCCCTTTCGCCAATTTCATTGTCAGCGCTAATGATAAAAGACCGTAAATTGCTAATTTAATTTGTCCACTCAAGCCAGAATGCAGTTTCCTTTGTGGTGACAAAGCCATGAGGGAAATAAGCATGCTAAGAAGAGAGGACCACTACATGATAAAACAACGCCATCAACAGGGGGCATTTATTGTTGATATTGCCCATCAGATAGGGTGTTCAGAAAAAACGGTGAGACGGCACATTAGCTATCCTGCGCCGCCAACAGCAAAACGCGGTAAAAAACAGGTTGCTAAACTCGAGCCCTTTAAAGACTACATCGATTCAAGGTTGAGTGAACAGGTTTGGAATGCGGCGGTTATTTTTGAGGAAATCCGTGAAAAAGGCTACCGGGGTGGGAGTGCGATGCTCCGACGTTATATACATCCCAAACGTCCGCTCAGGGCCTCGAAAAACACGGTACGCTTTGAAACCCTCCCCGGTTATCAACTTCAACACGATTGGGGAGAAATCATCGTTGAGGTGGCAGGCTCTGCCTGTACGGTTAATTTTGCCGTTAATACGCTCGGTTTTTCGCGTCGCTTTCATGTCTTTGCTGCCCCTAAGCAAGATGCTGAGCACACGTATGAATCGCTGGTTCGCAGCTTCAATTACTTCGGTGGCAGCGTAAAAAATGTCTTGGTAGATAACCAAAAAGCCGCTGTTATCAAACATGGACAAAATGGCCACATCGAGTTCAATGCGGGCTTCCTGCAACTGGCTAATCACTATGGGTTTAGCCCTCGCGCCTGTAAGCCTTATCGACCGCAAACGAAAGGCAAAACCGAACGGATGGTGGGCTATGTTAAACACAATTTTTTCACTCGCTACCGTCAGTTTGAGAGTTTCGCTCATGTTAATCAACTGCTAGCGATGTGGCTGGCGAAAGTGGCAGACCAGCGTCATCTTCGTCAATTCAAGCAGACACCGGAAAATCGTTTTGCTGAGGAAAAAATAGCCTTGATGCCACTCCCTGCGACTGATTTCGATACCAGCTACTTCGACCTACGACAAGTGGCATGGGACAGCTATATCGATGTCAGAGGTAATCGCTATAGCGTGCCTTCATTCTGGTGTGGTCGTGCGGTTAATATTCGTATCGGTTTAGATAATACGCTACGTATTTACGGCGATGAGCAACTGCTCGCGACGCATCTCTTGCAGGAGGTAACGCAGGGCTGGCAAAAGGTGCCAGAACATCATCAAGCCCTTTGGCAACAGGTCAATCGAGTAGCGTCTCGTTCGCTCAGTGTGTATGAGGAGCTACTCTGATGGAAATGGAAAACTTGTTGATACGGTTAAAAATGGATTACCTGGGCGATGCGTTGGAGAGTTTATGTGAAGAAGCCACCAAGAAAGCACTGAACTACCGTGAATTTCTCCAGCAGGCATTAGCCCAGGAATGGAACGGGCGTCACCAAAAAGGCTTGGAATCGCGGTTAAAACAAGCACGTTTGCCGTGGATAAAAACCTTGGAGCAATTTGACTTTACTTTCCAACCAAGTATAGACAGGAAAATTATCCGCGAGCTGGCGGGGCTGAGGTTTGTCGAACATCATGAAAACGTCATTTTGTTAGGCCCACCTGGGGTAGGGAAAACGCATTTGGCGATAGCGCTGGCTGTCAAGGCAGCTACAGCTGGGCATCGGGTATTGTTTATGCCTCTGGATAGACTCTGCTGTACCTTAATGAAGGCAAAGCAAGAAAACCGTCTGGAACGCCAACTTCAGCAACTGTGCTATGCCAGGGTATTAATACTGGATGAAATCGGGTATTTACCGATGAATCGCGAAGAAGCTAGCCTATTTTTCAGGTTATTGAGCCGTCGTTATGAAAAGGCGAGCATCATTCTCACATCAAATAAAAGTTTTACTGATTGGGGGGACGTATTCGGTGATCACATTTTAGCAACTGCGATTTTAGACAGGCTTTTACATCATTCAACCACATTGAATATTAAAGGAGAAAGCTATCGACTCAAAAATAAACGCAAAGCAGGCATGTTGCCTATAAAAACGACTGATATTATCCAGGCGCCTGGAATAGAAACCCAACAGGAAAATTAGCAAAAACTGGACATTTTAAAGTAGCAAAAAGTGGTCAATCTAAAGTAGCGTTGACACCTACGCCGGAAATCAGCATCGCTTTATCGAAAACGGTATCCACGAGATAGCGATTTCCCTGAACACGGTAGTTCACCATTTGTGTTTCCGCATTAGAGATAGAGCCCGCATTTTTACGTATCACTAAAAGTACTGGCGCTTCGCTTTGTTTCATGGTGGTTGGCATCTCAATAATGGTCTTACGGCCATCGTTATATACCCGAGTGGGTTTCCAACGGGCAGAGCCTGTTAATTGATAATTGAAATCTAAATCGCCTAAATATTCTCCTGTCTGTGGGATGGTTTTTTCTTGGCGCTCTTGCACTTTACTATTGCGAATCGCATTCCACTTCGCTTGTGCGTCCTCCGGGTAAGTAAAGGAAACAAATGGCATAAATCGATTGCGGCTCGAACGTAGACGAAAATGATAGGTTCGACGGTTAGTGGTCACCACCAATGAAGTATCGAGCCCGACATCAAGGGGTTTGATCAGCAAATGCATCGTTTGATTTTCACCCGCCCCGGTAATCGCCGGCTCGACGTTAAAACGGGGATCACCGACATTTAAATTATTGACCTGTTCACCCGCTTGCAAAGCGATATCGCACACCTGGAGCACCGCACAGAGAATTTGGGTTTGACCAGTGGTATAAACATAATTAATCGCGCCATTGGGGCCTGCAAAAGGCTTGCTGGTGTCGCTGCCGGTTTGCCACTGCTGTCCAATAGAGAGCGCGGCTTTTTCTTGCGCTGTTAATAAAGGTTCATTATCAGAAAAATAGTGCTCGCCCAACGAATTATCGCCAGGCGCCGCAATGAGCATCATGGGTATCACGCTAAAAATCAAAATAGAGAGAGATGTTTTTTTCATAATCGTAGCCCTGGGCTTAAAGTTGCTTAGACCAATTAAAGTCTTTGATAAAAATGTAATGAGGATTCATAAATATTTCGCCGGATGGCATATCAGCATCTTTATTTTGATAAATAGTAACCAATGCACGCATTCTAAAAGGCTCCTCTTTAGGTGAACCATCACGTGCTCGTACCGTTTCAATCCAATCGACTTGCCAAGAATCTTTTGATTGCTGGATAACCGATTTAATGTCTACGCTTACGGTTTCATTGGTGGCTCTGTTAAATGGATTGACTTCTTGGCTGGCATTTAAATATTCGTTCGCTTTCACCGTCGCTGGATCGTTAGGTGCAAGATAGCTGTAGGTGCGTAATATGGATTTGCGTTGTACTTCCGCATCGGGTGTGACCAGCCGGATGTTGTTGATCCAATCGGCAACCGCTGTACGATAATTGTCCACTTTAACGTCAGGGATATGATCGGCTCGGGTCATGGAAATGGTATTGCCATTACAATCTTGTCGGTACACCAAAGGAATAAATTTAGATTGGCTACTGATATAAATCAGCCCCCCCACTGCCGCGAGCGTTATCAAAAGGCAAATCAGGCTGAAAAAAATAGCCAGCGTGCTATATTCCATCACGCTGCCAACATGGCTATTCCAGGAACGACGTGCATTGGTATAAGGATTAGTGGTGTCCTGAGTGGGAGATGATTTTTTTTTACCCAAAATGTTCATGCTATTCCCCTATTTCTCCATTTCGAATAGGCTTTAAGATAATCATTAAGATCTATCCCATTCAGCTGCGCCCATTCATAAATCCAGGCTTCACCCTGCGTCATTTCAAGTTTTCTAATCGTAGCAATGGATTCTTTATCCGTAGAGCCAACAAAAGCCAGCGCCAAGGGACCCAGTGCCAGCTGATATAAACGCCGTCCACTTTCAGAGACGTAATAGTAATCACGCTTGGGGACAGCAGAGGCAATAATTTCAATTTGGCGCGGATTTAAACCCATGCCGCTATAAATTGCCGCGGTTTTTTCCTCGCGTGCGTTTGGATTAGCTAAATAAATTCGGCAAGCCGTTGATTCAGTAATAATGTTTAGGATCCCTGATTTGAGCGCTTCCGAAATACTCTGTGTGGCCATTAACACAGCGCAATTTTTCTTCGCCATCGAGCGCAACCATTCTTCGATTTTATCGCGAAAAGCAGGGTGGGCGAGCATCAACCAGGCTTCGTCGAGAATGAGTAAAGTGGGCCAGCCTTCAGCTTCGTCTAAGGCTTCTTCAATCCGCATAAACAAATACAGCAGTACTGGCAGTGCAAATTTTTCACCCAAACCAAGAAGCTGCTCAATCTCGAAAGTCATAAAATTGGAGAGATGTAAGCCGTCTTCACTTGCATCAAGCAGATGTCCCATATTGCCATCTACCGTATAAGGTTTGAGTGCCTCACGAATTTCAGCATCTTGCACCGTCACACTGAATTCGGATAAGGTTTTTGAATCGCTATCATTCATGCTCATAATGGCGGTGGCAATTTCGTTGCGCTGTGCCGGCGTGGTAATCACTCCATTTAATGCCAGAATGGTGTTTATCCATTCCGCTGCCCAAGCGCGGCGAGCGCGCGTATCGATTTTCGCTAAGGGCGCAAAAGCCAGGGTGTCGTGATTAGCTGCGATAGTGAAATGCAATCCGCCCGCCGCTTTGCATGTCGGGTACATTGACAGTCCTTTATCAAAGGCGTAGATGCGTGCGCCAAGATAACGGCGCCATTGAAAGGCAATCAAACCGAGTTTGGTTGATTTACCGGTACGGGTTGGCCCGAAGATAATGCCGTGTCCGAGATCACGCACGTGCAAATTCATACGAAAGGGAGAATTACCGCTGGTTATCGCGTGGAGTAGTGCAGGCGCATTCGGTGGAAATAGCGGAGACGGCGCCCGATTCTCACCGGTCCAAATGGTACTGGTTGGCAGTAAATCAGCGAGATTCATGGTATTGATTATTGGACGCCTGATATTTTCCACGCCGTGACCGGGTAAAGATCCCAAAAAAGCATCCATGGTGTTGATGGTTTCAACCCGCGCTGAAAATCCCAATCTTGCAATCGATTTTTCAATTTGGCATGCCGCGGCTTCTATCTGTTCGCGATTTTCGTTCATCAAAATAACGACACTGGTGTAATACCCTTGTGCGACCATATTACTGTTGGTTTCAGCAATAGCGGATGAGGCATCCGCCACCATCATCATGGCATCTTCGTCTATATGACCACTGTTGGTGTTAAAAACTTGATCAAAAAAACCACGCACTTTTTGCTTCCACTTTTTGCGAAATTTTTCTAAATGTGAAATCGCTTCATGCTGATCCATAAAAATGAATCGGGATGACCAACGGTATTCAATCGGCAATTCAGCCAAACTCGACAAAATGCCTGGATGCGATTCGAGCGGAAATCCTTCAATGGCGACGGCTTGAATAAAATGCCGACCAATCTTTGGTACCACCCCTGTCCATAACTCTTGACCGCCGATAAGCCCGTCGATATACATCGGATTATTGGGCAGTTGAATGGGATGGTTTAAACCGGTGACGCAAAATTGTAACCATTGTAAAAACTGATCCTGTGTGACGGTGGATCCATCTTCGTTACTTATCTTTTTACTACCCAGTCGTTCTAGATTGATCGCAGCTGAAAGACGTGATTCAAAATTAATCATCTCCCGTTTGAATTGTTCTATCAATTGGGTGGTGCCGAGTTTTTTATCTGGTTTGTACGAATCGTCATCAAACATCAGCTCAACAAATTTACGTTCCGCCAACATGGGCGGAAACCAGGTGACAGTAAGGATAAAAAAACCTTCATACAGCATGCCCAAATTTTCGAATAAATTGCGGCGCTCCTCATCAATCGCCGCGGAAACCGGATCGGTAAAATGTGAAAGCCTTCTTTCACTGTAATTTGGCGCTGGTCTACGTACCGCATCAATATGCATTAACCAACCACTGCCCATATTGGCAAACGCTTGGTTGATGCGAAAAGAGATTATCTCTCTCTCCGCATCGGTAGCACTGGCATTGTCAGCGCCACTGTAAAACCAGGCGGCCATAAAAGAGCCGTTTTTGCCAACAATGACACCCTCATCAACCACTGCCGCATAATTAAGTAAATCGGCCAGTCCACAATCACTGGACTGATGTTTTTTTAATCTAAGACTGGCATTCACCATACAGACACGGGTAAACAAAATACAAAGCAGCAGTATCCCCAAGACAGCAATGGTGATGGTGATAACAGTGACCGTCATTTATATTGCTTCTCCTGACTAACAGTATTAATACGATAAGGCGTTGATCGTGCAGGATAGTAAGGTTTGTATTGTCTGTTGCGCAGATAAACAAAACGCATTTTGGGATCCGCCTTCGCCATTTTTCGCAACACCCAGATAGCAGCAAACCACAAAAAGGTGCCGATGATGGCGGCATTCCAGTCTTGAGCGGCTAATATCAAGATGGCGGCAAGTAATCCGGAGAACATCACCATTTCACGATCTCCGCCCATAAAAAGGCTATCTCGATTGCCTGCTCGGTGAATAGCGATAGTGCGCAATGCCATGGTTATACGCGACCGGTTGGTAAGCTATTAATTAATCCATTTGGCCACAATGCGATTTCAGTTCCACCCGCGGTAATAGCTGACAGAGTGCCTTCTGCTGCAACAATGAAACAGAGTACTAAGACAATAAAGATCAAAGTACGTAAAAAACCGTTCATATCCCCGCCAAAAATAAGCGCTGCCCCAGCACCAATTAAGCCGATAATGGACGCAGTGAAGGCGAAGGGTCCTTTGACTGAATTACGGATCTTATCGAGCCAACCATCAAACGGCAGGCCACCCCCAGCAGTACCAGAACCTGTGCTTGATGCCAAAGCAGGTTGAGTGATAATTAATAACAAAACCGTGAGACTAATAAGCGCGATGATCATTTGATAACTAAAAGTAAAACGAGGCAGATTAAGTTGCATGTTAGTTTTCCTTAAAGATGACGGGTTTGATAATGGCCATTTTGGTAACCGGAAATCTCGATGATCCCCTGCACACGACGGCCTTCGGGGGTTTTAGCGATATGAACAATCACATGCACCGCATCGCCAATCAGCGGTTCAATATCAGAAGGCGCGGTTGGATTACGTGTAATCAGTGACTTTAAACGCGTTAGCGCTGACAGGGCGTTATTGGCATGCAAGGTCGCGGCACCGCCTTCGTGCCCGGTATTCCAGGCATCTAACAAATCTAATGCTTCAGCCCCCCTCACTTCACCGACCAAAATACGATCGGGGCGCATACGTAGAATGGTTTTAAGCAACATCGTCATGGTGACTTCCAATGTGGTGTGATATTGAACACAATTCTGTGCCGCACATTGAATTTCACCGGTATCTTCGATAATACAAATCCGTTCCGTCGGATCATTCAACACCATTTGATGAATAACGGCATTAACCAGGGTGGTTTTTCCTGATCCGGTTCCCCCGATCACTAAGATATTACGGTGATCACACACCGCTTGTTTTATCGCGCTACATTGTTCCGCTGTCATGATGCCAGCGGTGAGATATTGATCGAGCGTAAAGATAGCAATCGCTTTTTTACGGATAGCAAAGGTAGGCGCTTGAACAACCGGGGGGAGCTGTCCAGCAAAACGCGAGCCATCAAGCGGTAATTCTCCTTCAATCAAAGGCGTTAATCGGGTAACGGTTTTGCCATGATAACCCGCGACGACTTGAATCACTGCCGCCGCGCGTTGTGGCAACATAGAGCCAATGCACTTCATCTTTTCGCCCAGTTTCTCTTGCCAAATGCCCCCATCTGCATTGAGCAGTACTTCTATTGTTTTGGGATCTTCTAATGCCGACACTATGGTTGACCCAAGATCACGGCTCAACTTTTCAATAGCGCGTAGGTTGATGGATGACTGTTCTGCTGTTGTCATTGTCTACATCCATGATGTTCACAAAGAATCTACATAATAAATGATAAAAAACAATAATTAGTCAACGAAATGGTTATTTATAAATAGGAAGAAATGGGGAAAGAGAAGAACTTCTTCTGAGAGCCTATTCGAAATCTTCTTTGAGCTGCGCTAAAACGGGAAAAAAGAGGAGGATAAAAGAGTAGAGCACTGATGGGCAGGGGACTAAAAGGAGAAAGGTAGCGGGAGGTGCCGTCTGAAATATTTATTACGGTGTGAAACTCGTGTCTGAATAGGGGTTGTCATCAAGGTTAGGTTGAAGCATGATCTTTTTTCAATTATTGACAGCTTTCAATAATAGACTTCTTGCATAACTTACTGCATAGCACGAGTTCTGCGTTACGTGGTGTTCATCATCCTCATGTACTTTGTGTTAACGAAGGTTGCTGGCTCCGGGTGCCTTGGCGTTGCGCCCCGAATTACGGTTTGCAAGAATCTAATGCTGCCTAATTTCATTAGCTTACGGACTTACTTAAATGGCAATTTCAATTAAAACCCCCGAAGATATTCAAAAAATGCGCATTGCTGGCCGTTTAGCTGCAGAAGTACTCGAGATCATCGAGCCTTATGTTAAGCCTGGTATCAGTAGTGGTGAATTGGATCGCCTATGCCATCACCATATTACCCATAAGCAGAAAGCGTTGTCGGCTTGTTTGGGTTATCGAGAGTTCCCTAAATCTGTTTGTATTTCGATTAATGATGTTATCTGTCATGGGATCCCGAATGATAACGCCATATTGAAAAATGGCGATATTGTGAACATCGATGTTACTGTGATTAAAGACGGTTTTCATGGCGACACCTCAAAAATGTTTATTGTCGGTGATCCAACAGCGCTAGGACAACGTCTGTGCCGAATTACACAACAAAGTCTTTACTTAGCCATCAATATGGTCAGGCCAGGTATCCGTCTTGGTAGCCTAGGAACCGCCATCCAGAAATTTGTTGAGGCAGAAAATTTTTCGGTGGTACGTGAATACTGTGGACACGGCATTGGCAGAGGTTTTCACGAAGCTCCCCAAGTACTACATTACGAGGCGGATGATCATGGTGTGGTGCTGAAAAGTGGCATGGCTTTCACCATTGAACCCATGGTCAATGCAGGCAAGTGCCACATCCGTATGATGAAAGATGGTTGGACAGTGAAAACTAAAGATCGCAGCTGGTCGGCACAATATGAACATACGCTGGTGGTGACAGATAATGGTTGTGAAGTGATGACTTGGCGCGCGGATGATACTATTCCGAAAGTCATTACACACGAATAATGAATAAGAGAAAATGTGAGCGGGTGTATAGGAAAGGTTTTTGTCGCACAGTGTATTGTTAGAGCTATTTGAAATCTCTTGTGCAAGCCGTCTTTTGTTAAAAATGAGCATCGCTCAAGAAGATTTCGAATAGGCTTTTAGCAAACAACGGTTGCTAATTTTTTTTGCTCTTCTTTTAATCTTTATTTGGGAACCATTAAAAATGAAAAGATCTTTATTATTAGCGTTTTTCCTGAGCAGTTTATCGAGTTTTTCACTTTCTGTTCAAGCCGATGATGCTTGTGAAGCCGTACTCTGTATGTTTGGTAAAATGGAAAAGAGCGCTGTCTCTGAATGTGCATCGGCCGAAAAGGAATTTTTCAGTATCAATGTATTTGAAGATGATGATGATGAAAAATTTGATGCTGAAAAAACCCTTGAGAAACGCCAAGAATTTTTGCAGCAGTGCAAAGACGCCGATAAAGACACTATTTCTAAGATTTTAGACAATTTTGGACGTAAGCAGGGAAGTAAAGAGTAGGTATATACTCTTTGTCTTTGAAGTTGCCGCTAGGCGGCCAGAGTGTGAGACCGATGAGCGTAGACAGACTACGTGATTCGGCGAGCACTCGCAGCCAACAACGCGGCGGCTTCAAAAGCGAAGGGTATATTGGCAAAAAAATGGAATGTCATCAAACATTCCATTTTTAGTCATATAAGATCATTTTTAGCTTATTTCATCTTAAGACGAAACGGATTTTTCGGTTTTTACAGCTTCACCAATCTCAGCCAAACTACGGACTGTTGTTACCCCTGCTGCCTCCAACGCGGCAAATTTTTCCTCCGCGGTTCCTTTACCGCCGGCAATAATAGCCCCCGCATGACCCATTCGTTTGCCTGCTGGGGCTGTCACGCCTGCGATATAGGCGATAACGGGTTTAGTGACGTGTTTTTTAATGTATTCCGCCGCTTCTTCTTCTGCATTACCGCCGATTTCACCAATCATGACAATGATTTCTGTTTGGGGATCTGCTTGAAATAATTTTAAGATATCAACAAAATTAGCGCCGGCAATGGGATCACCGCCAATGCCCACACAACTTGATTGACCCAGGCCAATATCCGTTATTTGTTTTACCGCCTCATAAGTGAGCGTCCCTGAGCGCGAAACAACACCGACTTTGCCGGGGGCATGGATATGGCCAGGCATAATGCCAATTTTACATTCACCCGGGGTGATCACCCCTGGGCAGTTAGGGCCGATCATCCTGACACCACTTTGATCCAGTTTGGCTTTTATCACTAACATATCTAATGTCGGTATGCCTTCGGTAATGCAGATGATGAGCTCGATACCGGCATCAATCGCTTCCAGAATAGAATCTTTACAGAAGGGTGCCGGTACGTAAATAACCGATGCTGTCGCGCCTGTTTCTTTGACGGCGTCACGAACGGTATTAAACACCGGTAAACCCAAATGCGTTGTACCGCCTTTACCGGGAGTCACCCCGCCGACCATTTGTGTACCGTAAGCGATAGCTTGTTCAGAATGGAAAGTCCCTTGGCTACCAGTAAAACCTTGGCAAATTACTTTAGTGTTTTTATTAATTAAAATAGACATTATTGACTCCGCGCGGCAGCTACGACTTTTGTAGCAGCATCGTTCAGGCTGGTGGCAGCGATAATATTTAAACCGCTGTCGGCTAATTTTTGTACACCCAATGGCGCGTTATTTCCTTCAAGACGAACCACCACCGGCACTTTAACACCGACTTCATTTACCGCACCAATAATGCCGTCGGCGATCAGATCACAGCGCACGATCCCACCAAAAATATTCACCAAAACGGCTTTTACATTGTCATCCGATAAAATGATTTTAAAGGCTTCGGTAACACGCTCTTTGGTCGCCCCCCCGCCGACATCTAAAAAGTTGGCGGGCTCAGCACCGTGCAGTTTTACGATATCCATGGTTGCCATGGCTAAACCTGCCCCGTTCACCATACAACCGATATGGCCATCGAGCGCGACATAGTTGAGCTCCCATTTAGTAGCATGGTTTTCACGTTCATCTTCTTGGCTTGGATCACGCATTTCAAATAATTTTTTTTGACGAAACGACGCATTGCCATCGACTGATAATTTGCCGTCGAGACAAATTAAATCGCCTTGTTTGGTGATGACCAGTGGATTGATTTCCACTAACGACAGATCGCTTTCTAAGAATAATTTGGCGAGACCCATGAAAATTTGGCTAAATTGCTTGACTTGCTTAGCATTTAACCCCAATTTGAACGCCAATTCACGTCCTTGATAGGGTTGTGGCCCTGTTAATGGATCTAAGGCGAGTTTATGGATCAATTCGGGCGTTTCTTCTGCTACCTTTTCAATTTCAACGCCGCCTTCGGTTGACGCCATAAACATCACACGGCGTGAAGAGCGATCGACTACCACCCCAAGATACAACTCTTTATCGATCTCAGTCACGGCTTCAACTAAAACTTGTTTAACGGGTTGCCCTTTGGCGTCTGTTTGGTAAGTGACTAAATTTTTACCTAACCACTGGGTTGCAAAAGCCTCGACAGCTTCTTTGCTGTCCACCAATTTTACGCCCCCGGCTTTACCCCGCCCACCCGCGTGGACTTGGCATTTTACTACCCATTTATCCCCCGGAATTTTTGCGGCGGCGGCAGAGGCTTCTTGTGCTGTGCTGCAAGCGTAACCTATTGGAACTGGCAAGCCATTTTCAGAAAATAATTTTTTTGCCTGGTATTCGTGTAAGTTCATGTTGTTTATCCCTATAAAGGCCTACCCTTCGCCTTTGAAGCCGCCGCGTTGTTGGCTGCGGGTGCTCGCCGAATCACGTAGTCTGTCTACGCTCATCGGTCTCACACCCTGGCCGCCTAGCGGAAACTTCAAAGGCGAAGGGTATAACCTCTGTGTTTTTTTGCCTGGGTTGATTTTTTTATACGTCGAGCAGCAAACGGGCTGGATCTTCCAGCATTTCCTTTATTGTCACTAAAAATCCTACCGATTCCCGCCCATCGATTAAACGGTGATCATAAGAAAGCGCCAAATACATCATCGGCAAGATCACCACTTGACCATCAACTGCCATTGGCCGATCTTTAATCGTATGCATGCCGAGGATGGCACTTTGTGGTGGGTTGATGATAGGGGTTGACATTAAGGAGCCGAAGACACCGCCATTGGTAATAGTAAAATTACCGCCGGTGAGTTCTTCTATTGTCAATTTTCCATCACGCCCTTTTATCGCCAGTGCTTTGATCTGTTTTTCAATTTCTGGCATGGATAGCGTATCTACATCACGTAGCACCGGTGTCACCAAACCACGGGGTGTAGAAATCGCAATACTGATATCAAAATAGTTGTGATACACCACATCAGTACCATCTATGGCTGCATTCACTTCTGGATAGCGTTTTAGCGCTTCAAGTACCGCTTTGATGTAAAAAGACATGAAACCTAAACGGATGCCGTGGCGTTTTTCAAAGGCTTCACTGTATTGTTTTCGTAGATCCATAACCGGTTTCATGTTGATTTCATTAAAAGTAGTCAACATGGCGGTGTTGTTTTTTGCTTCCAATAAACGTTCAGCAATCCGTTTACGTAGGCGCGTCATGGGGACACGTTTTTCACGCAGCTGATTTAACACAGGGATAGCCGTTGGCGCTTCTTTTTTCGTATTCGAGCCGGTTAAATTTTTTTGCTGGACTAAATACTGATCGATATCTTCACGTGTGATACGACCGCCGACGCCACTGCCTTTGATCATACTGGCATTGATATTATGCTCTGCTATCAAACGACGAATGGCAGGGCTCAGCGCATCGTTAGTCACTTCTGCTGACTTAGGGGATCTATCCTGATTGGTGTTTGCCGTTTTCTTCTCTGGTGGTTTTGCTTCTATGGTTTTATTCGCACTATCGTTGGGATTAATAGAGCCAACCCGCT
The DNA here is from genome assembly GCF_964020115.1 of Candidatus Regiella endosymbiont of Tuberolachnus salignus. Classification (NCBI taxonomy): domain Bacteria; kingdom Pseudomonadati; phylum Pseudomonadota; class Gammaproteobacteria; order Enterobacterales; family Enterobacteriaceae; genus Candidatus Regiella; species Candidatus Regiella endosymbiont of Tuberolachnus salignus. The sequence continues at coordinate 1,115,845 of NZ_OZ026542.1, forward strand.
GTTTTGCTAGCACAGTAGCCCCTTCGTCTTCATAAATCTTTTCCAGAGTACCTGATTGGCTGGCCGGTACTTCTAAAATCACTTTATCAGTTTCAATTTCTAATAGAATTTCATCACGCTGGATGGTATCACCTGGTTTTTTATGCCAGGTGGCCACTGTCGCATCAGTCACCGATTCAGGTAGATCAGGAACCAAAATATCTACGCTCGTCATTATTTTTATACCTTATAATTAAATAATCAGCTATTTAACGCGTCATTCACCAAATCTTGTTGCTGTTTTTGATGTACTGACATATACCCCACCGCCGGTGATGCTGAAGAAGGGCGACCGGCATAACGTAACGACGCTCCCTGTGGTATCACTTCATAAAAATTATGTTGGCTACAATACCAAGCGCCTTGATTAAGCGGCTCTTCCTGACACCAAACAAAATCACGTACATGGGCGTAATCTTCCAGCAGCTGTTTGATGACAACATGTGGAAACGGATAGAGTTGCTCGATACGTATAATGGCGATATTGGTTTGCTTATTTTCACGACGCTGTTTTAGTAAGTCATAATAGACTTTGCCTGAACAGATCAGGACGCGGTCAATTTTTTTCGCATTCAGTGGATCAATCTCACCAATGGCGGGTTGAAAAGTGCCATTGGCCAATTCGTCAAGAGAAGAGGTCGCCAAGGGATGACGGAGCAACGATTTGGGTGACATAACAATCAATGGCCGACGCATACCGCGTAACGCTTGACGACGTAACATGTGGTAAACCTGTGCCGGTGTTGATGGAACGCAGACTTGCATATTTTGCTCAGCACAAAGTTGCAGATAACGTTCCAAACGGGCAGAAGAATGTTCAGGGCCCTGGCCTTCGTAACCATGTGGTAATAACATGACTAAACCACACATTCTGCCCCATTTTTGTTCACCCGAGCTGATAAACTGATCGATAACCACTTGCGCGCCATTGGCAAAGTCGCCAAATTGCGCCTCCCAGATGGTTAAGGTGCGCGGTTCAGCGGTCGCATAGCCGTATTCAAATGCCAGTACCGCTTCTTCTGATAGCACTGAATCCCAAACTTGAAATTTGCCTGCTGGCTTCTGGGTATCTTTGATATTGGCTAATGGCAGGTAAACAGAGCCGTCTTCCTGATTATGAATTACGGCATGACGATGAAAGAAAGTCCCACGGGCGGCATCTTCACCCGATAAACGCACAGAAATGCCTTCATCAATCAGAGTGGCGTAAGCCAAATTTTCAGCGGCACCCCAGTCAAATGGCTTATTTTCTTCTATCATTTTGCGCCGATCAGAGTAAATTTTATCCACGCGCGGTTGCATTGTTATCGTGTCTGGTACAGTGCTAATAGATTGGGCTAAGTTTTGTAAATGTTGCTTATCCACTTGGCTGTGATACTCGGCGTCCCATTCATGCTTAAGATAAGGAGACCAGGTATCAGAATTCATTGTCATCGGACGCCATTCTTTAACCACGCAATCGCCGTGCTCTAAAGCATCACGATACAAATTGGCTTTTTCCGTATCCTCTCCCGGATTAATTATTTTTTGTTCAATGAGCTTATCAGCATAGATTTTACGCGGCGTAGGATGTTGGGTGATTTTCTGATACATAAGAGGTTGTGTTGCATTGGGCTCGTCCGCTTCGTTATGGCCGTGGCGCCGATAACAGACTAAATCAATCATCACATCGCGTTTAAATTTGTTCCGAAAATCTAAGGCTACGCGGGTGACAAAGGCCACTGCTTCCGGATCATCGGCATTAACGTGAAAAATCGGTGCTTGCACCATTTTAGCAATGTCAGTGCAGTATTCTGTAGAACGCGCATCTTGCGGATTAGAAGTAGTAAAACCAATCTGGTTGTTAATCACAATACGTATGGTACCACCCACTTCATAACCGCGTGCTTGTGACATATTTAGCGTTTCTTGCACCACCCCTTGACCGGTAATGGCGGCATCACCGTGAATAGTAATAGGTAATACCTTATCACTTTGCATTTCAGTTAAACGATCACGGCGGGCACGTACTGAGCCTATGACTACCGGGCTAACAATTTCTAAATGAGAAGGATTGAACGCTAACGCCAGGTGTATCAGATTTTTTTCTATTGCTAGATCAGATGAAAATCCTTGGTGATATTTGACGTCACCGGTGCCTAAATTTTTTTTATGTTTGCCGGCAAATTCGTCAAACAAATCTTGAGGCAGTTTTCCGAGTATATTCACTAATACATTAAGACGTCCGCGATGCGCCATCCCCAACACCACTTCGCTGGTTTTACTTTTACCGGCATGGCGGATCATTTCTTTTAGTAAAACGATCAGAGAATCGCCGCCTTCCAATGAAAAGCGTTTAGCGCCAGGGAACTTGGTACCTAAATAACGCTCCAACCCTTCAGCGGCAGTGAGTTCGTCAAGAAAGCGGCGTTTTTCATCGTCATTAAACAACGGTTTACCCACTACTGATTCAATGTGCTGTTGGATCCAGCGCTTTTCTTCCGTATTGGTAATGTGCATATATTCAATGCCGATCGATCCACAATAAGTTTGTTCAAGCGCTTGACAGAGATCAGCCAATTTCATGGTGTCTTTGCCAACGACAAAAGAACCGACATTAAAGGTTTCCTGCAAATCACTTTTAGTCAAATGATGAAAGCCGGGGTCAAGCTCAGGAACAGGCTTCTGCTGCCACAAACCAAGAGGATCAAGATTGGCGTGTTGATGACCACGAAAACGGAATGCATTGATCAATTGCAGTACTTTAACTTGTTTTGCATCTGCTTGTGGATCATGTGAAGAACAAGAAGTCTTAGCCATTTTCGCTAATCGGCGAAGCTCATCACGTATTTTGGAATGGAATTGTTCTGGTTGGTTTTCTATCGTCGCGGGGAGTTGTTGGAAAATGGAACGCCAATGCTGGTCAACAGAAGCGGCGTCGGTTAAATAATCTTCATAGAGCTGTTCTATATAAGACTGGTTTGCACCAGCCAAATAGGAGGAATCCAGCCAAGCTCCCATGGTGCTGTTTTGCATTATGATCCCTTAAGGTGTCATACCCTTAGCCTTTTGAAGGACTGTGGGTATAAGGCTTTAATTTTCATTGTGGTTAATATTTATACCCTTCGGTTGCCAGGGCAACCGACCGATGAGCGTAGACATACTACGTGATTCGGGCGGACACCCGCAGCCAACAACGCGGCGGCTTCAAAGGCGAAGGGTATAAACTAAATTATGCACTACGCTGTAATAACATAGATTTAATATGGCCAATTGCCCGCGTAGGGTTGAGTCCTTTGGGGCAAACGCTGACACAATTCATGATACTGTGGCAACGAAAAACACTGAAAGCATCGTCGAGATCGTCTAAACGCGATTCGGTTTCAGTATCTCTACTGTCTATTAAGAAACGATAGGCTGCCAGTAAGCCGGCAGGGCCAATAAATTTATCAGGATTCCACCAAAATGAAGGGCAAGAGGTAGAGCAACAAGCGCAGAGTATACATTCATATAATCCATCTAACTTTGCTCGCTGTTCTGGAGATTGTAAATACTCACGGGCGGGTGGATTTTTGCCATCGTTGAGCAGATAAGGCTTAATTTTTTCATATTGTGTATAAAATTGAGCCATATCAACCACCAGATCACGCACCACAGGCAAGCCGGGAAGAGGTCGGATGACAATTTTTTTGCCTTTTCTTATCAAGGTTGATAAGGGGGTAATGCAAGCGAGGCCATTTTTACCATTCATATTCAAGCCATCAGAGCCACAAACCCCTTCACGGCATGAACGACGAAAAGCCAAGGTTGGATCCTTTTCTTTTAACTGGATGAGAGCATCTAGCAACATCATATCGCGCCCCTCAGGAGCCTCTAGGGTTGCGTCCTGCATATGGGGGGCATTATCAACATCCGGATTGTAACGATAAATTGAAAATTCAAGCTTCATTATTTTTTCCTCTACAATCCGTTAATTCAATAAGAACGCACCTTGGGTTGAAATTCCTTCAGGTGTTTCGGTGCCAGATTGACTTTGCGACGTGTCATGCTTTCAGTTTGTGGCAAATAGAGTGAGTGACATAACCAATTCGCATCATCACGCTCTGGAAAGTCAAAGCGGCTGTGCGCGCCGCGACTTTCGGTACGGAAATTAGCGGAAACGGCTGTAGCATAGGCGGTTTCCATCAAATTATCCAGTTCAAGGCATTCGATACGCTGCGTATTAAACTCACTGGAAGTGTCATCCAAACGTGCTCCTTTTAAGCGCTCGCGGATCATTTTCAGCTCGGCTAACCCCTTGGCCATGGCATCCCCTTCTCGGAATACCGAAAAATTATTTTGCATGCAAGCTTGGAGATCTTTGCGAATGGTAACGGGATCTTCACCAGTACGGGTATTTTGCCACCGGTTCATGCGCTGCAAGGACATTTCAATATCCGACTCAGTGGCATCACAGAGCGAGCCTTGTTCTTCCAGTGATGCTGCTAAATGCTTACCGGCGGCACGACCAAATACAATGAGATCCAGTAGGGAATTACCCCCGAGACGATTGGCACCATGTACCGAAACACAAGCAATTTCACCGACGGCGAATAAACCTGGGATCACCACATCTTCCCCTTTTTCATTCACTGTTATCGCTTGACCACTTATTTTAGTGGGAATGCCGCCCATCATGTAATGGCAAGTGGGTATAACAGGGATAGGCTCTTTTACCGGGTCAACATGGGCAAAGGTACGTGACAATTCGAGAATACCGGGCAAGCGTGATTCCAACACTTCTTTACCCAAGTGATCCAATTTTAATTTGGCATGCGCCCCCCAAGGGCCATCACAGCCACGACCCTCGCGGATTTCGATCATAATGGAACGTGCGACCACATCACGCCCGGCCAAATCTTTAGCATTGGGGGCGTAGCGTTCCATAAAACGCTCCCCGTTTTTATTCAGCAGATAACCGCCTTCGCCACGGCAACCTTCAGTCACTAACACACCGGCGCCGGCAATACCGGTTGGATGAAATTGCCACATTTCCATATCCTGCACTGGAACGCCGGCACGCAGCGCCATGCCGACACCATCGCCGGTATTAATGTGTGCATTGGTGGTGGATTGATAAATACGCCCGGCGCCGCCGGTCGCTAAAATGGTGGCACGTGCTTTGAAGTAAACGATTTCACCGGTTTCCATAGCCATAGCGGTGCAACCCACAATCGCCTTGTCTTGATTTTTAACCAAATCCAAAGCATACCATTCAGAAAAAATAGTCGTTTTATTTTTTAGGTTTTGCTGATACAGCGTGTGTAGCAAAGCATGGCCAGTCCGGTCGGCCGCCGCGGCAGTGCGCGCCGCTTGCTCACCACCAAAATTAAGCGATTGCCCACCAAAGGGACGTTGATAAATACGCCCATCGTCTAAACGAGAAAAAGGCAAACCCATATTTTCAACTTCTAAAACCGCCTCTGAGCCGGTTTCGCACATATGTTTGATCGCTTCATAGTCACCAATGTAATCGGAGCCTTTGATCGTGTCATACATGTGCCATTGCCAATTATCTGCATGATTATTGCCCAGTGCTACGGTAATCCCCCCTTGCGCGGATACCGTATGAGAACGGGTAGGAAAAACTTTAGAGATTAATGCACAAGATAATCCCATTTGCGAGATCTGTAACGCGGCACGCATGCCTGCACCGCCCGCACCGATCACAACAGCGTCAAATTCTCTGACGGGCAGCTTCATTTAAACACTCCACATCACAATAGTTCCGTATAATAAATAGACTAACAGTGTGATAACCACCATTAACTGTAATACCAGGCGCAAGGCAAGTGGTTTTACATAATCAGTCAATACTTGCCACAATCCTATCCAAGCATGCACTAAAATCGATAACAATGTCAGCAAGGTAAAAACCTTAGTAAAAATTAAAGCAAAAAAATTATGCCAAATTTCATAGTTGATATCAGGGGCTATAGCGATAAAACCGACTATATAAAGGACATATAAAAAAATAACTATTGCGGAAGCTCTCAGCAATAGCCAGTCATGCACCCCATTGCGCCCCAGTGCAGAAGCGTTGCTTACCATAAAAATACTCCAGCCAAAATTGATAGCACTAAGGTTAGCCCGATAACCACTTGAGCAGAACGCGTACCGGCGGTTAAACTCTCTGGAATATAGCCGAAATCCATGAGCAAATGACGGATCCCACCGCAAATATGGTAGGCAAGTGCAGTCAATATCCCCCAAAAAATAAATTTGGCAACAATACTGCTTAGTATCGTTGCCGCTTGCATAAATCCTTCAGGAGAAGAGAGAGAGAGCCCCAGCAACCAGAGAAGAATACCGACGGCCACGAAAGTGATCACGCCTGAGACGCGGTGTAAAATGGATGCTAATGCGCTGACAGGAAGTTGGATTGTTTGTAAGTCTAAATTGATAGGTCTTTGTTTTTTCAAGATTGCACCCATACTGCCGTAGTTATTTCATTGATTCTAATTTTAAAGAAATAGACTCAAATACCCCCTGAACATTGTAGAGGATAACCGCGTTTTTTCACCTATTTTTTCTAAAAAAATAGCGCCCAAGGCGCTTAATTTCATCATCGTTTATATTATCTAGGTGGGTACGAAGAAATCTATTATCGCCTCAGCAAGTTTAATATTTCATTGGTTTTTTTATCTAAAAGTATCTTATTGGCTCGAGATTCTACATTAAGCCGTACCACTGGCTCGGTATTCGAACTGCGTAAATTAAAACGCCAATCGGCAAAGGCCAAACTGATGCCATCGGTTTCATCAACGCAAATCGCCTCAGGTTGATAAGTTGCGCGCACCCGCTCGATGGCTTCAGTGGGATTATCTAATTTAGAATTAATTTCGCCGGAGGCTGGATAAGCCGCCATACGATCCTGCACCATTTGTTCGAGGGTTTTATTTTTTACACACAACAACTCTGCTACTAATAACCAAGGGATCATCCCTGAATCACAATAAGCAAAATCACGAAAATAGTGATGTGCACTCATCTCACCGCCATAGATGGCATCCTCTTCACGCATTCGCTGCTTAATAAAGGCATGACCGGTTTTACATATCACCGCTTGCCCTCCGGCGGCTTGAACGACATCGATGGTATTCCAACTAAGACGAGGATCATGAATAATTTTCGCCCCTGGTTTTTTCTGTAAAAAAGCCTCTGCTAATAAACCAACAATATAGTACCCTTCGATAAACTGACCTTTATGATCAAACAAAAAGCAGCGATCGAAATCGCCATCAAACGCGATCCCCATATCCGCGCCATAAGCTAATACGGCATCACGGGTTGCTTGTCGACATTCGGGTAATAATGGATTGGGGATCCCATTAGGAAAGGTGCCATCAGCCTGATGATGCACTTTAATCAGGCTAATCGGCATTTTTAGTTGCTGAAAGCGCTTTTCCAACGCATCGATAACATGCCCCGCAGCGCCATTACCACTGTTAATCACCAGTTTTAACGGTTTAAAGTGAGTCGGGGTGATATAGCCCATCAAATGATCGATATAAGCATCAAGAACAGAAATTTGCTGATAGCTGCCTCTTGCTGCGGGATCGACGGCTGAAAATTGATTTAATTCTGCCAAGCGTTGAATGGCTAACAAGCCGGTATCGCTACTAATAGGGCGAGCGCCTGCGCCTACCAATTTCATGCCATTATAATCGATTGGATTATGGCTAGCTGTCACTTCAATGCCACCGTCAAGAGCAAGATGAAAGGTAGCAAAATACACTTCTTCGGTACCGGCCAGGCCAATATCCAACACATCAGTGCCCGCGTCCTGTAAACCCCGACTCAAAGCTAATTTAAGACTTTCACTGGTCAGGCGAACATCACCCCCCACCACCACTTTTTTGGGTTTAACCGATTCCGCATAAGCACGGCCAATGCGGTAGGCGATATCTTCATTTAATTCATCACCTAATCGCCCACGAATATCATAGGCTTTAAAACAAGATAATTGAGTCATAGTTTCACTTTTGTAATTACAAAGGGGGCAACATATCGAGTTCTTCGTCAGAAAGTCCTGTCGACGCTTTAACCATTTTCCGCTCTATTCCGTTGGCAAAAAGCTGCTGGGCAATTTTCAATGTGGCTTGTTTTTTTCCCTGTTGTAAGCCTTGTTGTAAGCCTTGTTGTAAGCCTTGTTGTAAGCCTTGTTGCATTCCCTTTTCTATACCTGTTTCTGTTGCATAGCTAAGTACCGCGGCGTTATCACGTACGCGTTTTAGCTCTCGTTCATAACGCATCAACTCTTCTTCTGTCCAATAAAACTGATCTAACGCATCATAAGCTTTTTTTATGACGGTATCTTGACCGATCAACTTCTCCAGCGCTTCTGGGCCTGTCTCTGCCGCATGCTTAAAAAAGTAACACCATTTTTCGATAATGGACTCAAGCTGATCTGGACTATCTTTAGTAAACTTAGGTAGTTCAATAAAGGTAAAAGAAAAATCTTTTAAATCATGTGCTCCGTTATCGCGGTCGAGAATCACATGATCTGATTTATAATGTGTTTTATCAGGGAACAGCACACAATTGGCGATGGCAATAAAAATAATTTCTTTCAGGTCTCTGTAATCATCTCCTTGATTGGCCTGCTGAGAATAGGCTTTGGCGGCATAATATTGCGCCCGTTTCTCAAACCCTTTGCTTTGTGCGACCTGCATTTCGATAATATACTTTGTACCTTCACTGTCTTGGCACAACACATCCACGATGCTTTGCTTTTTATAAGCAATCTCCGGATCCTGTATCGGACTCAAAAAACGCACAGATTGTATCTGTTTGCTACCGCTAAACTCGAGAATATCATTTAAAAAATGGATAAGAATGTCTTGGTTTTTCTCCGTACCAAAGATCTTCTTAAAAGCAACATCATTTTTGGGGTCAAGAAATTTGCTAAACATAGTGGAATCCTTTCTTAAAAAAATGGATTTCATTCTATCAAAATTGCTGAGAAAAGTGTAATCATGTGATGGATGCCCTTCTTTAGCAACTAGCGAAATAGCTACAGCTGAGCCATTGCCGCTGCGAGATTTTTTATCTTGATCGCGCCGTAAGAAGTGGCTTCTTCATGATCAGAACCCAATAAAAACAGCTTGCCCACTCCGGCTGCGCTTCCTGCTTGAATATCAGAAATGTTGTCACCGATTAACATCGAGTTGGCTAGATCAATAGAAAATTTCTTAGCCGCCTCCAGTATCATGCCTGGAGCGGGCTTTCTGAAAGGGCTCTGTTGTTTATACTGCCCAATGCCTTGTTCGGCATGATAAGGGCAAAAATAAACCGCATCAACCGATCCCCCCTGTATCACAAACTGCTCACCCACCCACTTCATCAAGCGATGAAAATCGGCTTCAGTGTAATAACCCCGCCCAATCCCCGCTTGATTAGTCACCACAATCACTAAATAACCCGCTTGTTTTGCTGCCGCGACCAGCGTAAAAATACCCTCAACAAAATGAAAATTCTCCTGCTGCCAGACATAACCATAGTCCACATTAATCACCCCATCACGATCAAGAAATAAAGCCGGTTTGTGCATAAATTTAACTTTCCGAAAATTGAGGGTTTATTGGAAAAAATAGAGGGTAGAGTAGATTGTGTTTTAATTCATTTTATGAATGTATTAAGGTTTATTCGCCAAATTATCATATAAATCTACATATGACCGAACCATCTTATCAGCGGTAAAATTTTGCCGATAGCGCGCTTCAGCCTGCTGCCCCATTTTTGCCGCGATTTCAGGGTTCTCCCACAAGTAACAGATCGCTTGCTTGAGTGCTATGGGATTGCTGGGAGGGATCACTAATCCGGTAACATTAGCAATATTAATGAAGCTGGTACCGGTGCCAATTTCGCAAGAAATCATCGGTTTACCGTACATAGCGCCTTCCAGTAGAGAAATGCCAAAAGCTTCGGAACGTAGATGTGAAGGGAAAAGTACGCCGTAACATAGGCTAAGCAGTGCGATTTTATCTTCATCAGGCAAATTGCCTTGAAAGTAAACATGGTTTAAGCCAAACCTTGTAGCCTGTTTTTTCAGCGCCTGCTCAATGGAGCCGGAGCCGACAATCACGATCGGATAATTGAGCCCCTGTGCGGCCTCCAAAAGAATATGTAATCCTTTGTAATAACGCAGTACTCCGACAAACAAGAAAAATTTTGCCCCGATTTTTTCGCGCCAGTATTGTAGTTTATGCGCCATTGGCGGCGGATAGGTGGCCTTGTCCAAACCAATGGGAATGACGCTAACCTTGTTTGATAATGGCTGCAACACTTCACTGGTAGTGAGGTAATTCGGTGACGTGGCGACAATGTGATCGACACTGGCTAAAAATCGTCTCTGCAGGGGGCGATAAAGTTTAAGCAGATACTGTTGTCGGATGATGTCCGAATGATAGGTCACTACCGTTGGTTTTTTCACTTGAGTGACAAAGTGAACGACATCCATCAATGGCCATGGGAAGTGATAATGAACGATATCGGCCTGTTTAACCAACTGTGAAAAAAGCGAAAAGACCGAGGTAGAAAAACGGGTTGAAGCCAGTTGAAAATTCAGCTTGGCTTGGTGTACTAAATAACCGTCTATCTCTATTGCTGTTGTTGCAGGATCGGAGCTTAAAGAAAGTACATTGGTTTTTATGCCCAGCTGACTACTTCCTTTGGCAATCTGATGGATACATTGTTCAATGCCTCCCATATCATTGGGAAAAGAGGCCTGATAAAAATGGAGAACTTTCATAAAATTATTGAATAAGCGAGTTTATACGCATTAAGCGTTGCCGCTGCTGTTTTATCCCAGGAGAAATGACTGGCTTGCTCCAAACCACGCGTTTTCGCCTTTGCACACCAGCTATCATCTTCTAAAGCCTGGATAAGCACATTATATAGCGTATCGACATCGTCGGGAGGAACCAGCGCCCCCGCACTGCCCGCTACTTCAGGTAAAGAAGCCGCATTTGAACAAATAACCGGGATCCCCGAAGCCATCGCCTCTAATACTGGTAAACCGAACCCCTCGTAGCGTGACGGATAGAGAAATACCCGTGCTCCGGCATAAAGTGACGGCAGTAAAGCCTCGTCAACAAAGTTAAGATAGCGCGCCCAGCCAGCTCGCTCACCGGCGCTTAAACGAGCACGTGTTTTTTCACTATTCCATCCTTCAAAGCCAACGACAATTAAAGGAATACGTTGCCTTAACGCATTAGGGATCTTTTCATATACATCAAGTAATAGGTCTATATTTTTACGTGGGTCTAGGGTGCCGACGAACAGTGAATAGGAGGCAAAATTCAATCCAAAGCGCAATAAAACCGGTGCTATTGTCGTGACCGGCCTAGGGTAATAATCAGCTGACACCGCCAGTGGTGTCACCAGAATGCGATCTAATGGCCAACTGAAATAGGCGGCAATTTCACGCCGGGTAAACTCAGAATCGGTCAATATCAGTTGCGCACGTTTTAATGCTACCTGTATCTCTTTTTGCATGTGCCGTACCCGGGCTGCAGGATGACATTGCGGCCACGAAAAGACAGACAAATCGTGGAAAGTCGTCACACAAGGACCTCGGTGAACGGGTAGATAATAATTCGGGCCGTGAAACAGATAATCATTAAAACGACGTAATGAACGCGCTTGTAAGATGGTCGTGACATGGTGATATGACTTGGTTAATAGGCGGATGTTACTTGCCAGGCGCCTTAAACCGACAGCGGTACGTTCTCTCTGTCCGGTTTTTGGGCGAGAAGGTAATGCGCTATTGACTCCGCCGGTGACGCTAAAATAAAACAGGCTCTCGACATCAGACGCTGTGGATAAGCGACGTGCTAATTCGTAAGCGTAGCGCCCGATCCCGGTTAATGGATAGCGAATAGCATCGGTACCAAATAATATTTTCACGGCAACGGGGAATGATACATCCATTCCAGTGTGTCATGAAGAGGAGGCATATTCCATGAACCAATAATACTACGTAGTAATTCGGCAGAGCCCAGTAATGAGCGCACTTCATTTTTTCGCACAAAAGTGGGATTGACTTTCACCTGTATAGCATAACCCGCCATCTTACCTACCCTTTCCACTACCTCTTGTAACGAGTGACTTTTGCCAGAACAAATATTAATCACTTTTCCGATTGGACGTACTTCTACCAGTCGCCGATAGGCATTCGCTACCGCCCTAACATCACTGAAATCACGAAAAACATCACAGTTACCTAATTCAATGGTTGATGCTTTCCGTTGAAAATGACCGATGATTTTGGGCAACAAAAAAGCTTCCGATTGACCCACACCGGTATAATTAAAAGGGCGTGTAATGATGATGGGTAATCGGTCAAACCACAAACGCGCCATATTTTCCATAGCCAATTTGCTGACCGCATAATCGTTGGCAGGATTGGGCAGAGTAGATTCATCTAGCACACCCTGTTTAGTATTACCGTAAATATTGGCGCTACTGGCCAGTAATACACAGCCCACTTTTGGCGCTTCGGTTGCGATAGCATCGAGTAAATTGTGTGTACCTAATGTATTCACTTGATAAAATGCATCCACATCAGCCTTTCCGACAAAGGCTACCCCTGCGAGATGCAATACAACATCAGGTTGACATGCCGCCACCACCCTATGTAACGCACTACGGTCAGTTAAATTTACCTGAGTATAGCGCGGCAAACAGGATGATCGCTCACCAATGCCATAAACCTCAAATCCTGCAGCTACCAATTCCGCTTCAACATAACGCCCAGTAAATCCCGTTAACCCGGTCACTAAAGCACGTTTATTCGTTGCCATATCAGAAAGACACTCCGTTATGATGACGGCGTAAATCGGCTTCCACCATCATTTTACATAATTGCTCCAGCGTAGTTTTAGCTTCCCATCCGAGGTTGCTTTTGGCTTTAGTGGCATCGCCTATCAGCAGATCCACTTCTGCCGGTCGATAAAAAGCGGGGTCGATGCGCATAACGGTTTGGCCAACCTGTAGCTTGGTCTTATCGCAATTCGAAGACGTTACTACGGCGGTTTCATTTTCTGCTGTGCCGGTAAATTCAATAGTAATGCCTGCTGCTTGAAAAGCCATACGTACAAAATCACGGACGCTTTCACTACGATGTGTCGCTAATACGAAGGTGTCTGGCTTATCCACTTGCAGCATACACCACATGCCTTCTACATATTCTTTGGCATAACCCCAATCACGTTTTGCATCGATGTTTCCCAGTGACAGGCAATCGAGTTGCCCCAAGGCGATCTTGGCTACCGAATCGGTGATTTTACGGGTCACAAACTCGCGTCCACGCAGCGGACTTTCATGATTAAATAAAATGCCACTAGCGCCAAAAATACCATAACTCTCACGGTAATTTACCGTCATCCAATGCGCATATAATTTTGCTACGCCGTAAGGGCTGCGCGGATAAAATGGGGTCTCTTCTACCTGTGGAATAGCCTGTACTTTGCCAAACATTTCTGAAGTAGAGGCCTGGTAGAAACGAATTTTGGGGTTGACAAGGCGGATAGCCTCTAACAAGTGTAGTGCGCCAACTCCCGTGATCTGTGCCGTCGTACTGGGTTGCTCAAAGCTCACGCCGACAAAACTTTGCGCCGCTAAATTGTAGATTTCATCGGGTTTTGCCTTCTGCAGTAAGGCGATAGTGCAGCCCAAGTCAGTCAAATCATATTCGACCAAATGCAGGTTTTCATTATTCTGAATGCCCAGCTCCTCAATTCGCCAAAAATTGACCGAACTGGTACGACGATAGGTACCGTATACCCGATAACCTTTACTGAGGAGTAGTTCAGCCAGATAAGCCCCATCCTGGCCAGTGATCCCGGTGATAATTGCAGTTTTCATGGTAATAAAATAGACCCGTTAAATTAAAGAAAAAAGCCAGGCAGCTGGCGTTCGTAGCACCATCATTCCGGAAAAAATGTATTATCCATTATCTGTTCGAATGTCCAAGGGCATTTATCAGGAAAAATACTTTCGGTGATTCCTGTTTCTTTTGCGGCAGAAAGTCTTGCATACTCGTATACTGTGGCTAGGCGCTCTTCTTTTTTGTTTTTCAGACTTGGATTTTCATTCAAGCAGTCGACAAATTTTTTACGTTGTTCTTTAATCGTAATAAGCAGCCAGCTTTTGCCTCTTCGGCTGTCCTGATATTTCCATTTCAGGAGATGAGCAAGTAGCTTTTCAAGTCTAGATTCAAGCTCTCTGCGTTCACTTCGACCCATTGCTTCTATCTTCCTCCAGCAAATTTTCTGCATCTAACTCATTGAAACGTCGGCTACGGAGTAAATTTGCCTGTTCTTGACTCCAGCGGTAAAAATCATCGTCATAAAGCGTGGTCATAACTTCCTCCGTTTTTTGTTGGGTGCATACCTGTAGTGACTAACTATTCTGGAAAAAATTCGTTATTTATCGTTTGATCAAAGCTCCAGGGACAGTGTTTGGGAAAAATCTCTTCGTTCAGACCGGTTTCCCTAGCAGCGGATAGAATGGCGTCTCCATAAGCATCTGTCATTAATGTATTGAGTTCGTTTTGTAAGCTGGGGCTTTTTGCCAGCCGGCGTACCATTTTTCGGCGCTGTTCTACAATAGTGAGTCGACAGCTTCTCCCGTGGTGTGAGGGTTGAAATAGCCATTTTAGCAAATGGATAAACAACACTTCGAGTCGTGATTCCAATTCATTCCTCTGGCTATTGCCCATGCCCTCTATCTCCTGCAAGAGGTTTTGCGTATCTAACTAGTTTAGGTGACCAGAACGGAGCAAATCAGCTTGTTCTTGTGTCCAACCGTAAAAATTATTGTGGTAATGGGCAGTCATATTTTCTCCATTATTTTATTTACTGTAAGACGGCGAGAGCATCAACTTACTGTTGTTTTTAATGCGTTGCTAATTGCATCCATAAGAAAACCATATACCCTTCTCCTTTGAAGTTGCCGCTAGGCGGCAAGGGTATGAGACCGATGAGCGTAGATAGACTACGTGATTCGGCGAACCCCCGCAGCCAACAACGCAGTGGCTTCAAAGGCGAGGGGTATAGTGTCATCCGTTTTCAGTACTGCCCAGCAGCACCCTAATATTAGAACACTGCAATATTATCCACATGCTCTCCACCGATTACACTGCTTCAATACGCAAATTTATAAAGCCGATACCTAATAATCGGGCATCCGAGTTAATCCCTAGTTGCTGAGGTGAAGTAGGATTAGGGGGCACAAATTCGATAAAATCTACTGATTTTTGTAACAAGTCGAAGGGGATGCGTAATTGGTTAACGTCATTCAACATTTTAATCTTCTGTTCTTGCTCTCCAATTTTTATAACAAGATCATGATCTACATTTGGGCCAAAGGGGCGAGCCGTCAAAACCAATGTGAATTTTTGTGGTAAGGGGGAAAAAAAATCTAGCCTGACTTTTGAAGCCACTTTTGCGTCTGACCAGCGACCCCAAGGCTCATATCCAGATAATCCCTTTACATCACGAATAAACTCCGGCCAGCTAGAACGAGTGAAATCTATACCGTCAATAAGGTTAGCAGGGTAACGTGGCCCAAGTTTATCGGCCACATAGCCTGCTTTCTGCATAATTTGGGTGCTAGTCAAAGTACTAAAATCGAGCTGGGATGGAGAATCAATGCGAAAAAAAACAACCTTATCATCCGCCCGTTTTAATTGAGGAGGTTTACCTAATAGCACTGAGAGTCTTTCGATTAAAACTTTTGCGTTATCTTCAAAACCACGTTTATCGATGTAGATCCCAGCGAACCCTAGACGTTTAATCACATCAAGTTGCTTTTCAATCGGTTCCTGCGCCAGCGCGCGATAGAACAGATCACCTTCACGCCCCTTCATACCTGCATAATTCCAACGCAATGAGCGTGAATGAACAAAACCAGACATTAAATCATAGGTATGCAATCGATGTTGTGGCGCTGTTTCAGGAAAACGCATATAAGGGAGCTGATAGATTGCACTATTTACAGGAACACTACTTTCAATTTGATTGATAAAATCTCTGTCGAGTTTAAATAGGTGCTTAACGTGTTCGTTGCTCACTCCATTTGGTTTGGTCTGGTCATATAAACCTAAGCAAACAATAAGAATAGATGGAATAGCAAGGATAATAGTAGGATTTTTAGGCGAAAAATAGCGATGAATAACCAATTGCATACCGAGAAAGAATGCCGAAATTGCTCCGAATGCAATAAATACACTTATTCGATTCCATCCACGAATCATGGGTGATACGGTTACAGCAAATAAGGATCCCAATCCACCTATGGTACCAAATAAAAAGAGAACCAAGACCACCAATGCTAGAAATGCAAGCCGCTCGTCGATTTTCATCCCTGCTAGTCTGACAAGAATGAGTAAACCTAATAGAAAGAAACCAGCACTACCTACTACACCGAGTGAAGAGAAACTATTTTCATTGATTAGGGGGAAATGGGTATTATATTTATCTGTTATATGCCGCAACGTTTCATTTCTATGATCAGGTCTTGGCAATATTAACTGCATTAGCTTAAAACCATAAACTTCAGACTCCATAGGTGACCTGATAGCCACCTCTAAGTTTGCGCCATTGAGCTTTTTATGAATCAAATTGGATCCAATATTTAACAATACCCCGAAAATAATAATAGAAATGAGGGATAATGCTGGCAGCATAGTATAAGCATTTCTATTTTTTGCCCAAGCGGCCATAGCTGATACGACAAGAACGATCACACCGAAAAATGCATAGTAGACACCAAACGAAGCAAGGATGATGAAGCCAAGAAATATTCCCGAAAATAAAATAGGTGAACGCCATGACAAAAACTGATTAGCTTGGTTGATAAAAATGTGGTACCCCGCGTAGAAGAAAATCGGGATAGCGAAATACCAGGTATAAAATAAATGGCCAATTCTCAGAAAATGAAAAGGAAGGAATACAAAAAGCAGTGCAGCACTCGCAGCATACATTTTTGATAGACTAAAAGTTCGTAACACACAGAACGATGAAATAAAGGTGACCGGAAAACTCAATAAAAAACAGAGAGTCAAGGCAGAATAGTAATTACCACTCAGCAAACCAAACAATTTTATAATGATATAACTACCAGAGTCCGAACCGGGATAATCCAGAAAATTTGAACCAAAGGGGTAACCACTGCGCGGATTATCAAAAATCCATCCCTCAATAACCCTTTGTGCTTGCCAGGCAAGAAACAAGTTATCCCCAGTGTAACCCAAGGGAGCACTCAAGTTTGGTAGCAAGCCCATAGGCCAACCTGAAAGTAAAATGCTAGCGAATAACCAGGAGAATATTGCTCCCAGAATCCACCATCGCCATTCGGTCAGAAAAGTCTTCATTAATGGCTGAAGTGGGGTAGAATCTGTTTTTTTTTCTGTTATCTCAATTGTCATTATGTTTATCCATTTTCTTGATTACCGTTTGATATTGATGATAAATATCAAAAATTTATCCTTTCTAGTTCAATAACTAGAGGCACATTACGCACTTGCGTTTGAATGGAGCCGATATACTCTCCGAGTAAACCCAAAAAAAGCATTTGTAAACCACCCAAAAAGAACATTCCGACAAGAAGTGGCGCTGTACCCATGGAAAAGGCATCCCAAAACAACAATTTTTGTATTAAATAGATTAATGAAATAACAAAACTAACGGTAGCTATGCCAAATCCGCCGAAAACCATCATGCGCAGTGGCACTTTGGAATGTTTCGTGATCCCCAGCATGGCAAGATCATAAAGTGAATAAAAATTAGTGCTGGTTACGCCACGAGTCCGCCGAGGCTGTTTAAAGGGAATTGTAGCGATAGGGAAACCAATCTCACAAACCAAACCACGAAAATAAGGGTAGGGATCCTTGATATTGCGCATGATATCAATCAATTCCCGATCAAATAAGCCTGCACCCGTGGCATTGGGTACTAGTGTCACTTCCGCAATATGAGTGATCATTTTGTAATACATGCGGCGTACAAAAAACATCCAGCGAGATTCTTCACTTTCTGGCTTCACTGCCATCACGGTTTTATATCCTTCTTCCCATTTTTTTACAAATTCCCTGATCATTTCGGGGGGATCTTGTAAATCCGCTGTAATAAGGATCGATGCATCTCCAGAAGACTGTAACAACCCGTAAAAAGGCGAACGAATAGAGCCAAAATTACGGGCGTTAACAATAATCTTTAAATGTGAATCGCTGGCCGCGAGTTCTTTGAGTATTGCCACTGTGCGATCAGTGGAATGATTGTCAATACATATGTGTTCATAATCATAAGGTAATGACGCCATCACCTCTTTCACCCGACTATAGAGTTCTGTAACATTTTCTTCTTCATTGTAGCAAGGAGTGATAATACTGATGCGTTTAGTCATGTTTGAAGACATATCGGCAATTTAACCTGTATGTTAATAATGAAATGGGGAAAACCATTAATAGAAAGCTTTGATAAGGATGAATGCCTATATGCTTAAGTATGGCCATACTCATGATATTGATGCAATAAACAAACAAATACACCAAGATAAAAGAAATAATCCTGGCGTTATCATTAGAATAAAAAACCAGTCTGCTCGTAGTGTAAAAATTAAATAGCGTCCCGAATACGGTTGCTCCAGCAAGCGCTAAGCTGTAATGCCATCCCAACCACAGCATAAACGCGAAAATAGCATAGCCAACAATTGTGTTTAAGCCACCTACTGCCAAAAAATTAAGCAGACGTATTTTACCTTTTAAGGCGGCCTTAATGGTTATTAAGAGGCGAGCAAACATCATTAAAATTAACGCATTAATCCGGCAAGAGTGAGGTTTGCAGTGCGCCGCAGGTGATCTTGACTACCGGAAGTCCATATAAATTGGTTAGGAATGCCGATACGTTGAACAGGGGGCATGTGATCAAGCTCACCCTTGGCATAAAGATCGCTAAAGGCTTCTATAATAGAGCTACCAAAGCCCCCATTCAATTGATGTTCTTCAACAGTAACGAAAGTATCAAAACATCCAGCAAGTTCGACAAGTTTTTCAGGTAAGTAGCCACCGACAAAAGGAACACTAAAGACTGCCCAATCAGTATCAAACTGTTTCAGTTCAGCCATAATAGATCCGAGGATTGCCCCAGTTGTCAGTACGGCAGTACCTTCTCCGGAACGCACGGTAATAAACATGCCTGGTGCTATCGTTAGCGGTTGTGTAGCATCATGGATACAGGCTTCACCCGTTTTATTGAGACGCACATACCCTGGACCTTGGTGAGTAACCATAAAATCGGCAGCCGCTATGGCTTCTAGCGGATCAGCGGGAGCACAAAGAGTCATATTGGGAATAGCGCGTAACATGGCTACATCTTCAGTGGCGTGATGAGAGACACCCAGAGCACCGTAGGCATAACCTGCTCCGACAGCAACAATTTTCACATTCGCTTGGTGATAACAGACGTCATAACGGATTTGCTCCATGCATCGCAAAGTAGGAAAATTGCCGATGGAGTAAGTGAATACATTATAACCCTCACGCGCTAGACCCACGGCCACTTGCGTCATATTTTGTTCTGCGATACCAACATTGAGATAGCGATCAGGAAAATTGTCGGCAAAAGGCTCGAGCACTGCATAACCGAGATCACCACAGAGTAGAAAAATATCTTCATGCAAGGCGGCGAGTTTGCATAGATGGTTAATGAAAGTGTTGCGCACTATATTGCCCCTAATTCAATGAGAGCCCTTTGGTAGTCGGCATCAGTTGGAGATTGATAATGCCAGGCAAGACAATTTTCCATAAAACTCACCCCTTTTCCTTTGATAGTATGTGCTATCACACATTTAGGCTTACTCTCCTGGTTTGCTTTCATTTTGTGTAATACTGTCTGCAAATCATCAAGCGAATGGCCATCCACTTCGCAAACATGCCAATTAAATGCGCTAAATTTTTCCGCCAGTGGCTCGAGATTCATCACTTCCGCTACAGAGCCAAAGCTTTGCAGCTTATTATAATCGACCACTACCACTAAATTATCTAACTTATTATGGGCGGCAAAGAGGATGGCTTCCCAGTTAGAGCCCTCATCAAGTTCTCCATCGCTTAGGATAGCAAATACAGAATAGTTATTCTGTTTGCGTTTTCCCGCTAGCGCAGAGCCACAGGCCACACCAAGAGCGTGGCCAAGGCTGCCAGTGGATAGCTCAACCCCGGGCAATTTGTGATTAACATGAGAGGTAAAGTAACTGCCATCTGCTGTAAAATCTTCAACTAGAGAAGACTCGGAGAAAAATTTGCGAATAGCTAAAGCTGCATACAAAGCAGTGCAAGCATGGCCTTTACTATAAAAAAGCCGATCACGCTGCGGATGCCGTGAATTTTCAGGGCTGACATTCAGTACTCCGCCATATAAAACCGCGAGAATATCTGCTACCGAAAAGGCTCCGCTGATATGTGAGGCACGTTTAAGAAAGCACAGCTTCAATACCAGTAATCGTATTTGCTGTGCATAGGTTGCAATATCCATCATTCATTTTCCCTAGATAAATGGGGGCGATACCATTCGAGCGTTCGACGTAATGCTTCATCCAGTGGAATGCTAATTTTCAAGTTGAGCTCATTTTTCGCTCGACTGATATCTGGAACATAGCGCTCAGGAGGCGTTTCTTGGCAAATTTTTCCTAATATTTTGATGTTTGGATCACTCACCCCGCTAATTCTTGCAATCATCAACGCAAGTTCTTTAATTGAAATTGCATGGTCAGAACCAACATTATAAGCCCGGCAGGCTTGACCACGGATTAGGATACCCAATAACCATATGACGAGGTCAGTGGCATACATATAAGAGCGCAGAGGGGTGCCATTTCCTTTTATTATAAAAGGCTCGTTATTTATGGCGTTAAGAATAAAATTACCTGCCGCAAATTGCTTATCCAACGCAAGGTAAGGACCTATTTGTGCAAAAACACGGGCAGATTTACACGCCATGCCTTCTGTGGAATAGGCACTACCGAGCCATTCAGTCACTATCTTCCCTATCCCATAAGCCGAGTTTAGTGAATCTAAATTTGGCCTTCCAAGGTATTCTTCGGAGATTAAATTTAAATGATGAGGTATGGAGCCATAAACTGCACCAGAACTAAGCAACAAGACGTTAGCTACACCTCTTTGTTTGCAGAAATCCAATACACGCTTCGTACCACATACGGTCACATCGAATGTATCAAGTGGTGTATTAACAACAATAACATCAGTCGCTGCGTGAATGGCGTGTGTAAATTCACCCTCTGGAAATTGAAAATCACGTACGTCCCCTGCAATAAATGTTATTGCGGAATCAGTACTTAAATGAGGATTTTTTGATAAAAATTTATCTGGATCACGACTTAATAGGGTAATAGTGATATTTAAATCCAAAAGCTGATTGGCGTAACAAATCGACTCCAGTAGCCATCGTCCAATATAGCCAGTGCCTCCTGTTATAAATAGACGAGCCGATTTTAATGCGAGCAGATCTGGTTTACAGTGATTAACAATATGCTTCAAATCAGTATCAGTAAATATTGTAAGCATCTCAGGAAGACCTATCATTTCCATAATGTAATTGCCTCCGGTAATTTTTTATTCCTAAACTAAAAAAGAACAGTTATTCTCTTTTTTGGTTACCAGTCAGATAATCCGGAGGCGAGAAAATACAATCTAAAGCGTTTGATGCATAAAAAGATCAGGGTTGTGGGAATACCGAAAACAAGATAATTATTAATTATTCAAACACAGCCCAAGCACAGGTTGGTTGATGGGGGAAGTGGTGTAAACGTAGATTGTTTAATCCTAAAACTTCTATAACAGCCTGCGTCTCTCCAGGAAATAACTTATAGTTTAATTCATCAAATACCAGCAAAGAACCTTTTGTTAAACGGGGTATGATTGCTTCAAGTACATCTTTTGTAGGCTTGTAAATATCCATATCCAGAATGGCCATCGCGATCACGGCGTGTGTATTTTCAGAAAGCCACTTCGAAGTTGTTAAAGATGCATCACCTTTTACTAGTTCAAATTTTTTCATATGAGAGAGGGGGCAATTTTTCTCATGCAATGAGAGTATGTCCTCTAAAATTTTTTCATAGTCAGCTTCTACTCTGAAATCACCGTCTAGATGCGTCGTTCCATCTTTACCACTGTCGACATTCACAAACCCCTCGAAGGTATCAAACCCCACGATTGTCCGGCAATGATTATAAGGTTCATAGATGCCACGGAGCGCAATCAGTTGTGATAATGTGGCTCCATAACGAACACCAAATTCACATATAACACCAGGTACCCCTATTATTTTTTTATATAAATTATCTAGATATAAAGAACGACTCAATGTTTGACGAGTAGTAGTCACAGGTGTATGTTGATTCCAGTTTTCTCCAAAATTTGGAAGGATATTTAAATGGTGTTTTAGTAGATTAGCCATAATTTGGCGCTCATCTTCTGTTCGTCCTATAGTTTCATAGTTTGCAGTTCTATAATAAATGTCTTTTTTCATGGTCACTCCATTTTAATTTTTCTAACTTTAGGATTTACAAAAAATAAACCCTATGCGTTTCTTCTGGGTAAAAATTTATAGAATCTATCCTTAATTAATTATCCAAAAAACTCTTCAAGTTTACTTACTACATAATCCAGATGCTCCTGAGTCAATCCGGGATAAATACCGATCCAGAAAGTTTGATTCATAATTCTGTCTGTATTGGTCAATTTACCAACAACACGATATTTAACATTATGGAAATAAGGCTGTCTGGTTAAATTACCAGCGAAAAGTAAACGAGTGCCTATTTTAGCGGCATCGAGAAATTTAATGAGCTCAATGCGCGTCACGCCACTGCTTTCTTTTAAGGTAATGGGGAAACCAAACCATGAGGGATCGGATTTTTCAGTTGCTTCCGGTAACTCAATAAAATCTGCTAATGGTTGCAGCGCCTGTTTTAAATAAGCAAAGTTCGCTTTACGCTTTGTCACAAATTCATCTAGACGTTCCAACTGCGCTAACCCACAGGCAGCCTGCATATCGGTAATTTTTAGGTTATAGCCCAGGTGGAAATAAGTATATTTATGATCATAGCCGAAGGGTAACGAGCCTAATTGCCAGCCAAAACGTTTTTTGCAGGTGTTATCGCAACCTGGTTCACAGTAGCAATCACGCCCCCAATCACGAAATGATTCGATAATAGTTTTTAATTTCGCCGATTTAGTGAAAACGGCACCTCCTTCTCCCATGGTGATGTGGTGAGCCGGATAGAAGCTTACTGTGCCAATGTCACCGAAGGTGCCCGCCATTTTGCCATTGTATGTTGAGCCTAACGCATCACAGCAATCTTCAATTAGCCATAAATGATATTTATCCGCTAGGCGGCGTACTTCATCTAAATTAAATAGATTGCCTAACGTGTGCGCAATCATAATGGCTTTGGTTTTATCGCTGACAGCGGCCTCAATTAGGCTAGCATTAATGTTATAGGTGGGGATGTCGACATCAACAAAAACAGGAATTAAGCCATTTTGAATAGTAGGGTTCACCGTTGTCGGGAAGCCAGCTGCTACCGTTATCACCTCATCCCCCGGTTTCAGCGCCCGTTCGCCTAATTTGGGTGATGTTAATGCTGTCAATGCCAACAAATTAGCGGAGGAACCCGAGGTGGTGGTTAACACATGACGCACACCCAAGTAATCACCCTATTTTTTTTCAAAAGCCGCATTAAAACGCCCCGTGGTTAACCAACCGTCTAACGAAGCCTCTACCATCAATTGCAACTCTTTAGCACCTATCACTTTACCGGAAGGCGGAACCACACTCTCGCCCGTTTTAAAGGGAGGAGGGGCTAGTGTGATGTCGGCGTACTGGGCAACCAATTCGCTAATCTGTTGCCGGAGGGTTTCTTGCTTCATAATATCCCGTTATCCAAATTTTTGGTGTTCATGTAATCATTAATTTCATTGATTGTGTAATGGCGCATCTTTTCACCTGATAACCAGGCTTGATGCCATTTCACAATATAGTCTAACGTTGTATCAAGACTCCAACGTGGCCACCATCCCAGTTGCATTTTTGCTTTTGAGCAGTCTAATTTAAGATAGTGTGCTTCATGGGGATGCTTGGTTTCATCTAATAATTGCCCGCCTGATCTTTCCCCCCAAAGCAGCTTGATTTTCTCCACAATATTTTGTACCGAAGTGGCATCAGATTCATTTGGGCCAAAATTCCAACTTTCTGCATATTTTCCCTCTGCATCATATAATTTTTCGGCTAATAATAAATAACCAGATAGAGGCTCTAATACATGCTGCCAAGGGCGAATGGCAGTGGGGTTGCGGATAACAAGCAGTTTAGATGCTGTAAAAGCCCGCAAAATATCAGGAACAATACGATCTAACGCCCAATCTCCCCCTCCAATCACATTGCCGGCACGGACTGTTGCGACCGCTGTGCCATGCTGTGCATATTTTGCTGGATTGAAAAAAGAGTTACGGTAAGACGCCGTGACTAATTCCGCACAGCCTTTACTATTGGAATAGGGATCATACCCGCCCATTGCCTCATGTTCACGATAGCCCCAAACCCATTCTTTGTTATCGTAACATTTGTCACTGGTGATATTGATTAGCGCTTTTACGCCACCTACTTGGCGCACAGCTTCCAGTATATAAACGGTACCCATCACATTGGTTGAATAGGTTTCAACAGGTTCACTATAAGATAAACGCACCAGAGGTTGAGCCGCCAGATGAAAAACAATTTCTGGTTTAAATGTGCTTATGGATTTTAACAGCTGTTGATCATCGCGAATATCGCCTATTTCGGAAGCCATACCTTCAGCAACATTGGCCACCTGAAATAAGTTCGGTTCAGTGGGTGGAGTGAGTGAATACCCTTTCACCTTTGCACCCATATGCTGTAGCCAAAGACTTAACCAACTCCCTTTAAATCCAGTATGTCCGGTAACAAAAACACGTTTATTTTGCCAAAAAATTTTATCCATTATTTGCTACTTCCATACTTTCCAAGGTGCCTGATTTTCTTCCCACAGCTGGTGCAGATAGTTTTTATCGCGCAAGGTATCCATTGGCTGCCAGAAACCGGTATGTTTATAAGCCATCAATTCTCCTTTTGAGGCCAACGTTATCAAGGGTTGCTGCTCCCAGATGGTTTGGTCATTATCGATTAAATCGATAACCTTTGGTGAAAGGACAAAATACCCGCCATTAATCATGCTGCCGTCACCTCTTGGTTTCTCTTCAAAACTGTGGACTTGCCCGTCCTTAATATTCAAGGCTCCAAAACGCGCCGGTGGGAACGCAGCAGTTAATGTGGCTTGTTTACCGTTTTTTTGATGAAAATTAATTAATTCAGTGATATTAATGTCGCTGACACCATCACCGTAGGTAAAACAAAATGCTTCATCATCTTTAATATAATCCTGTACACGTTTCAGTCGCCCCCCCGTCATAGAATTCTCGCCGGTATCAACTAGAGTTACCTTCCACGGATCTACCCGTTTTTGATGTACTTCCATTTTATTGTCACGCATACAGAAGGTAATATCTGACATGTGCATGAAATAATTAGCAAAATATTCCTTTATTAAGTAACCCTTATATCCACAACAGATAATGAAGTCATTAATGCCGTAAAAAGAGTAGAGCTTCATGATATGCCATAAAATAGGTTTACTACCAATTTCTACCATCGGTTTGGGTCTTATCACGGTTTCTTCACTCAACCGTGTTCCCAAGCCACCTGCAAGAATGACTGCTTTCATGTTACCCTCCATTATTTTTTCGCCGTTGTTATATATCAGCGCAATTTAAACTACCAAAATCCCAGCGAATTAGAAGAAATTATCAATGCTATTGTTGCTTTTGGATGTATCACATTAGGAATGGAGATGGCAATATCTTGACTTTCACTTTGGCTACTAAAAAATTAACCGTCATCACTCGCTGTGGATTGGCATCGTAAACGGCAAATTTTAGTACAGCAAAACATTGGCGTTTGCTACATTCTTTCGGTACCGACAGAGTTAACATAAAAAGAGACCGTTTTGCCACAGGTGTAATATATGTAGATAGCGTAATGATAACAGGAAGTTTATTGAATATTAACCTGCTTACGGTACTGTTCAGCGTCCCAATTTAGCAGTTCAGCAATTTGTAAACTTGATAAAATATAAAGGTATGAGTCAATCTCTTGCCTTTTTATCACATCATAGTAGCACCGTAGCTGTGCTTGTTTGGCGCGATTGAACGTGGGTTTGACATAAACCCCCCTGTTTTGAATAAAAACAAGCTCAGGGGAATGTTGCTCTTGCCGATTTTTAAACAGAAAATCGTCCAAGGTTTTATAGGTATAAGCCTGGGGCCCTAAAAAAACAACATGGTCTGGATATAAAGCCCAATACTTATCAAGACGGTTAAATAGTTCGGGATCACGTACCAGCTCGTGGACCTCAATGTCTTGAATAGGAATATAGTGATCTAATGCTTCGGGGGCTTCATTCTGTACGTTACTGAAAGTATTCCTCGGTATTGTGGTTAACTTTTGAATGATTATCGTCAGCATATCGTTTACTTCATCTATATGCTCTCCACCTACGACTACACCATGATTGCGTAAGAATATGAGCTTTAGCTGTGGATCCGCTGAGGTAGCCTGAAAAACCGCCTGAGCGAGTTCTTTTCCTGGCTTATAGTAGTCAATCAACACCCACGGAGGACAATTAGTGAGTAATCGGCACAATTCAGTCTCACAGTCATGGCGAATCAAATAAGCTAATATTTCAATAGCGTGCAAATGCACAACAATTTTTTGTGGCATTAAGGCATGCAGCAAGGTTTCGATAGAAGGCTTAAGAGGCGAATTATTTTGTAATGTTGGTGCCACATCAAAGTCGCCATTTTTTATGGCTTCACGAAGGTAGGGTAAATCCGCCGGTATAAAAATTTCTTTTTCAGATGCATCGGCAAGCCAAGCGCCAGAAGCTTTGACCCAGAGTGTCTCGCCGTCCTTCCACGAAACATTTCCCCCGGCGGCTTGGACGAGCAGAGGATCGGCTCCGATTCGGGCACAAAAATCGCTTATCTGTTCCACAATACCGTTGTTTGGCATAGTAATCACTCTTGATTTCCTAACTTGGCTATCAGTTTTCTTAATGAATCAAAATGATTGAATGAAGCATCGGGCGCATTTTGGCCAGTGCCTAATTCAACTCCTGCATGTATTTTTTGCAGTGTCACAGCCTTGATCTGTTCGCGTCCGCCACGAATATCATTGACGGCATTGTCACCAATCATCCAAACACAATCCCCTTTTGGTCTCATTTTCTCCAATGCAATTTGGAATGGTGCTGTATGAGGTTTATCAAAACCCGCTTCTTCACTGGTCACAATGTAATCAAAATAGCGATCTAAACCAAAATAAACGACTTTTCTAAATTGGATCTGGGCAGTTAAGTCGGTCACTATTGCGGTCGGGATACCCAGTAACCGGATGTCGTCCAACAACTCTTTTACCCCCTCAAACAAGATGGCGTTACTCAGAAAGGTTCGCCAATAAGTTTGCTCAAAATCCAGTGCCAGCAACACTTGTGAGCCTAGCCCCAGGATCTCAAGCATTCGCTGGAGATAAAGCAATCGGCTATGAGAGGATGCCGTATGTTGCAGACGATTTTTTATTTGATTTCTCGCCTCACAAAACGCTTTATCAAAATCTGCAGGTAAAATAGAAAACGTTTTGACGACTTTATCACGCACCGCCTTTTGGGCGCTCGCATGAGCTGGATTATAGGGATACAGGGTATTGTCTGTATCAAATAAAAAAGCATTAGGCAGACGAGTAAATGGTTCAGAATTATAGATTTTCACTGTATAAATCGCTTGATCAGTGCTTGGTTAATATGAGATAGGGTGACCAATTGCATTAAACCTGCCATGCCATCCTGCCATTTGGGTTGAATATCTAAGAACTCCAAAATTTGTGGGCATAGTATTTCTGCTGCCATGGCTACATCAGCCGCTGAGGTTTCACCCTCTATTGTCATTTGTATTTCCTCGCTATTCTCACCTTTGACCATATCGATATGTAAGCCACACACCCCGATTAACACTCGATTCAGTGAGAATTCATTCAACCCCCGTCGAGTTTTTACTACTAATTGCAGGCGAAGAGGATGCTGATCATCTAATTTTTCCAACATCCAGGGATGGATCGGCTGTAATGACAAGATCAAATCGGCGTAACTAGATTGAGGACGAATAAAACGAGCAGAATCGGCTTCTCTTCTTTCAAATGAGGCGAGCACTTGTTCAATAGTATGACCTCGCTGGTAGACATCTCGCTTGAGCTTAAAATGTCGCCTTAATCCTTCATTAATATCTAAATAAATCTTAAGGTTGTAGCATTCTCTTAGCATCGGTAGATAAAGTACATGCAATCCGCTAGCAA
Source organism: Candidatus Regiella endosymbiont of Tuberolachnus salignus (assembly GCF_964020115.1). Classification (NCBI taxonomy): domain Bacteria; kingdom Pseudomonadati; phylum Pseudomonadota; class Gammaproteobacteria; order Enterobacterales; family Enterobacteriaceae; genus Candidatus Regiella; species Candidatus Regiella endosymbiont of Tuberolachnus salignus. Next base: position 1,144,407 of record NZ_OZ026542.1, read on the forward strand.
TGATGAAGTCATTACTCTTGATACGTAATGGTTTACTCATTTTTCCTGTTTGATGATCGTAGTGCCTTGATTGAATCGCTTTTCCGTCAGCCAAAGAAACGAGGTCATGGCAGAATCCCTCTAGATCGTTAGCCGTCGGGTTGAGATGCGTCATCACTTGCCACATAGGCTTCTGCCTATCCCACAGGTGATAATCGTCACCAGAAAGTTTGACTACAGAATGCTGGCCAAAAAGTCCGATGATAGCATCGGTAAAACTGTCTTTACCCGCTCCTGAATCACCTGCGATACCGATAATAAAGGGTTTTCTGCTCAATCGAAAAAAATCATTCCGGCTTATCGCCTCACGCCAGATGCGAATTGCTACCACTACACCAATGGCAACCATAACGGTATGTAGAAGCGAAATGGCATGGCTACCAAACCGTCCTCCAAGCAGGAAGATAGCCCCTAAATCAAATACAAGTCCATTGGCTAATGATACAGGGGTAATAAGTAGGGTACTCAGTACATACAACCCTGAAAATATGCCGACCAATATCATCGCGATGCGGCCGCTCATTGCCTGATAGAAAGCAAGAAAAGGCATGCTCCATACAAACCAACCAGGCGATCCTGGTATCATCAAAACAATCAATAAAAAAGCCAGGCCAGTGGCCGCTTGAAACAGATCGAAGTTAAAACGTTTAAAGCGCCATGTTAGGTAAAGCATCATCATATAAATCAGTGGCACAATGTAGATAGATATGTTGCCGCCTAAATTTAGCATTAAGCGGTAAATGCTTTTCATTTCAGGGTTGCTAAACAACATTTGCATGCCGCTACTGGAAAAAATAAAGGGCGTAGCGAAAAAAAGGGTGCTGACGGAAAGACCGATCAAGAACGCTGCCAGGCGTTGCCTGAGTGCTTTATTGTTATACAGATAGATTAAAAAGAATGGCAAAGCGACAAGCATGCTGAGCTTAGCCGAAATAGCCGCCACGCAAACTGCTCCCGCCAATTTAAATTTTCGCTGGCGAAGACCATATATTGACAGAATTAATAATAAAACCGGGATCAGATCATTTAAGCCTAATCCATAGCTGGCAACTATAATAATAGGAGATAGCCAATAGGCGACTAAAAGTAATTTTTGTCGCCTTGGCAGTAATCGATGAAGAATAAACAACAAAACAAAGTCGGCTGCTAATAATGTTAATTGATAGCCATATTGCAGCGGAAAACCCGCCAATTTAGCAATAAGTACCAGCGGCAGAAAAACTATCCACATCACATAGCCATAGGGAAAAGCGGCGGCGGTTCCTCCCGCTTTAAGCCAGACAGCCCAGGGGTCAAAGCTCAGATGAGTAGTGGTAATATCCAGAAACGGCACATACCAATCAATAGCCGGATGGGGAGCCATGGTGACGATCAGTGCTAGCCGGATTAACAGACCCAATATAAAGAAGGGATTAAAACACAGTTTTTTCATACTAACTCTGCCAATTGTTCCCACAATTTTGGGCATTTGGTACATACGGCATCGGCTTGGATATGACGTTTATGGAGTAATTGAATCAAAGTGGGAACTTCGTTTTCAGCGTTCCTGCCTTGCAATTCAGGAGAAACGAGGCAAAGTTTAAAACCGGCTTGTTTGAGCCGTTGGGCGTCGATTTGGCTTAGGGGAAAATAAGTAAAACAGTCCACCCATACCCAGTCAACTTTTCCCGCTAACGTCAAAGCCGTTTCAATAGATTCAAATTCAGAGACACGCACTGCACAGCGGCGTTCACCTGCCGCCGCCCATTTCACTAGAAAGGGAAACGATTGATCGAGGAAAAAATAATCATCGATGCCTTTGGCTTTCATCAGAGCAATCAATCGTGCTTCGAGTCCTTCCTCTTTGACATTCAGAATCAAAGTTCCGTGTTGATAGGCATTGATCCAATCTTCAAAAGATTCACCGACAATAAAAGGGTCATGATGAATGATCAGTTGGTTGCCGTAACTTCGAATATCAACTTCAATACCATATTTAGGTTGTGTGGCCTTTAGATCGGATAATGTATTGCGGCGATGTAAAATGATGTTCATTGTTTTTTCCTGGTACGGCTACGCAATTGCAGACTAAAATCTACCGTCCGACGAATAAATTTCCACTTAGCCTTCCAGTTAATATTCCAATGAGATACACCATAGGCTCGTTTACTAAATTTTACTGGAAAGCGCTGTACCTTCAATTTTTGATGATGAGCCTGGTAGTAAGCATAGAGATCAAGGGAAAAATCGTTCGGCGGCGAGTCCCATGTTTCGAAAAATTTACGGCTGAACATCGTAGGCTGTGCATTGATATCCCACATTGGTTTAGCAAGCAGTACTGTTTCAAAGAGACTCATGCCAACGGTAAACACCGCATCGATAAATGGACGACCATAGCGTTTACCTTTTACAAAAATATTGTCACCGTACTGCTCAAACAGTGCCAAGCCCTGTAATAAATCCAAAGGATCAGTTTGCATATCCGCATGTGTCCAACCTAAAATTTCCCCTTGCGCTGCTCTGAGACCTGTCAGTATGCCGTGGCCATAACCTTGGTTCTTTTCGACATGCACCGTCCGGCAACTAGGGTATTTCGGAAGCAGTTGTAAAAAGATTTCTGGGGTGCCATCTGTTGATCCATTATCTACAAATATCACTTCTATACCTGGCCTAGTTGCCAATACTTTGCAACTTTCTACTAATAAAGGAAGGTTTCTTCCTTCGTTGTAGCAGGGGATAATTAAAGAAAATTTCATCAAAATATCTCAGAAACTATGTAAACCACCCCACCCATACCATAAGTAAAAACTTGCCTTATTTTTATTCTACTTTGATCAACAAATTCACTAAATGCCCGTGCAACACCTCGCCGCTCACTACCTCTATATGAATAGTAATCATCAAGAATAATGAAAGTGCCTTCCTGAAGCGTGGGGATACAAAATGTAAGCGCTTCACTCGCACTAGAATAGGTATCACTATCAATAAAAATAATTTTTGATTTATCAATGCCTATATAGTGTCGTCATGAGATCTTGAGCCATAGAGCAAGGCATCGTATTTGTACAGCAGCGAGAAAAGAGGAGGTATTTTTTGCATAACGAGTAGCAATACCTCGCCAGCGCTTTAGGTGCAGAAAAGCATTTTCCACGAGATGTCGATGCTTGTAGAGCGCTTTATCGTACTCACGTTGAATTTTACGATTCTTTTTAGGTGGTATTACGATTTGCATGCCGGCTTCTTCTGCTTTTTTAATGATGTTATCACTGTCATAGCCCTTGTCAGCCAACAGATATTCTGCTGCAATACCTTTGGTTAAATTCGTTGCTTGCTGACAATCTGCTGTGGTACCTGATGTAATAAAAATTCTGACCGGCATACCATGCGCATCCACGGCCAGATGTATCTTACTGTTGAGCCCCCTTTTGTGCGCTCCATATCCTGATTACCGCCTTTTGCGCCTGCTGCATGAGGGTGAACTTTGCTATGAGTGGCATCAATCATCAGCCATTCAAAATCTGGCTCCACAATCAGCGCTTCGAGCAGAGACTCCCATAGCCCCTTGTCACGCCAGCGGCAAAACCGGCGATGAGTATTTTTCCAACCGCCATAATCAGGCGGTAAATCACGCCAGGGAGCGCCGGTTCTCAATATCCAGAAAACAGCATTAATAAACTGCCTGTTATCTCTGGCTATGCCACCCCAAGTGCCTTTTCTCCCCGGGAGATGAGCTTCCAATAGGCTCCAAACATGATCGGATATATCGTGGCGGCGATGGGCTAAATTCATTCCCGAATCATCTTTCATTATTGAATCATCTCAACAGTTGTCGTTATTTGTTACATGATAATATATTTTTTATTACGTGACGACACTACTTAGTTGATTAGCACCATTTTTCAGAGAATCACTGAAAAATCCAGGGACTAATTTAAATTGAATATTTGATGCAACACGTTGTACTCTCCGTGTGACAGTTGGCAATTTAGTCGCGAAATTTTTATCGGTGTAAAAAGGGTGCTTATCATCTTCTTTCAAATCACCAAATCCTGCAAAAGAATCAAATCCATAGAACGTAGTATTGAGTATTTTCGAATTTAATTTTGCCAATTTCTTGCAACATCTAATCGAGTGGCAAAAAGAACTTCCCGTAAATACACCAAACTCAAGATAGTCACCATCAATTTCTTCAATAGTAGAGAGGTAGTGAACCTTTTTTAAAGCATAATATTTCTCCAAATTATGAATTATTGCTGGATTAATGTTTGCGATTAATACTGATGCCCAACTTTGTAAAAACTCTAGTTTTTCTAGCAAACCAAATTTACTACTCATTGTCGGCTCTCCTCATTTTTTTCTTCAGTAGATTTGCCACGTAACATGTCATTGATTGAATAGCACGACCAACGTCACAAGTTTTGTTAAAGAGACGGTATTTTTAAAGTAACACGTTTATCCGACTCCAAACGATAAGGATGGCTAGACCATTTATGAAAACAAGATTGCCAATATTCAAAGGTGTGCAGATCATTCGGGGTTCCCCAACATAAATAATGGTCAACTTCAAATAGGTAGCAGCTCAGACCCAGTTCAATCGCATCGTTAATACATGAATCGATATAAAACTCATTATTAATACGACCATCTCGGGCGATTAAATGCTCGACTACTCGACGGAAATCCTCGGCTCGGCGAAATGTAAAAGTACCAATGACAATAGGGTCAGTTTCCGGAGAACGTAACGCTTTTTTCACCGATATTTTTCGTATTCGGCCATTTTCAACATCGATCCAACCGAACATATTGGGATGGCGAATCGCATTGGCATAACCACGAGCTCCCCAGACAATCACATCCACATCAGGGTTGTCTGCCAGTTTTTGAAAGGCGTTAGCGTCATACAAAGCACCATTGTCACAAGCGCCAAAGGTGATTGGTTCTAGCTTACTACTAACAGTACCTTCAAGGGCTTTCAATCCGATAAGTGCTGTACAGGCCTGACCCTCTGTAACATCAGTAATAGTCTCAATGATCGCCTGTGGATAATCTTGTTTAAGTTGGCCAGCGATGTCACGATAGCCTGACATATCGCTTCTCAGCACAAAAACATGATGGCACGCCGCTGGCAAATCGTGCGTTGCTTGCACGACCATTGGCTGACCGGAAACGGGTATTAATGGTTTGGTGACGCTATAACCTTCGTTGATAAAACGTTGCCCCAGTCCCGCCATCGGAATAACCAGTGATCCTTTTGGGGTTGGCACATTTTCCGAAACGATTAAACGCTTAAAGACGGAAGACCAGTTATTATATTCCGCGACATCCTCCGGTGTTCCCCATTGCATAAAATGCTGCAGAGGGTAAACGGTAATCGGGTTGTCAGCTGCCAGCAAAGGCTTATAAGCCAGGCTAACGTAATATTCTCCGTTAACCTGAAGGTTTTGCGCCATCGTTATACGGAAGGCCTCACTCATGATTTTCGCAGAAGCAAAATAATAGGTGCCGCTGGAAGCAAATTCCTCCATGCGATTATCGGTGTAGGGTTTTTTCTCTTGAATGTCTTGCACCCAGCCGTTTATTTCACGCAGATAGGCGTAGTTCGTTGTGCCCAGAGTGTGCGGATGAAATCCTTTATAGGCAGGGATCGCACCAGAGCAAGCCGTATCCTTGACAAATTGTTTAAAATGCTGCCAATCCCAATAACAAGTGAAATCACAGTAATTAACCACCACCGGTTGAGTGGGATCAAGCAAATGTTCCACTTGGCGCACCGCATGTACCGGGCCTAGTTTATGAGGAGCGATGCCCACTATCCGACCTGTGGGACAATATGCTTTAAGGATCGTCTCCATACGGTAACCGGCTTCATCAAGATGCGCTTGATTACAGATAAAAATAAAATTCTGTTCACCTGGAAACATATCAATAACATGAGCAATGATCGGTTTGTCTTCGATTTCGATCAAGGGTTTGGGAACTTCGTACCCCGCTCTGCGGAAACGCTCCCCAAAACCTGACATCGGGATGACTATTTGCACTGAGTTTTGTACCTTTAATTATCTAATAAATTAAACTTGTTCAACAAACAGAAGATGTAACTGCGAGAAACTGTTGGTCTGTGCTGCTTCTTCTCCGCTTGTCAATTCATTAAGTGCTCAATATAAACGTCTCTGCATAAAATTACAAAAATAGCAGATGTTAATTTCTGATAGCGACAACAAAATATTAACATCAATACACTTCAGCTAATTCCGTTATTCTTTTTATCTCTATAGAATTAATAGTCATCTCCCCTTTTCCTGAGAACCATGATCTTATTTCAAAATCTGATATTCCATTGGGCGGAATATCAATGACAGTAGATAACTGTCCTTCAGTATTACTTTGCAGAAACTGCTTATAAAGAACATTAGGTTGCGCAATATTGAATCGCCCCATATCAATATAACCAACAGTAGATCCTTCAGATCCCGCTGTTGAATAGATAACCGAAATTTTATACTTGCCTTCGTTAAGAAAAATGTAAGGTCCGTATGAAAGAAACCCTGGTTTGTCTCTTAATGAATCTGCGGAACGTGCTAACCCAATAGTTCTTCCAATTTCTCCAGGAAGTAATCGGCCTTCTGATTGATAGGTGTCACTTAATTTTTTGGGAAAAAGAAAACGATTAAACATATTTCTTACAGCGATATCTAATGTATTATCGGTATATAGCCAAATTTCTGTATTACCATCCGCGCATTTATGTTTTTTACTTGGAAGAGGTAGATATTTTTCAATTTTATCGGGAGTAAAATAAAATGGATAATCATTCATCGATGATATTACAAAATTATATTTGTATTGGTAATGATCAGGTCGACGAATAGGACCCATAGATGATATCCAATAAAATGGTGTTATATTATTAAGGGTTGCCAGGATCCAATTTTTCTTAGTAAGAAATTCACTTACTCCTCTTGCATGCCAATAGTTAGCGATACCTGACTGCAAAATAAATCCTTCTTTCTCTATATTTAATAAACAACTGACAGGATTTTTAGCCATCAAAGATGGCATATTGATGATATCAACAAACTTCTTTTCTTTAATCTTTAGAATACTAAAAAAAATGATTGCAAAACAAATAAAATAAAATACTAATTTATATTTTTTAGACGAAAAATAATGAATTTTATCAGCGACGATAACCATCATAATGAGTATAAGTGAAAGAAAAAAAGTAAAATAACGGTAAGCATATAAATCTCTAAAACCTCCGGATAATAGTGCACCAAAAACATTAATTGGCATAACAATAAAAAGAAATAAGCATGAAAATAAAAATTTCCAATTATCATTAACAGTATTTTCGGAATTAATTTGTAACAGGTTAGCAACGTTTTGTTTTTTATTTATGAATAGAATATAAATAAGAAAACACAAGGACAATAAAATTAATGTAGATAAAGTAAACGTGAATCTATTATCAAATGAAAAAGCATTAGCAGTATTGTTTAAAAATAGGTTGAACGAATCTCTGGCACCCTTAAATGTTAACGGCATTTTTCCCTCTAATGGCTTATTAAGCGTTATTAGTGGATTTATGAAAAAAAACAGTAAAAAAGATATAGAAAGAATACCTAATATACTCAATATTTTATTACGATTAATCCATGAATAATTAGTAAATTTACCCATAATTAATAAAAAGAGTGCAGTGACGATTGCCGGTATTAAAAAATTGATTAAATATATTGCAGTAGAAGCAGGGGCAATAGTATTAATCAGAGTCAAATAAATTGCACATAAAAGAGAGGGTTTTTCGTAAAAACGGATAATAAGACCTAAACAAATCAGTGAAAAAAGGATAGAGGAAAAATGAGTACTGTTGCTATAAAAATAAAGCCACATACCAGAGTTGGCAGCAGTAAGTGTAACAAAAGTAAGCAGTAAAATAAGAACTTCCCGAGCTCGGATGCTAATTTGTGGATAAATTTGCTTCGATGTCCATATTACCGCCGTTAATAGCATAAAGACTTGTGCTACCGAAATAAAAAATACCCGATAGTAACTATTTGGTAATATTTTGTATGTTAAAAAATACAACAACGTTTCAGGAAAATAAGCCGGTGCTGGCGGGAAACGCCAATCACTCCATTTTCCACCGAGATCGAATAAATCCCTTGCCAAAGCTTCCCAGTGAAGGATATCACTATGCAATTGAATACGGAACCATAGAAGTGATGTTGCAAAAAACAAAGCTAGAAAAGAAAGAAAATATCTTATATTACTTTTATCCATGTTATCTCTATATAATAATTATACACTTATTAAAGTGAGTATATTACTTGTCTGTGAAGCCGATGAGCAGTAGTTCTTTGTTGGAAGTAAAAAGCAAGCCCATTGGCTGTGGTATTCATTTGATACCAAAAGAAAACGGGTGTTGTTATGTACGCTAACGCAACTGAACCTGTTTGAAAATTTAAGATCAGTTTGATTTATTCTAGTCAAGTAATTTCGGAGGTTTTTCAATGTTTCCCTGTTGCTACTGAAAATCCACTTAATTATTTTTCATGAAAACATTTCTTATAACTGCGTTTCTAATTTCTGGTGCATAAAGTGAAAATTCGTCCTTGCCTTTATCGGCTGAGGTGATGCAGTTATATTTTCCAAATAATTTGTGGAGCAGAGCGTATCTCTCAAAACAACGGAGCGAACCCATGGATCGATAAAGCTGTAAAGCAAGCGATAAATCATTTTTTCGTCTAAATGAGATGCTGCATCAGGTAACCTAATCTTTGGTAAAAACGCTGCGTTAATAACATCACCAGTATCAATACCTGGATCCAGGTAAAAACAGGTAGCCGAAGCATACCCTGCTAACATCGTTGACCATAACAAACAATCTGCACCGCGTATGTTAGGCAAATAGCCTGGATGAATATGAAGAAAACGCGTGTTTTTCAGGTTAAAAAAACTGCCAGGTACAATCCCGCCTCCAGTGAACAGATACATTGAAAAATTTTGTGTATTGATAAAGTCTAAAATTTTTTGATCCTTCAAAGAAGTAAATGGCAAAGGAATAACACTGTCCGAATAGTAGTACAGTGCTTTTAAATCGACAAGCCCCCAAAGGGTGCTTTGTTCAATTCTTAAAATTTTCTGAAGGTGCTCAAAAATTTCAAGGCATAATTTTTTTTGGGTGAGAAACAGATATTGTGGCCAGTAGTGAATTTTTCGGGATAGTACAGCAGCAGCGTATTTATGTCTGAAAAATGAGGGCATAAATCGTCCTACCCTTTTTTTTAGACACAAGATCGCGTTCTGCAATGAGATGGATCCGCCTCGATTTGCACTTAAGGGAATAAAATGTCTCAAGATAAGCTCGTGCGATGGGGCCTTCATAAAATAAAACATCAATGGGTAACGTTTTGAACCCATCCCAATTAACGGGTTTGATATTTGTTACTGTGTAAGGTGAAAGTGCTTTATCCTGTAGATTCTTAGCAGGTAATCGTTCAAAAAGTTTATCTTGCAAATACTTTAAGCGTTCGGGTTCTGTTTGCAAAAAATCGGGGAGATTAATATTATCAAATGCTTTCCAACAAACATTAATATATTTTGCTTGGTCAATATCTGAGGCGTTCTGATCAATTGCGAGAAGGATACGCAGGTAAAGCAAACCAGCAAAAAGCTGTAACCCAGCGTGGTTAAGTGTTTCAACACCCAATTTGCGACCCTTATTATCATAGAAAGAAAATAGCCTTAGCGCGATGTCATATTTCTTGCTGAAAAAATCGATTTCTTTGTTGCTATGCGAGCTAAAACCCTCTTCAGCAGCAAGAGAGCACAAGCGTGAAAGCGTCGACTGTTGCAAGCTCGGCACCCCGGTAGCATGTGTAAAGGATTGCAAAAAATAGCTGAGTTGGTTTTTTAAAGTTTGAAGAGATGTCATATGTGAACAAACCTTTGCTGAATAAGTTGCCATATATTGGCAAAGGTCCAATATAAAACCATCGCTGATGGAAATGGATAAAATAACAAGAAAAAGCCCGCGGCCATAAAATACAAATTTCGCTTCTGTTTGTGAAGCTCCTTTGTGCTAATAATTTTATTTTGATGGATAAGGGCTGCCAAAATGGTCAGAAACGTCATCAAAATCGGCAGTAAGTTGATACTGGTTCCTAACAATGGAATATGAAAGCCGAGATGATAAATGGCACCTGGATAGGCTAAATCTTCAATCCATAAAAATGGATGACCAGCAATAAGATCCATTTCACTCAATACGTTGAATATAGCAATCCAAAATGGAATAGGTACTAAAGTGAGCAGTAAAGGTTTCAGATTGTAAAATGGCGTGACACACTGCTGTTTATGTACAACCATAAATTTTTGATGTGCTTCTTCCCCGGTAAAATTTGCCTTGATATATTCTAATTCAGGAGCAAGGCGTGCCTGAACATGTGATACTTTTCTTTGAGCGCGTGTTAGTAATATATTGGCTGGTAAAATGAAAAGCTTAAATAATAAAGACAATAAAATGATTGTAATGCCCCAGCCAAAGCTATGGATTGTATTGAGCCACAATAAAATGGCTTCTATACCCAGGCAAAGCAATCTAAATGGAGCCCATAAATGCGCATATTTAATTTTTTGAAAATATTGAGGTAGTTGATCAAGATCCGATTTTAATAACAGCTGCGCACGGGTTTTACCCATGCGGGATACTGGATTTTCTGTATCATTTTTATGCCAAAGTAATCTATTTTCTTCAAAAGATACAACGCCAACAACATCTTGAAGGATTAGCATTTTGTAGTGTCCAACAAGCGCCAAAACCTGATCTGGCTTTACAGTGTAGGCTTCGGTATTAATTTTTTTAATACCTTTTGTATCAACGATATAGGCACTAACATCGTTATAAAAAGCAGCCAATCCTGAATAAGAAAAGCGATCCCTGACATTGTTTTCAATGAAGGGATTAATATCGTTCGGTTCTAAACTATATTCCTGCACTTTCGCGGCGGCTAACTGTGGAAATAGTATCATCGATAACAGAAACAAGAACAAACAAGCCTGCTTTTTTATCATTGCACTGCTTCATTCGATAGCAATTCCATGTTGACAAAACCAAAACCCAATTCTCGCAGGTCTTCACCTGCTCCAACTGATTTAGGGGTTGTAGGTTTGTCGATTTTGAAACGAACCGAATAGGTATTATCGGGGGATGTGGGAAGTGGAAAAGTGAACTTTTTTGGCTGTGCTTCCCCTGTAGAGATAGCAATGTTGCCAACGGGTTTATCATTAATGAGAACCTGTGCAGTTTGTTCAGGGTTTTTAGGTGTAACAAAGGCTCTTAGGTTGAAAGAAACAGCAGACGTTTTGCAATCCGGTTTAGTCTTGAACTGAAACTTGGCTTGCGGACCATCAGACGCTCGCCCCCAATCTTCTTGTTGGCCTATGCCAGTCTCAAGGTAGTATTGTGATTGAGTCTCTTTAGAAAAATCGAGGTTTGCCTCACATTCAATTGGAGAAATATTTTTTTTTATAGTCCAACTTTGAGGATCGCGTAAAGGACCCTCAATCGTGTATTTTGTTATTGGAGGTAGTTTGGATTTTGTCCAATGCTCATGAGTCCAGATATATTTATTAAATTCACGAGATCTGTTTTTTTGCTTGCTCTTACTCAGCAAATCAACACCAGAATATTCGTGAGGGATATTAAAAGCTGTTGCAATTGTTTTTGGTATGTCAGATAGCTGTGCAGGATAGTCGGAGATCTGAAACAGATCATTACCATAAAGGGGCTTAATCAAAAGTGTCGGGGAGGCTCCACCATATGGTATATCTCTATATGGTATGTTTCTATTAAATGAGGCGGGTTTATAAACCGAACCATGATCAGCAGAAATGATAATCATGGTATTATCAAAAATATTTTTTTGTTTAAGGTTTTTGATAACATTAATCATTTTACTCATTGCACATGCTCCTTCTGCACTTTTGTTTTGCAAGGTAGAAGAAACTTTTCCAAGAACTTCACACTTGGATCCTAGAACTGTTGGCGAGTGAGTGATCCCCGAGTAGTAAAATTTGAAAGTAGAGGAGCCCTCAGCAGCAATTAATTTTTTATTGGCAATATAGTTTAGGTTTTTGAATGAGGTACCCATGTCACCCAATGTATCATACGGACTAGTATTACTTAAATGAATCGACCAATTCCCGTTATTATATATATGGTGTTTAAATATATCCGGCGCAGCGCGGAATAGTGAATAATTGATCAAACCACTGTATGTAGTTAAGTGTTGAGTGTCTAACTCGGAAAACTTCGTAAAGGATCCATCGGGAAAGAAATCATTACTCATAGGTACGAATGTGTAATTAACTTGGCCTTGAAATTTCTTAGCAATGCTATGGTCAGAGATTGCTTTATAAAAGTCTAAGCGGTCTACATTATTATCATAGATAGCTCCAGTAAACATTGCCGGAATTGAGACTATGGTTGTTGGAAAGTTGGAGCTTGCGTCTTTGAACCAAATAAAACCATTTAAGTTGTCTTTGAGTTTATCATCTAAAATTTCTGCAAAATAGTCTGATTGATACTCATCTAAAAGAATAAACAATAGGTTTGGATTGTTTTTGGAATAGGTGAAAAATTTCTCTTCTGAACTTTGCGTTATCTTTTTTTCGGATAGTTTTGAGGCAATATTGATCGTGGCGACAGAGAAAGAAATAAGAAAAATGGATGCAATAATATAAATAAAAATCTTTGGCCTGTTTCTAAAATAAATGGCAAGGGCAAAAATAATCAAAAAAGCGCTTAGTTGTATCCAGTTTAAAAGCGCAAAAGGAGCAATCTGCAAATTATCACGACCATTAAATTCGCCGTAGATACCGGTAAGAAATGTTGAGTTAAGCCAAACAGATAAAGAAAAAGCTATAATAAGAGTAAGAAACAAAAATTTCCGTATATATTTTTTAAAAGTAAAAGAGGCTAAAATATATAAAACAACTAAACTGATTAGTGCGGATAGGGCATAAAATAGTCCATTCCATAATATTGAAATCCCGGGAACGAATGTAAATTCTTCAGAATTTGCAGCGACAATGTCGAATGGCGTCGCAACAAATAGAACCCAGACAAGAAGAGTAAAACAGAGTGCAACCAAAAGACATTCTTGGGCAATTCCTTGTTCTTTGAACTTTAAATATTTTTCTTTTAACATTTTATACCGTCCCTAAAAATTGGGTAAAAACTTCATCAGCGTGCCCCTGATTAAAAACATACTGATTGCTTAGTTCATGCAGAACATTTTTGTTTTTTTGTTCGCAAAGCTCAATGATTTCGGCGACCGGAGATTGCCCATCCCATATCATTCCAATTGTTTTTCGAATTGAGAACTCAAGTGGCTCAAGGTTTATGTCTTGATACTGGGGGTTATTAACCTTTTGGGGAATATCGCAAAAAATCACTGGTCTATTTAGTGCAAAAGCAAACTCCAGTGCTGCACCAGACCAGTCACTCACCATAATATCCGATTGATGTAAACTCTCTTGTCCTGCAACGCAGCTTTCAAAAGTAAAATGCGGATTTTTTTCGTGTAGGTTAACAATCTTTTTCACCTGATTTGACGCAAATTTAATGGTTTGCGGGTGCGGACGCAAAATCACCTCGTGGCCAAGCGCTATAAGCTCATTCACTAAGCGATGACCTAGGCCAGACTCAATTAATCCCTTAGACCCCCATGAAGGGGCAATTAAAATCTTTTTATGTTGGCATTGGTTTTCACTCTCAGATTGTGGATATTTTTTTGCCTGTTCGATTAAGCTGTCTAACCGCGAATAACCGAGCGCTACTAGGTTTTTTTCGGGCAAATTATACTTTTTTTCAATGGCTCGAATTTCTTGTATATGATGAGGGCCAGCGCAACAGATTGTATCGTAATGGTCAAAAGCACCATGACGGTAAATCATATGAAGGCTGACCAGTGAATGTGGAACATAGACATAATGCACATTATGCCGTGAACGTTTAACCTGAAAATTGTTCAGGTCTGGCATTGTCATGACCATAATAGGGGTTTCAATGGTTTGGAATACATAATCACGAACAAAACCCATACCGATAAAAAAGGTTTTTAATTGTGGATGCTTTATCATCAGACCCGGGTCATCAAGAGAGGAGCTGAGATAACAAACTGATTTATCTGTTCGCTCCAGAGTTGCAACCAGTAGGTTTTCGAGATGGAGCCAATAGCTTTTACCTTCACTGTAAAAAGTGATTTGGCGTTGATCTTTGGGTAAGTTATTAAAGCCAATAGCACCTGAGATTGCCTTTAGACCCTGTATGATATTATACCCTTCGCCTTTAAAGTTAAGGCGGCGTTGGCTGCGGGTGCTTGCCGAATCACGTAGTCTATCTACGTTCATCGGTCTCTGCCGTAACTCGAAATTCATTGAGTATATTCATGAGGTCTCCATAAGGCATCAAGCTTTCCTTCTGTTGACAATGACTCATAAAGCTGCAAATCTTCAACGGTATCAACTTCTAGCCACCCATGATTAACGCGGGCTGGCTTTACCTTCCAGCCAGCATCAATCAAAAGCTGCAACAAGCTTGTCATATACATTTGTTTAAATGAACGCCCATCATACTGAGCCGCTTGATCGAGCTGATCATAAAAAGAAATAAAATCATCAATTTTATTATGAGCGATCTTAATCAGGCCAGTATATTGTCCTTCAATATGGTTAAGAGATTGTGCCTTTTTACCCAATTCCAGAATGTGACCATTCGCATCGTATTTAAGTGTTTCAGCATCTTTTAGCGGGTCTTCATTGCGTGCTGACCATAGATCAAGCCAGCCATCATCCACCATGACAACGATGTCTCCATGAGTTTGCAATACGGTTTCCAAATTATTTCTCTCATACAGGATATCTCCATAAGAGATGAGTAAATCGTCTTGAGCTTGTTCAAGAAATGGGCGTGCGGCAAACAGGCTTTCTACCATATTGGTGCTATTGAAAAACGCATTATGATAAGTAGGACAGCCAAAGGCATCGAATTTTTCAGCTTTATAGCCAGTCGCAATGGCGATATCTTCAACGCCTGACGCTCTCAAAATATCAATCTGGCGAGAGACGAGAGGTTTACCCAATAAAGAAACCAGCCCCTTTGGACGATCGTTTGTTAAAGGTCGTAAGCGTGATCCCTCCCCAGCCGCTAGAATTAGGCAACATGTCATATTCCAAAATGTCCTTTGATAAGTTGGCAATCACGTTGAAGGGGTGGGATTTCACGCTCAGGATGCCACATGATAGCCAGTATTTTGTGATGAGTATGACAAAAAGCCTCAAGGTTACCTTCAGCGTCATAAGCAAGAGCGATAAGATCTTTTCCCAAGCCCTCAGCAGGTACAGCGTAATCGTGAAAGCTGTTCACCTCAGAAGGAAATAGAAAAGACGCGTTATTATCTTCAGCAATCAAACGATGCCTCGTTCCTGCATGACCTTTGATTTTAACAAGTTGTCCACCAAAATAAACATTGATCAACTGTAATCCACGGCATACGCCTAATACAGGGATTTGAGTTGATATCGCCGCATTCAATAAGGCCTTTTCATAGGCATCTCGTTCTGGACTAAGATTCGCTGGCGTGTTGGTTTCATCTGCAAAATCAGCGAGAGTGTTACCACCACTTAAGATCAGGCCGTCAAGTTTAAGTTCTTTCCATATCTCGAGTGTAAAATCAGGGGACATCAAAGGGAGAGGTATGGGTAGAATGTCCATAGAAGTCAAAAGCTTTGCCCAGTTATTATCAAGGCAATCCATCACCTCGTTATAGCGCGGATGCTTCATTACTCTTTGAGTTATGCCAATACGCTTTTTAAACATACTCAAACCGCCCTTTATGGCAGTCAAGTATCACGCGACCCTCTTGGAGACTGTCATATATTTTATCTCCAATACCAATAGCTGCCGGAATACCCAGTTCCGCACACCGGATGGCCATATGTGAGTTAGCTCCTCCATACTGTGTAATCAAACCCGCAATATTATGAGAAAACAACCAATCAAAACCGGGGTCTGCGTTAGGAATGGCAACAATTTTGCCATCAATCGGTTCATTTTGATTTGCTTTAATGAAGACCAACTCTGCAACAACACTTAACCGGGTTATGAAATTAGCCTGTGATTTTTCCTGCTCATATGCAAAGAAGTCATCCTCACAACAAATAAGACCAGGCAGTTTGGCGAGATGCTTTTCGACGGATGCTGTTTTTCTTAATTTAACGAATTTTGGCATTAGCTTTTCATCTAATTGACCCGTTCGAAGGGCTCTGATGTCATCAAATGTTAAATACCCAACCTCTTCGCGAGTCAATCCCAACACTGCTGTGCCATATTGAATTAAAAGATCGAGGGCAGCGCTCAAATTTCGGGAAAATTCAAATTTAGTTTTTTCTCGTGCCTGAATAGCCTGACTGAGATATCGAGTGAGTTCATCTACTTCAATTTCAGTAGGCAAGGCATCTAGGAAAGCTTGAAACCCTTCCATTTCGTGTTTTGTGAAGGCAAACCCATCACTATTTGTTTGCTTAGTAAGATGAGATAGTTGACGGTTGAAATAAAAATCCGGTTTTTCCCAATAGGCGGTTTGGTTTACATCATAGGTTCCGGGTCGCAGGTGACCAAATTGTTTTATAAGGACGTCGACACTCAAACTATGCTCAGCAAGAGCGTCTTGAAAATCTCCTGCCACCGTTGGAACCGTTGCCTGAAATTCAAGCATACGGTCTTGACTCAATATCCCTTGTTTAATGAAACTTTTTAACAGTGCCACCGCAACAAATCCGGCGCGCGCTGCATGAGAAAATGCCAAGGTACCGAATCTTCGACAGTCTTCAATAAGTTGATAGGCTTTATCAACAGGATCAAGGTCAGAACCAACCACCTGCACAAACCGTTCTGAAAGGCATTCAATAGACGAGGTATCTTCGTTCAGGCGCATAAGTGCGCGAGCCGTCAACTTTTTCAGCGCTTGCTCAAGGATATCAATGTATTGTGATGATATATTCCGGTTTTTGAAGCGTATTTCAGCGTCTTGCCGAAATGTCGGCACCCAAATGGTAAATACAATATCCAGTTCCATCTTATCATGGAGGTGAGGATTGTCCCGCAGTAGATCCAGATACACATTGGCCAAACGCAAGGCTACCTCTTCTGGTAACGACGCTGGAATGAATGAATTTATGGATGCGCGGCAATCCACATAAGGCTGAGAGCAAAAATTATGCACTAATGGCGCAGGTCGTACATCCCGATAACCATATTCTGCCCGCTGCCTGGCCCATACATCCTCGGTAATGAGGTGGTTATACAAATTGATTGCCAGGGGATTAGGCCGATTGCCAATAATTTCCGCTGGGTTCCAATCGGTCATCCCAGAAAAAATCGTATAATCTCCTAAAATATGAGGTGGCTTTTTTTGCCATTTTTTAAAGTGCTGCTGAGCAGATTGTAAAAATAACCCAAGTTGCTTTTCATCAATCTGATGGGTGTCATGTTTTACGGCAATCGGGCGAACCTGAAAGGTGTAAATTTGATCTTTTTTATCAATGGCGAATTCAATATCAAGCTTGTTATAGCCTAATATTTGTTCAAGTTCTTTAGCCGCTTCAATTACCCCTTCCAAGCGCGGATCCATTTTATGTACGGCGTCTATGTTTTGACGAAAAACAATTGCGGTTCTAAGCTCGCTCTTCTGACCAGATGTGATGGAATCGGTTCGCCCTGAAACATCATCATAGTTTACGATGTAGTAAGATGATCCAGTCACCAGATCGCATGTGAATATCACACCCGACATGGCAACATTGCTTATAAAGGGTTGAATCAGAACCTGAGCTTGTGCGGAGGGGCTCCCATAAGACGAAAATACCCCTTCAATAGCTTTACGCACGGCATGAGTATCATCGCAATCGATATCCAATACACTTTCAAAAACACCTGCATTTGCTGTTTCCCAACTATCTTCTTCAAAAGAGCTGGAGCGCACAATTAAACGCTGACCTTTGAATTGGGCTTGCGTCCCTTTGATTATACGCGAAGGATTATTTTTCCAGTCTTGCCATGTGCAGGTTATCTGGTCGCATATTTCACTTTTTTCAAGTTGCGGACGCATTCGGCGTAACGTTTCTGCTTTGTTGCCGAGTATAAAGTGAACCAAATCGTTGGCTTCATTCATCTCGGCCCAAGAGCCGGTTACATCATAGGTAGCAACATTAAAACCGGCATCCTGGATATCATTGATCAAATCAATAAAATTGCTGGTGGAATGGTAATTATCTCGATGACATGCTATCCAATCCATCACCTTGGGAGAGAATTTGACAAGACCGGTATATTCTACCTCTCCATAAGGGGGAGTATTCAGCGTTTCAGCAATTGCGATATCTTCCTGAGAACGCCCCGAAAAACGCTGCTTCCAAACACTGTCTATTGCGACTACGACATCCCCCTCCATGCCGATAAGTTGCGTTAGGGTTTCAGGATGAAAAACAGTATCCCCGTACATGACCAAAGCGGGACTTGAAAAATCCTGTATTACACTGAGGAAAGATTGCAATGCACTACTTTTTTCCCAATCTAATACGTGAGAAAAATTAAGATGCGGATGATTAGCGATGATTCTTTGATAATCATAGCCAACGATAATGTTGACCTCATTGCCAGGAAGCGCCTTTTCAAAAGCATGAGTTTGCCAGTCAAGAATACTTTTGCCATTACTGAATGACCATAAACTACAGGGTCTTTCGGCATGCTTATTATAACCGGCAGCCAGAAGAAATATTTTCGGCTTATACATTCAAAATATTCTCTATTTGCTGTCCTCACCTTTATCTTGAAGGTCACTATTGTTGATAGAGTCAGTTTTTTTATTTTTCGATAGCCCCAAAAACCCCTTTATTCTATACCAGAAAGTTTTCACCAGAACGCCTATGGCCACAAAAAAACCAATGATCACACTCATAATGGCACTGCCAGAGCCTGGGTCAATATAAGCAAATGCTGGCGCTACCCCAATTGCGAATAGCATAATGGCAAAAAATATCGATTTTTTCATATTTCACCTCTTTTTTCATAATATTGGACCTTAATCCAGTTTTGGATTTTTGTCTTAGAAACGTGCCAATTTGAACCAACCTTACAGGTATGGCACTGTTAACAAAGTGAGTATCGGGATAAGCTCCGCTTTTTGTGGGATTGGGATTGTTAATGATGAAAAACAGACATTATCCGATAAAAGCCTCTGATTTTATAAAAGAAATCGAGCCTCATATTCTTAATTATTATAAGCGGCCAGGCAGACCCGCGAGTATCAGCCATTATCAATTTTTTTCGGCGGTGTTATACGTATTGAGAACCGGCATCCCTTGGCGTGACGTGCCTGCTTTTTATGGCCACTGGCATACGATTTACACGCGTTTTAAACGCTGGAGTGAGAATGGGCTATTCTGGCATTTGCTTTACCTCTTGCAGAAAAGAAAGAAAATCAGCCTTAACTGCGTCTGGATAGACAGCACTACAGTGATCATACACCGCCACGGCTCAGGGAGCTTAAAAAAAAGGACCTCAGTCGATAGGGCGTGGTCGCAAAGGGATGAGCACCAAAATTCATGTCGGTCTTGCAGGCAATTATCTCAGGGGTGTCTGTTTATCCGAAGGACAACGTACTGATATGAAAGTTTTTTCTACTTTGTGGGCAAAAGGAGATTGGAGACAGATAAACGATGTCATCGCGGATAAAGGCTATGATTTTTATGATGTCAAAAAGCTTATCCGTGATAGCGGAAAATATCCGATTATCCCTCGCTGCAAGGGGGCTCTTTATCCCGGTATCCAGCCAAAAGATAAAGAAAAATATAAAACACGTAATGCCATTGAACGTTTCTTCGGCAAAATAAAAGAACACAAAAGACTCGCTTTACGCTTTGATAAGCTTGATATCACCTTCTTTTCTTTTTTCGCCATCGCTTGTCTTAAGGTCTTTAAATTACTTTGTTAACAGTGCCATACAAGACTTGCTGTGTTTATGCTGGCAATAACGCCTGGTTAAACCAGATTTGCTCGCCATCTTGCAAAGTCCACAAGCATTTATACCCTTCGCCTTTCAAGTTACTGCGGCGTTGGCTGCTCGCTTTCATCCCAGTCATGTACTACTTGTACACTCCTGGGATTCGATTGTTTGCTGCCTTGCCGTAACTCGAAATTCATTGGGTATATAGTAGTAATGTATTCAAGTAGATGGCAAAATCTTCGCCAACAACTGCTGCGTACTTTCTGCCCAAGTTAGCCACGGCATATGTTCTGAAGAAGGTGCGCGATGCTCTAAGTCAAGTTTTAGCCATTGTTGAATGGCTTGAGCCAAATCACTGGGTTCGAGGCCATTAAAATAATAGGCATGATCACCGGCCACTTCGCGGAAAACAGGAATGTTCCGGGCAATGATCGGTAGTTTGTGTTGAGCTGCTTCGATCAATGGTAGACCGAAACCTTCTCCTTCACTCGCAGCAATTAAGCAGCTACTCACATCATAGATTTTTTCTAGATATTCATCACTGATGCCTTCAAGCCAAAATAGTTGTTTACCCAGCTGAGGATGATGACGTAATTTTTCAACTAGAGTTTCAACTATCCACCCTTGCTTTCCCACTATCACTAAGTTGACTGCAATACCTTGTGTCCATAATTGCTCAAAAGCTTCGAGGGCTTGTGTATGACCTTTGCGTGGTTCTAAAGTGCCGACCATCAAAAAATTTTTATCCGTAGTTAGGAGGTGTAATGTTTCTTTTGCATCGCTAGCCATCCCTTTTGAGGGGAGGGAAGCATCGATATCAGCCCCTAAATGGAACCAATCAATTTTTAACGGGCGTAATCTCCTAGTCGAAGAGGTCTTAAGCCATTCAGTTAATTCACTAGCCACTGCCTGTGAAATGCAAACTGTTCCATCAGCAATTGTTGTTATGATCTCAAGCCATTGGTCATGCATTTTATCGATGTTGGTTTGACGCGGCCAAAAATAAGGAAAGTATATCGGCAGCAAATCATATGCAACGAAATAAAGTAGAACACCATAATTACGCATTTGCTGGTAAAACCATTGATGAGCCAACACTACATTGTGTTGTAAATCCAGCCCTAGAAATAGATCGCCATTATAAAAATCGATAATATCATCGTTGCCTAAATAAGCATCAAAGCAATTCAACATATTTAGAGTGTAGTTGCGAGCATAGCGATAACCTTTTCCGTCAGATTCAGCATAGACTGGTTCAATCCGATATCCAGCAGGCGGATTACTTAACAATTCATGCAGAATGCTACGTGTGACTCGTTGTACACCGCTCCTAGCATCCCGCTGAATTAATTCGGATATATCGACAAATAGCTGGCAGACTCTTAGCTTGGGTGGGATAGATTGTCCAATAGCATTGGCCAGAAGCAACCAAGCATTAGGATCAACGGTCGCAGGTTGAATTTCAGCCAGTGCGTTAGTTAAAGCAGGTACTCCAGCATGCATTGTTCGATACATGTTTTCAATTGATTGTGCATATTTATCCGCACAATGACGTGGAACGTGTTGAGTATGAATAATTTTTTGTGCTTGCTTACCCAGCCTTTGACGGCAGAAAGGGTCATGCCACAAAGTTTCTAGTGCTTCAATTAGCTGTGCATCGCTAAATTCATCCGGTAATTTCCACACGCTATCATCCGGCAGTTCGGCCATGCTGCCATTTGCGTTTACGATGGTGGGTAAAGCGTAATTCATGGCATCCAGCACAGTTGCTGATGTTTCACCACGCGAGTAGGCACGCAGCTGCACTGTTATGTCAGCTGCCGCAAGGTAGTGACAGAAAGTTTTTCTACTTACCCAGCCAGTGATATGAATACGCTTTTTTAAGCCGCTATTGCGTATTATTGTGATAAGGTCGGTGCCATAGTCTCCACCAGGATTTTCACCGACAAATACCAGCACGCAATTATTGCTTTTTGCCAAATCTGAGGCCAGCCAGGCTGTCAGTAAACGATGATTCAGTTTGCTTGGTCCAAGAATACCAAAACTACATACAACAAAATCATCAGCCGTCAATTCCAGCTGACGACGTGCTGTAACTCGATCAACATTTAGGGCGGGAACACGTAATAGTGGAATAACCGTCCAATCATCTGCCGTCCCTTTTCTGCCATACCATTTGTTCGCTAATAGCTGGGTGTGTTCAGCATGCACGATAACACCACGAGCATTATCCAGCACAGTAAGGTTACATGGATAGCGCAAAACTGTAGTATCGAATTGATAAAAACGTTGTTGCACGGCGGTATAACCATGACTCTGGTACAGTGCTTGCGTCCAGGCGTTTGGCTGATAGCTAACTCCTTCCATATGTGCTAATAAATTCCCTAGAAAAAAATCATGTAACACGACAATCCCAGGAATTTCCTCTATTAAGGGAAACATATGTTGATGAAAAGGGGAATTACCAAAGTGGTAGAGCACTCGATCGTAATGATTGGCATAAGTCCTAAACCACTCCAGACTACGTATTTGACAGTTAGCCTGGATCCATGGATCCGATACGGAATGCTGTGCCACAATCACGTCGATCACGTAATGACGCGCTAGCTCTGGCAGCAGTTCAGCGCTGTAATCGCTGATACCGCTCCGTTCGGGCGGTAAAGGAGAAACATAGGCTAATTTAGGCCGAGAAATAGGTGCGATATAGGTCAATGATTGACTGGCTTGCTTGATATGTAATGTTTCCATTGCCGTGATTGCCCGTTGTGCGGTGCTATCCCATGAAAACCGTTTTGCCTGCGCCAATCCATGCTGTTCCAGCTCTAATCGAAAACTATCATCAGTCAGTACCTGTGTCAGTTTTTCAGCAATCGCATTATCATTGAAGGGATCAAATAACGCCTCTTCTTTGCCAATCACTTCCGGCAAACTGGAGGTATTGGCACCTATTACTGCTCGCCCACAAGCCATGGCTTCCAACACCGGTAGACCGAAACCCTCGTACCATGAAGGAAATACGAATGTTTTGCATAAATTGTAAAGCGTCAGAAGATCCTCTTCCGGCACAAAACCAGTTAGCACCAATTCTTTAGCATCAAGTCCCTGCTCCTTGGCTAATTCCTCCAGGATAGACCGATTAGACGGCTGAATAGAACAGACTATCGCCAGTTGGTGACTACTTCTCAGCAGTCTCGGTAATTTGGCATAAGCGCGGATAAGACCTTCAATATTTTTACGATAGTCAATACCGCCCGTGTACATCACAAATTGCTGATACAAGCCATAACGTTGGCGAACGTTTTTTTCTAACTGACTATCGGTATTCTGCAGTTGAAAATATGGTACGGAGGCGGATGAAATATTGATACATGCTTCAGCTGGAAAACCAAGACGGTTGATCGCGTCTTGCTGAGAGGCTTCTGAAACAGCAAGTAGCAAATCTGCTCGGCGTAAATGGTCGAGTTTCCTTTGATAGCAGGCTTCATGCTGAGGATTTATCAGATAAT
Organism: Candidatus Regiella endosymbiont of Tuberolachnus salignus; assembly: GCF_964020115.1. Classification (NCBI taxonomy): domain Bacteria; kingdom Pseudomonadati; phylum Pseudomonadota; class Gammaproteobacteria; order Enterobacterales; family Enterobacteriaceae; genus Candidatus Regiella; species Candidatus Regiella endosymbiont of Tuberolachnus salignus. The sequence goes on from NZ_OZ026542.1 coordinate 1,168,003, forward strand.
GTCGAGGATAAATCAGTGGAATTAAGTCATGCAGAATTACCGCAGTGGGTACAGTGCAATTTAGCGCACCAATACTGGTGACAGAATTATCATCTAACCCCTCGAATAGGCTACAAACAAGCACGATATCTGGCTTCAAACTGGCGAGAAAGGCTTCACGAACCAATTCAGCGGAGTGACGGCGCCAAGTATTAGCTTCATCCAGCTGATGGACTGGCTCTGGTGATTGCCAAACACAGATATTTTCTTGCGATAATAGGCTATCAAAGGCGGCACGTATCGGTTCAATGGTGTCTGGAAATAGTCCATTAATGGCAAGGAAGATCTGGTGTTTTCCTCGATTTCGCACGATGGCTTGAGCCAGATATAAAGCAGAACGTCCGATACCCCGGTGCTGATTAACGCCCTGTGCGCCTTGAAGGTCAATGACGATACGCATCAACATTTCCTTGCATTAATAGTTTTTTGCAGACTCGCATAAATCCCGACAACACGGGGTGAAAAGTTTTTTATTAATTCTGGCATATCCAGTGCTTCTGATGTTGGTGGTAAAGACGCTATGGGTGATGTGACTTCTCTGTTAATAAGAAGAGATGATCGTAGTGCGAGTTGGTGCAGCCGTCGCTTAATCTGAGGATATTTAGTCAAAATGACGAGTGCTCGTCTTTTCAAACCAGCATTGGCAAGAGCCCGTTTCATTGCCCAAATCACCATCGGTTTAGCAAGACTTTTTATCCGACGAATTGAGCAGTGCGCTCCACGTCGTGGTAGCGATGCTACCCACTGACTGACTAACCTTGCTTGACGTAACGGTCTGGTGATTTTCCAAGATTTACTGGCGTAAACGCTTTGCAGCTCTCGATTCAGCCCATCAGCCACCGTCCACCAATGATGTGAAGAATGATTCAGCTCATCTATTTTTGTTTTTGCTGCCGTATAGTCGGTTTGTAGCGATGTGTATTTTTCTTCTAATGTCAGCAACTGTCGAGTTGAGGTTAGTAGTTTCTGCTGTTGTTCCAGGGAGAGGTGATTAAGCTCATCTATTTTTGTTTTTTCCGCCGCGTAGTCGGTTTGCAGCGATGCGTATTTTTCTTCTAATGTCAGCAACTGTCGAGTTGAGGTTAGTAGTTTCTGCTGTTGTTCCAGGGAGAGGTGATTAAGCTCATCTATTTTTGTTTTTTCCGCCGCGTAGTCGGTTTGCAGCGATGCGTATTTTTCTTCTAATGTCAGCAATTGTTTAGTTGATAATAGCAATGCTTGGCGTTCCTGTTGAAAAGAGTGATCAAGTTTATCTAGCTTATGCTTTGTAGCCTCATATTGGGACTCCAGCCCCACAAATCCGGCCCGCTGAATCTCATCGAATACATTGGGCGGAGCAGAAAAAGCGTCAATAAGCTCGGCATGTTCTTTCGCTACATAGAAACGATTTAGCCCATCAAAGTAGACAAACAGATAGTCTGCAGCGATAAGGACAGGATCCCATTTGGCATAATCTAATTCTGGTTTATTCGGAGTGGTGGCTTCAATAACCATTATCCAAGGACGCAAAATTTGACTGTCCCATCCTTTAATAACCTTTTCCTCAAATCCTTCAACATCAATTTTAAGCCAGTGAACATCTTTAAATTCAAGGGATTGTAAAGCGGTTTTTAATGTCATAGCAGGTACCTGTACTTGCTCCGATGTATAACCTAGCTCCAGCTTATGCTGTTGTGCATAAGCATATACCGCCGTACTCAGGCCAGAGTCTGAAATGACATTGAGCGTCAATGTGCCTGCATCGGTATCGGTGAGAGCGATTTGTAGCACCGTTTCATCCGGTCTTTCTTTGCGCAAAAGCGCGGCATATTCAAATACTGGCTCAATATGTATCCCTCTCCACCCCCGCTCATAAAAAGCTTGGCTAACAGAATCATTTACCGGATGTTCGGCGCCGACATCGATATAAAACCCATTTTGCACATGTTTAAGTGCGCGCCACAGCATGACATCTTCAAAATTTTGGGCATAGGAAATAAAACTCATTGGGCTATATATCCGTTACTATTGCGAGAAATGAAAAATTGAGCATCAAGCCAATTGCTTCCGATAAAGGTATCCTGGTCTGCGTTTAACACATCAAAAACCAGTAGATTATCCTGCCATTCATAGTTATCAGTAAGATGTGTATCGGAGCTGACTAAAGCCGGGGATACCGAGTAAGACCTTGGTCCTAAAGTACAGGTAAAGGTCATGCTAAAAGTCAGGGTGTCGCCGGTTTTAACGTTTTCTTGGATCTGGCGAGTGTGCCAGGTATTCGTGCCCCATACCACATGCCCTTGTTTATCACGGATCATATAGCCCAGCACCAGGCGAGGTAGATCGGCATGAATGTCAGCTTCAAGCCGCAGTTCTACCGCTTGGCCGATTTTTGCTACGGCTAATTCGTCACCGGAAGCCGCATCTAATAATTTCAGGGTTCTGATGCGTGCCTCACCGGTACCGCTTTTGGTCAGTAACCAGCCATTTTTTTCGCGCCGTTGCTCAACGGTAAGCTTGGCATTTTCTTTGGCAGCAATCAGCGCGTTATAGTGATCCACCACTTCATCAGGTAAACCATCTTTTAGCACTCGCCCTTGATCCAATAAGATGACGCGGTCACATAGCGTACGTACATCGCCCATATTGTGGGTCACTAACATAATGGAAACGCCTTTGGCTCTAAATTGGCGGATCCGATCAAAACTTTTATGCTGAAAATAGCTATCCCCCACTGACAATGCCTCATCCACAATTAGCAGATCGGGTTGGAATGCCGTGGCAACGCTAAAAGCGACACGCATTTGCATGCCGCTGGAATAGGTGCGCACCGGCTGATCAAAGTACTCGCCTACTTCAGCAAAGGCTTCAATCTCGGGCATGACACGTGCGATCTCATGGCTATAACCCATTAAACAGGCACTGTGATAAGCATTTTGTCTACCCGTTAGCTCGGGGTTAAATCCCATTCCTAATTCTAAAATAGCCGCTACACGGCCTTGTAATTGCACTTTTCCTTGCGTGGGTTGCACTGTGCCGGTGATCAGTTTGAGCAGGGTGCTTTTACCCGCCCCATTTTGGCCGACGATGCCTACGGCTTCACCCGGTGCGATAGAAAAATTGATATCTTTGAGTACCCATTGTTCCTCGCGCGGCAAAACAGTAGGCGCAAACCAAGAGGCGATGCGCCGTAATTCGCTGCCATATTGGCGGTAGGCTTTGCCTAAATTTTGTACCTGTAGTTGGCCGTTCATAATTGATCTACCATTTCCGGGCTGGCCTTACGGAACAGGACTAAGCTACCCAGCAGTAGCACTAAGGCTATTATCAATGTGTTTGTTAGATCTAACCACTGTGGTGCACGATTATACAATAAGATGTCTTGATAAGCGGTAACGATAGGGATCAGTGGATTGCATACTAACCAAGAGTGGTATTGTGCTGGGATAATGTTGGCCATATAGACGATGGGGGTTAACCAAAAAACAAATTGCATCACCACAGGTACCACCTGCCCAATATCCCGAATAAAAACATTGAGTATTCCTAACGTCAAACCTATCCCTAATGCTAATGCGACCATTATTGCCATGAGTATGGGAAGCCAGAGTAAGGCCATGCCAGGAGTGTGACCGAGCAAACCAAAAATGGCCAAAATAGCGATAAACAGCAATAGATTATTAACCAATGCACTGCCCATCACGATAAGAGGTAAGGCAATTTTAGGGAAGGCTAATTTTTTAAGGATATTACCGTTATCGATGAATAATGTCAGGCAGCGGTTGACAATTTCTGCAAATAACGTCCAACCTAAGGTGCCTGCCATCAAATAAATAGCGTAAGCGTATTGATTGTTGATGCCCGGTAGTCGGGCGGAAAGGACGGTTGACAGGACAAAAGCAAAAATGATCACCTGAGCCAATGGGTTTAATATCATCCATAGTCCACCTAAACGGCTGCGAATAAATTTAGTACGGAGCTCCGTTTTGATAGAAGAAAAAATGAAGAAGCGGTAACGCCACGCACTCGATAGCATATTAAACATCAATCTTCCTGCTTACAGCGGCCATAATTATCTTCGAAACGCACGATATCATCTTCGCCTAAATAATCGCCACTTTGTACTTCAATCATCACCAATTTGAGCAATCCAGGATTTGTCAAACGATGTTTGTGCCCGGCGGGGATGTAAGTAGATTCGTTGGTATTGACTAAAAATACCTGCTCACCATTAGTCACTTCGGCCATACCACTGACCACTATCCAATGCTCGCTGCGGTGATGATGCTTTTGTAAGCTCAGGCTGGCACCCGGTTTGACCTCAATACGTTTTATCTTAAAGCTCTTGCCTTCTTCCAACACTGTGTAGGTACCCCATGGGCAGTGTACTGTGCAATGGAGTTTGTGAGCAGTATGATCCCTGGCTGCCAATTCAGCGTAAATATGTTTTACATCTTGTTCTCGCGATTTATCAACAACGAGAACTGCATCGGGTGTCTTAATAATGATCAGATTATCGACCCCGACAGTACTGATTAGACCGTCATTACTATAGATGGTGCAATTACGGGTGGTATGTAATAGCGCCTCCCCCTGCACGTGGTTACCCTCTGCATCAGGCTCAGACAGCTTGCCGAAGCCACTCCAGGAGCCAATATCACTCCAACCTATGTCACATGGCACCACTGCCATTCGATTGGATTTTTCCATAACCGCATAATCGATAGAATTATCTCTAACGTTTTTGAATTCATTAGCATCGAGTATTATCTGTGTAATACCTAGACCTTCTGTAGTGAGCGCCTGTTCAATGCAATTTTTTGTGGCCGCAAGAATGTCTGGGCAATGCTGCTCCAACTGTTGCTGCATGGTATCGGCCATGAAGCAAAACATACCTGAATTCCATAAAAAGTGGTCTGAAGTAAAATATTCTTGTGCTTCTTTAAGTGGAGGCTTTTCCACAAAACGTAACACGTTATTGCCATCTGCTTCGATGTAGCCATAACCCGTTTCAGGAGATTTTGGCTTGATGCCTAAGGTCACTAATTTACCTGTTGTTGCCAGCTCAATCGCCTTGCTTACGGTGTTTTGAAAGGCGCCTTGATCGTCAATTAAATGATCAGCGGTGAGTATGAGCATGATGGCATCATGACCGTGTTTTGTCGCTACGTAGTGGGAGGCAGCCGCAATCGCGGCAGCTGTATTACGCCCGAAGGGCTCTAGGATAAAGGAAGTGGGGATCTTCGAGAGGTTGACTTCGCGAAATTCATCTTCAGTTTTGAAAAACAAATCTCGGTTGGTCACTGTCAGGATTTCGGTAAGCCCAGAAAGCTGAGCAGCACGTAAAAAAGCTTTTTGTAATAGGCTCTGCCCATCTTTTAGGCGAATAAAAGGTTTTGGGTGTAATGCCCGTGAAATAGGCCATAACCTGGAACCCACTCCACCACACAAAATGGTTGCAATTAGTTTCACTGATTTTTCCTGTTAGTAAAGAATGATCTCAACCTGGTTTTTTCGGTTTCGTATAAATAATCCAAACACCTAGCAGGATGAACAGCGCGCCTAGTGTTTTGGTGATGGTGGCAGTTTCATTAAACCACGCTACCGCCAATAAGTAGACCAGCACGTAGCTGATACTAATTAGTGGATAAGCCTGATTGAGTGGTAAATAACGTAGCGCGCAAAGCCAACATAGCATCGACAAAGCGTAGCCTAATAAACCAAAAATAACAGTGCACAGTTGAGTATAGTGATGCGTTAAAAAGACAAAATTGATATCACTGAGCGACATTAATGGGATACTTACCATTCCCCATTTCAATAGTAGTTGGGCTAGAGTAATTAATACGATGCTGCCGATGACCCAGCCATAGCCTCGGGTATTATGCTTATTTTCCATGCCAGTTCAACAAAAAAATGCCCAAGATAATAGTGGCAATACCGCACCAATGTCGTGAAGTGACGGGCTCATGAAAAAAATATTGGCCTGCCAAGGTGATGAAAATAAAATTAACGCTCAATAATGGATACGCTTGGCTGAGTGGCATCGATTGTAATAATCTGAGCCACAATAGCATCGCTAATCCTAGCAGTAATACTGCGAGAGATAACCAGCTCGCCGCCGTGCGCTTAGCGGAGGATTGCCACCCCTCTGTGGCTTTTTTTTGACACAATTGCCCCGCACAGGTGAGTAAACTGACCACCAGCACTAATAAATAGTCGATCATGGGCTTGTTGTGTTCATGGTGGGGGTGTCCGTTTTTGCCGACCAAGACAATAACAGTAACCGATTGAATTGTTCGATTTTATCGGCATGGGGTAAATCATCGATGGCTTTTTGATTATCTAATAATACCAATACTACATTCCCCTGTTGGCGTGCTTGGGTCAGCCATGTTGGAAAATCCACTTTATTAACATAGTGATCGCGGCTATCTGGGTAGTTCAGGCCATAAGACAGCTCACCTTTAGCATTGAACATCATCACATCACTACGTTTGAGCTCCCAGGCTAAGCCGGTGGCAATACCGACCTCATTGGTGAGTAGATAACGGCTTTCCTGTAATAGCTCGCTGTTCTGACGGATAAAATGTTGCGGCTGTTTTACATCAATGATGTGCTGAGGGATGATATAACCGACCAGCGTCGCCAACAATAAGGGGCAGGCGGCCGCCACTTTCCAGTGGCGATGGTTGGCGCGCATACTCCACCACCCCAGCACTGCCCAGGTGGCAAAGGCCAGCATGCCGAGCAGGATTTTGTTGTTTTCATCTTGATTTAATAGTATCCACTGCGGAAAGTAATCCATTCCCAGTATCAATACCGTCAGGGTGCAAAGGATCCCCAAGATCAGATTAATGATGCCGTTCATTTTAAAGGCATTCATCTGCTGGCTATTAACACAATCGGTAGCATAGGCAGCCATTAATAACGCCAGTGGTGCCATGCAAGGCAAAATGTAGGTCAATAATTTACCTTGAGCGATGCTGAAAAAAATCAGCGGCATCAATACCCAACTTAACAGAAAAAATAATTCGGGACGGTTCACACGCTCGCGCCACCCTTTTAGTAATGCGCCCGGTAATAATCCTAGCCAGGGTAAAACACCTAAACATAAAAGCGGCAAATAATACCAAAAGGGCTCTTTATGTTGTGCGTCTTCAGTCGCGAAGCGTTGAATATGTTCAATCCAAAAAAAATAATGCCAAAAGTCTGGCTCCCGCTGCGCTATGGTCAATGCCCAGGGCAGACAAGATAAAAGCGCGGCTAACACCGCTATCGGGCCAAAAAAGAGCAGTTCTTTTACCCGTTTTTGTAACAAAATAATGGGCACGATCGCGATGACAGGTACCACTAAAGCCAAAAATCCTTTCGTCATGACGCCCATGGCACAGGTGATACCGAGCAAAGTGTAGGTGCCAATTTTTTGCCAGAGTGTTTTTGCCGATGAGGTGAGGTGAAAACTCACCATGGCGGCCATCAGCCAGAGCGAAATCATCGGATCGAGCACCGCATAAGAGCCGACACCAAACACCAGGAAAAAGGTGAGATAAATGAGAGTCGCTAATATTGCTGTGGAACGGTTATGCCATAATCGCGTGGCTAACCAAAAAACCAATAATGCAGTTAAGGCGATACTGAATGCGGATCCAAAGCGTACTGCGAAGTTATTGTCACCCCATAGCCATTGACTGAGGTTGTTGATCCAATACCCTGCTACCGGTTTTTCAAAATAACGCACATCTAACAGACGTGGCACTATCCAATCACCCCGTTGTAGCATCTCACGGCTGATTTCGGCATAACGGGTTTCATCAGGCTGCCACAGTAGGCGCTGGTTGAGCGGAAGCAGATACAAAATAATAAAAAAAATGCTTAATAAGGCCAGTGCCTTGTTTTTAAAAAATTGACAGTTTTTAAAAAATTTACGGTTTTTAAATAATTTTATCATAATGGATCATTCGACCTCAGCTTGGCAACCCAACCAGCCTTCTCGCCCCGGAAAAGGAGAGCGCACAATTTTGCCCAGTGGTAACTGTTGCTGATCCGTGGGTAACAGGGTACTGAGTGGACAAAAGCACAGACCTTGTTGTTGCGCTCGCTGTAACAATTGTTCAAACATCGCCGATTGCGACATTCCCTCAACTTCAGCATGAATGGTATAAACAGGGACACCACTATCACGCAGCATCGCGGCCAAAATATAATCATTAAAGTCTTGCTGTTGCACTTCACTCCCCACCACTTCATCGTAAGTCGGCAAGGTTACAGGGATCTGCACCGTGCCAATACGGCCATCGGCCAACTGTGGACGAAAAGGATGGGTACCGCGGCAATCACTATTATAGTTAAAAGCGAAGGATTGTTTAGTTGCTAACACCCGTTCGTCTGCTCGCCACCCCGGAACGGCTGAGCAACTCACCTGTTGTCCAAGACTGTGCTGTAGTGTGTCAACCCCACGTTTTATTTGTTCAGTCAATTGTTGATCCGACCACCGATCAACCTTGGCTTGCCAGCCTTGGTGATCCCAAGCATGAAGCCCCACTTCTTGTCCTTGCGCTAGCGTTTGTTTCATCAGTGCGCCCAGATCTTTGGCAATTAGTTTTCCTGGCCAAGCGGTTCCCGCCAGAAGAATATCCCAGCCATACAGTGAGACCGCATTTGAGCGCAACATTTTCCATAAAAAACGGGGGCGCAGCAGACGCCATAAATGACGCCCCATATTATCGGGCCCGACGCTGAAGAAAAAACTGGCCTGAAGATCATATTTTTGCAGTAAATGAAGTAGTGTCGGCACGCCTTGCTGGGTACCCTGATAGGTATCGACGTCAATTCTTAGGCCAATTTTTTTCACCGTATATACCCTTCGCCTTTGAAGCTGCCGCGTTGTTGGCTGCGAGCCCTCGCCCGAATCACGTAGTTTGTCTACGCTCATCGGGTCTCACGCCCTGGCCGCCTAGCGGCAACTTCAAGGGCTGTGGGTATAGCCTCACCGCTCTTAGCGATGTCACCGTGCGATAATGTGCTGCGTAAGAAAAAATCTAAGGTTTCTTTTATGGTTTCTTCCATGGAAATTTTTGGCTGCCAATTGAGCAAGCGGCGTGCATTTTTGATGCAGGGTGTGCGATGTACGACATCTTGATAGCCTTTGCCATAATGACTGCTGCTTTCTATTTTTTTATATCCGGCAAAAGGAGGGAAACGGTTGTATAACTCATGTTGTTCAAAATGTTTCACTAGCATTTCTGCCAATTCACGAATACTGGCTTCATCCGCGGGATTGCCAATGTTGATAATCTGACCATCACAGCAGCTGTTACGATTTTCAATAATGCGGAATAACGCTTCGATACCGTCTTTAATGTCAGTAAAACACCGTTTTTGTTCACCGCCATCGATGAGTTTTATCGGCGTACCCTCCACTAAATTGAGGATCAACTGCGTGATAGCGCGTGAGCTACCAATGCGCGCCGCGTCAAGACTATCTAACCTTGGGCCCATCCAGTTAAAGGGACGGAATAGCGTGAATTTCAGTCCTTCTTTCGCCCCGTATGCCCAAATAACACGATCCAATAATTGCTTGGAAACGGAGTAGATCCAACGTTGTTTATTAATCGGCCCAACAATCAAACGCGAACTATCTTCATTGAACTCTTTATCGTCACACATCCCGTAGACTTCTGAGGTCGAGGGAAAAACAATGCGTTTTTTGTATTTAACACAATCGCGTACAATCTTTAGATTCTCTTCAAAATCTAATTCGAAGACACGTAGAGGATTACGTGTATATTCAATCGGCGTTGCAATCGCCACCAAAGGCAATACCACATCACATTTTTTAATGTGATATTCGATCCACTCGGAGTGAATGCTGATATCGCCTTCAACAAAATGAAAACGAGGATGACTCATAAAACAACTGATGGCGTCGGAACCAATATCCAGACCGTAGATCTCATAGTTATCTTCAGACAATAAACGCTTGGTTAAGTGATTACCGATAAAACCATTCACGCCGAGGATCAGCACTCGGGTCGGTTTTGTTGACTGACTATTTGGTCTGATGCCTAAACACCCTTTTTCCATCATCCCCATTTCTTGCGCCAACTGTTTACCCGACAAATATAATCCCGGATCACTTTGCGCGGCTATCACTTCTAACGCACCTTCACCACAAGCAATGATCAGCGGGTCGGTTTTTAACAGGGTACCCGGTTGTTCATCATGTTTAATGTCTAATGGGCGCGATTGCCAAATAATGAGTTTTTGCTCACCCAGATAACTAAAAGCACCAGGGTAGGGTTTAGTTACGGCGCGTACTAAATTATTAACTGTTACCGCCGATTGTTGCCAATCAATTTTTCCGTCTGCCGCGGAGCGTCGGCCAAAATAACTGGCCTCTGCTTCATTTTGCGGCACCAGCATTATCGATCCTTGTTTAATTTGAGGTAACAGATCGCGTAATAGCAATTGAGCCGCCTGCGTTATTTTTTCGTGCAGGGTAAAAGCGGTATCTTCTGGATCAATCATCACTTTGCGCTGACCCGCAATAGCGCCCTGATCCACTTTTTTAAGCATTTGATGTAATGTCACACCGGTTTCACTTTCTCCGTTAACCAATGCCCAATTAACGGGAGCGCAACCACGATAACGTGGCAACAATGAACCATGTAGATTAAATCCCCCTTGTGGTGCTAAGGATAAAATTTCAGGGCTTAATAATTTACGGTAGTAAAAAGAAAAAATAATATCCGGTTGTAATTGTTTGATGCGATCAACCCACAATGGATGATTGACATTTTCTGGCGCATAGACCGGCAGCCCCATTTCCGTTGCCTTAGCAGCAACAGAATTGAAAAAATTATTTTCTTGTGGATCATCAAGGTGGGTAAATACCGCTTGGATATCATAACCGGCGGTAGCTAATTCGGTTAAAGCGGCATGACCAATATTATGATAAGCAAATACAATGGTTTTCATTATTGTTCTTTTTCCTGACATGGTTGTTCTTTTTTATGAATAGTCTCTGCGGACTTTGCGCGGACGATTTTTTCTATAAAGTAACGCGGGCGCGCGCGTACATCGTGGTAAATACGCCCAATATATTCCCCCAGCAATCCCATGCCGATAAATTGCGCGCCAATAAACATAAAGAGTATGGCAAATAACGTGAAGACCCCGCCCCCCGCCCAGACGGATCCAAAAATTAAGCGCAAGATAACCAATAAGAAAGCTAACATAAAACCTGAAACAGCTATCATGCTACCGAGGGCACTCAGTAAACGCAGCGGCGTAGTGGTCAAACAGGTTACTAAATCATACATTAAGTTGATCAGTTTCATCAGGCTGTATTTTGAATCGCCAAAGCTGCGTTCGGCATGACGTACGGTAATTTCTTTAGTACGCCGAGCAAAGGTATTTGCCAGGATTGGAATGAAAGTACTGCGTTCGTGACAGCTTAACATCGCCTCGACAATATGCCGCCGATACGCTCGTAGCATGCAGCCATAATCGCCCATCGATTTTCCTGTAGCATGTTGGATCATCATATTCACTAAGCGAGAGCCGGTTTTACGAAACCAAGAATCTTGCCGATTTTCGCGGATGGTACCCACTACGTCGTAACCTTCTTCTGCCACTTTAACCAAGCGGGGGATTTCTTCTGGGGGATTTTGTAGATCCGCGTCCAAGGTAATCACCAAATCACCGCTCACTTGATTAAAACCGGCCATAATCGCCGCATGTTGGCCATAATTACGGTTCAGTATCACGGCAATAATGGCGCTATCAGCAGCGTCCGCTGCTCGTGTCAATATGGCTGCTGAATCATCGGTGCTGCCATCATCGACTAAAATGATTTCGTAGGGTTGAGTCAATAATTGACAGGCCGCTGATGTCCTGGCGATCAATATCGGCAAACTTTCCTGCTCGTTATAAACCGGGATAACAATCGAGACTTTTTGAATAGATTCAATTTGTGACACTGGCTGATCCTATAATCTGTTGTAGAGCATTGACAACCCGAGCGATGTCACCGTCCTGCATATCAGGAAAAAGAGGTAATGAACATAATTTATCGGAATTCCATTCCGTATGAGGAAGTCTCAACTCTGGGTAATACTTTTTATAATATTTTTGTGTATGTACTGCTCGAAAATGCAATCCACTGCCGATCTGATGCTTATCCTTTAACGCTTTCATTAACGTATCACGATCAACCCCGCAACGCTCTTTATCGACACGTACGATAAAAAGGTGCCAGGCATGTACATGTTTATAGTCAGGGATGCCAAGTGGTTGCAGTAAACGGAGTGCGGGGAGTTCAAAAGCTTTTTTATATTGTTCTGCTAACGCTTGACGGCGCGCATTAATTTCATCTAGGCGCTTTAGCTGAACCAAGGCGATAGCCGCATGAATGTCTGATAAGTTATATTTGTAGCCTGGTTCAATCACTTCTGCCTGTGGGCATCGCCCTTGTATTTGGCGATCAAAGGCATCGGCGCCCAAGCCATGAAATTTTAAGCGTCTCACACGTTCTGCTAATTTAGCATCGTCTGTTGCGATCATTCCGCCTTCAGCACAAGTGATATTTTTAATCGCATGAAAGGAAAAAATCGCGGTGCCTTGAGCACCAATGGCCTGCCCTTTGTAACAGGTTCCTGCGGCATGGGCGGCATCTTCAATCAGCGCAATGCCTTTATCAATTGCTATTTTTCGGATGGCATCGATATCGCAGGGTGCGCCGGCATAATGCACAGGGATAATGGCTTTGGTTTGAGGCGTAATAGCCTCTTCAATGGCTGCGGCGTTGATCATTAAGGTTTCACGGTCAACATCAATCATGACCGGTTTAGCGCCTAGTAATGAGATTATGTTTAGGGTTGACACCCAGGTTTGAGAAGGGGTGATCACTTCATCCCCTGGGCCGATACCCAATGCCATTAAGGTAATATGCATGCCCGCGGTTGCTGAACAGACGCTGATGGCGTGTTGACAACCGATACGCTGACAAAATTTCTCTTCCAGTTGCTGATTTTTTGTTCCAGTCGTGATCCAGCCTGAATTGAGTACATCAACAACGGCAGCAATTTCTTCTTCGCCGATGGCCGGCCGTGAGAAAGGTAAAAAATTAGCCATAGAAATATTCCATACGGATAGAGAAGCTTTAAGAGCCTATTCGAAATCTTCTTTGAGCTGCGGCTTAGACGAGGAAAACAAGAGATTTCAAATAGCTCTAAGGACACTCAAGAGTGTGCTCAGGTTCATGGTGGTTAATTGTTTTAAGCGCTAGAGCTTAACCAAACATTCAGTAACATTCAATATACCCTTCGCCTTTGAAGCCGCCGCGTTGTTGGCTGCAAGCTCTCGCACTCATGGTATGTCTACGCTCATCGGGTTGCACGGCCTGGCCGCTTAGTGGCAACTTCAAAGGCGAAGGGTATATATCAGGCTGCGATGACGACAATAAAGTTATTTGACTGATTATGGTAATTCTTTATCCTTTACCGTAGGTTATTCGATACATATCTGCTATCTATTCATAAGTGTTCAAGACATTATAAAAATTTCATTTTTATTTTTTCTATTCAAACAGAGGATTATATTGTGATAAAGGATGTAGGAATCGTTAAGGCACGACATCCGCTAGATAAGCAGCACATCAAGTTAACTTATGTAACACATTTTTACTGCAATCAGGGAGAGATGGACTCCGTTGAGTCTTTGTTGGCGGAATATGAATCTTATCCTAATGATATTAAGGATGCTGTCGAATTTGTCATCGTTGATGATTGCTCACCTTTAGAGTATGACGTAAAAGATTATGATTTGAATTTTACTTGGTTAAGAATAACCACTGATATTCAGTGGAATCAGGCTGGTGCCCGTAATTTGGGGGTCACTTACGCTAAGTCTGACAAAATTATTATCACCGATTTAGATTGCTTGCTTCCTGAAGATACCCTTCGTTGTCTGGTCAATGCTCGTAATCCTGGGCGCTCTCTGTATCGTATCTACCGGACGGATGAAAAAACGGGGAAAGCATACCGAGGTCACCCAAATCTATTCTTCATGTCACGGGCTCGGTTTTTCCGGCTGTTTGGTTATGATGAAGAATTTGCGGGTCATTATGGCTGGGAAGATTATCGTTTTGTGAAGATGCATAAAGATCACGGTACCACACCGCGTTATTTGCCTAAAAAATTCAGATGTATTGAACGGAATGTGGATCGGAAGAAAAGCTATCATTCTCTGGATCGTAATTTGACACACAATACGCCCATTAATGATAGGAAGAAAAGTGAAATTGCGCTGTTTGGTTCAGAGTATAGTCACAGCAGAATATTCCTTAACTTTAAATGGGATCTTAAAAAGGTGCATTCACGTCCAGCGACCATTCCTGAGCGGAAGCCGTGGTGGCGGCCATTATGGTGGTTCCGTTATCTGTTCAGGTCACTTTCAGTATAAGGATGAATTTCGTAGCATGAAATATAAAAAATTTGTGATCTATCCCTATTTTTTGATAGCAAATTGTGTATTGATTTCAATGGTACTTTGCTTACTCGTCGGCAACCTAGCCCATGCTGAAAAAAAATTCAAAGTGATCACCACCTTTACTATTATTCAAGATATGGCAAAAAATATCGCCGGTGAGGCGGCGATCGTTGAATCCATTACTAAGCCGGGCGCTGAGATTCATGGTTATCAACCGACCCCGGGTGATATCGTTAAAGCCCAATCGGCCGATTTGATTTTATGGAATGGCTTGCATTTAGAAAGCTGGTTTGAACGCTTTTTTGATAACATAAAAAAGAAGGTGCCGAAGGCGGTGGTGACCGAAGGCATTACCCCATTGCCAATCCGTGAGGCTCTGTACAAGGGCGCCGCGAACCCGCATGCTTGGATGTCGCCTTCTAATGCGTTAATTTATATTGATAATATTCTGCGAGCATTGGTAGAACATGATCCGATTCATGCCAAAATATATCAGCACAATGCCAAAATTTATGCGGCTAAGATCACGGCGTTAGATGGCTCACTGCGGGAGCGTTTAGCACGTATTCCTGCTGATCAACGTTATCTGGTGACCAGTGAAGGCGCGTTCAGCTATCTGGCAAAAGATTATGATTTGAAAGAGCTGTATTTATGGCCAATTAATGCAGAGGAACAGGGTTCTGCTCGACAGATGCAAGCCGTTATTGATCAGGTTCGTCAGCATAAAATTCCGGTGGTGTTCAGTGAAAGTACTATTTCCGATAAATCAGCAAAACAAATCAGTAAAGAAACCGGTGCCCGATATGGCGGCGTGTTATATGTTGACTCGCTGTCGGATGCACAAGGTCCCGTCCCGACGTATATCGATTTACTGAATGTTACCGTTGATACCATCGCAAAAGGATTTAATCAATGAATCAGGCACCGTTTATCCGGCCAGAATTACTGGTAAAGGATGTTTCTGTTACTTATAACAACGGACATACCGCTATCCATAATGCTAATTTTTCTTTAGCTGGTGGCACGATTTGTGCCCTGGTTGGTATCAACGGTAGCGGTAAATCAACATTATTTAAAAGTATCATGGGATTGATTAAACCCACGGTGGGGCGGGTACGACTGAACAATAACCCGGTCAGTGATGCCCTTAAAAAAAATAGTATTGCCTATGTGCCACAAACAGAAGAAGTCGATTGGAATTTTCCGGTATTGGTAAAAGATGTCGTGATGATGGGTCGTTACGGTAAAATGAATTTTTTGCGAATTCCGCGTGCCAGTGATCATGCTATTGTTAATCAAGCCATTGAGCGGGTAGGTTTATCTGCATTATGTTCACGCCAAATCGGTGAGTTGTCTGGTGGGCAGAAAAAAAGGGTATTTCTTGCGCGTGCGTTGGCACAACAGGGTTCAGTGCTGTTATTGGACGAGCCTTTTACCGGGGTGGATGTAAAAACAGAGAATGCGATTATTGATTTACTGCGTGTATTGCGCGATGAAGGGCATTTGGTTTTAGTTTCTACGCATAATTTGGGCAGTGTGCCTGAATTTTGTGATCAGGTGATTTTAATTAATCAAACCGTGCTCGCGGCAGGGCCGATAGACACCACTTTCACCCAAAAGAATTTGGAAATGACATTTGGCGGAGTATTGCGTTATATCAATCTTTCTGGCGCTGCTCTGCATGATGATAATGATGCTCGCTCCGTCACGGTCATTACTGATGATGAACGCCCCGCGGTATTTTATGGCCATAGCAAAAATGATCCCCCCACCCAGATGCAAAAAAAGGAGACGCCTCCCTGATGCTGGAGTTTTTATTGCAGCCTTTTAATTATAATTACATGCTTAAAGCGATGTGGGTAAGCATGATAGTGGGTGCTGTTTGCGCTTTTCTTTCTGCTTATTTGATGTTGAAGGGATGGTCGTTGATGGGCGATGCGCTGTCTCACTCCGTCGTGCCTGGCGTCGCCGGGGCTTATGCCCTAGGTTTGCCTTATGCCGCCGGCGCTTTTTTTACCGGCATGTTAGCTGCCTTGGCAATGGCGTTGGTACGCCATATCACTCGCCTGCGTGAAGATGCGATCATTGGCTTTATTTTTTCTACCTTTTTTGCTGTTGGTTTGTTGATCGTCTCGCTTAATCCAACCTCGATCAATGTACAATCTATTATTTTTGGTAATGTTTTGGGTATTGCTGATGAAGATGTCATGCAAGTTGAAATTATTATTTTCTTTTCTTTCCTTATCCTCTGTTTAGTATGGAAAGATCTATTAGCGGTTTTCTTTGATGAAAGTCACGCGCTTTCAATTGGCTTATCACCCTTATATTTAAAATTATTATTTTTCACTCTGCTGAGTGCCTGTACCGTGGCAGCATTACAAACGGTAGGTGCTATCTTGGTGATTGCTATGGTGATAACGCCTGGCGCCACGGCTTATTTGCTGACGGATCGTTTTGGTCGTTTATTGATTATTGCCATTATTATCGGCGCATTGACGAGTGCATTTGGGGCTTATCTTAGTTTTTATTTTAATGGTGCTACTGGAAGTATTATTGTAACACTACAGACTACGGTATTTTTATTGGCTTTTTTCTTTGCGCCTAAACACGGTCTGCTGTCAATGCGTTATCGTACTCGCCAACAAGTGACTAGGAGATAACTGTATGTCTAGTTTGCTGAGTTTAATTAGCGAGCCGTTTTATTATCCTTTTATGCAGCGCGCGATTTTTACCGCTATAGCTACGGGTGTGGTATGCGCGATACTGTCTTGCTATTTGGTGTTGAAGGGGTGGTCACTCATGGGGGATGCCATTTCTCATGCCGTTTTACCGGGTATTGTGCTCGCTTTCGTATTAGGCCTCCCTTTGGTAATAGGCGCTTTTTTTTCTGGCATTTTCTGTGCGTTGTCTACCGGTTACTTAAAAGAAAACAGTCGCATCAAGGAAGATACAGTGATGGGGATTGTTTTTTCAGGTATGTTTGCTTTGGGTATTGTGCTTTTTTCACAAGTCGATACTGATCAACATCTTAGTCATATTTTATTTGGGAATATACTGGGTGTTACGCTGACTGAATTTAAACAAACCTTATGGATCACTACATTCACTTTATTGGTGGTGTTGTTAAAGCGTAAGGATTTAATGCTTTTTTGTTTTGATGCTAATCATGCTCAGGTGATCGGTTTACCGATTAAATGGCTTCACTATGGTTTACTTTGTTTACTTGCATTGACGATTGTTACTTCATTGCAGGCAGTTGGTGTCATATTAGTAATAGCCATGTTAATTGCACCGGGTATTATTGCATCTCTGGTTTGTCGCCGTTTCGACATCATGTTAATGATTGCTACGCTGGTGTCGGTGGTCTCCTGCGTTTTGGGCACCTTGATTAGTTTCCATATTGATGGTGCCACGGGTCCTTGTATCGTTATTGTGCAGGCACTGTTCTTTTTTATCGTGTTGATCATTAGTCCTAAGAATAAAAAGGGCGCTAAGCGAATAAATGTGCCTCGCATACAGTCTGCCGAATAAGAGCGATTATACCCTTCGCCTTTCAAGTTACGGCGGCGTTGGCAGCGATCTCTCATCCCTGTCATGTACTATTTGTACACTCCTGGGATTTGAATGATTGCCGCCTTGCCGTAACTCGAAATTCATTGGGTATCTTTTTTACTTTTATCCGCTCGGCGGCGGCGGAGCTCTTTAGGATCGGCGATTAATGGGCGGTATATTTCAATACGATCACCTTCGTTAACCTGATCGCTAAGTTTCACCAGCCGACCGTAGATCCCCACTTTGTTATGTTGTAAATCAATATCCGTTCGCAATTGAGGTAGTTCCGAAGCCACAATGGCTTGTAAAACGGTACTGTTGTTAGGAAGTAACAAGGCGCGGATATATTGACGTTCAGGCAGAGCATAAACCACTTCAACATGGATATACCCTTCGCCTTTCAAGTTACGGTGGTGTTGGCTGTCGGTGCTCACCTCATCAGGTAGCATGTCTACACTCATCGCTCGAAATTCATTAGGTATATCAGGCATGGTAAACCGTTTCTGCTCGTTGGCTAAAGGCTTGCACCATATTTTCTGCTAACGCTTTAAACAAGTTACCGAACATGATTTCAACTAACTTATTAGTGAATTCAAAATCAAGATAGAGTTCAACTTTACAGGTATTA
Source organism: Candidatus Regiella endosymbiont of Tuberolachnus salignus (assembly GCF_964020115.1). NCBI lineage: Bacteria > Pseudomonadati > Pseudomonadota > Gammaproteobacteria > Enterobacterales > Enterobacteriaceae > Candidatus Regiella > Candidatus Regiella endosymbiont of Tuberolachnus salignus. The sequence goes on from NZ_OZ026542.1 coordinate 1,186,694, forward strand.
TCGTCTAAAGGTGTAAATTGCCAATCGCCCAGCAGTTTACGGAACGGGCCATCTACCAATTCCATATTGATACTTTTGTTATTGATAAGCGTATTGCGGGTAGTAAAGGTTTTACTGATGCCCACTTTAGCAATGTCAACAGCGGCAATTATTACGCTTTCATTAGCACTGATCACCCGACCACCAATACAACCAGGCAAAAATTCTGGATAAGAGGAAATATCGTTAACCAGTTTATACATTTGCTCCACATTAAACCGTACGGATTTAGTGCGATGGATTTGTGGCATAATTATTCTCCATCCGTGATAAAGGAAACAGGCACTCTTGCCGATAATGCACACATTAATTCATAACTAATGGTGCCGGCGGCCATGGCAACATTATCAATAGGTAAATGGTTTCCCCATAATTCGACGATGCTACCCACCTGTGCGTGAGGGCAAGGCTTTAGATCTACCGCCAGCATATCCATGGAAACCGCGCCGAGGGTTTTTGTTAACACCCCCTCGACGAGGATGGGTGTTCCGGTGGGCGCATTCCGAGGATAACCATCGGCATACCCACAAGCGACTATACCAATCCGTTGCGCTTCGTTAGCGCGATAATGGCTACCGTAGCCCACAGTGTCACCCGCTTTTAATGTTTGCACCGCCAGTAATTCAGAATGCAAACTCATCGCCGGGCGTAATCCTAGATCTTTGATAGCTTGCACTTGACCATTAGGTGAAGCCCCGTAGAGCATAATGCCAGGGCGTACCCAGTGACAAAAATGCGATAAGTTATTATTTGATAAATTATTAATCGGTGAGGTATAAACCGAAGGGTGCCATAGGATGACGGCAGAATTTGCCAAACTACTACAGTCAGCTGGAATAGACTGGCAATTTTGTTGAATGAACCTGTATTCATTGTCGATATTGCCATTATGAGCGGCGTTAGCAAAATGGCTCATCAAAGTGAGATGTTTAATATTGGCGATTTTCTTCGCTCGTTGCCAGATTTCATGTGCCTCTTCACAAGGGAATCCTAAACGATTCATCCCGCTATTGAACTTTAAATAAATCTCCACTGGCTTTTTGAGTTTGGTGTTTTCCAATGCCGCAAGTTGCCAATCACTATGCACCACTGTTGTCAGGTTATAGTGATCTATTAATGCTAAATCTTCTGTTTTAAAGAATCCTTCTAGTAATAAAATGGGTTTTTGCCAGCCCTGCTCCCGCAATAAAACCGCGTCGTTCAAATCCAATAATGCGAAACCATCCGTTTCTTTTAAGTACCGCCAAACACGCGCTAAACCATGTCCATACGCATTCGCTTTTACTACCGACCATATTTTGCTATTGGTGCAACTTACCCGGTCTCGAACTCTCTTCAAATTGTGATGTAGAGCAGATAAATGCACAGTGGCCGATATTGGGCGAGGCATGACAGTTCCTTAAATAATGTATTGATAGCCACTATATCCTTTGCCTTTTAAGTTACGGCGGTGTTGGTTGCGGGTGCTCGCCGAATCTCATCGCGGTCGGTCACCCTGGCAGCCGAAGGCAACTTCAAAGACGAAGGGGATACACTCCTGGGATTCGATTGATTGCCGCCTTGCCGTAACTCGAAATTCATATGGGTATACGCTTATCGGTCTCACGCCCTGGCCGCTTAGCGGCAACTTGAAAGACTGTGAGTATAGGTAACTTATTCCTGATATCAATAGGTTTTTACATAACAAGCCAGGTGCTTTTTTATGGGCATTTGAGTATTAATGCATCATTTTCGTAGAGAAATTTATCAGAAAGTAATTATGCTCATCATACCAGATGAAAAATTTATGATATAGTCACCCAATTAGGACAGATAGCGAAAAAACACAGAATGCTAAGTAAAATTTGTGTTTAAGAAAGTTTATAGATGATTTTTAATGTTATTAATTATTTAATTTTAAACAGAATATAACCGTTATTAATAACAGTATAATAAAAAATTTTTAACAGGCTCTTAGCGTTCATTCGAGACCTTCTTAAGCGACGCTCAATTGATGAAAAATAGGCGAAAAAGTGCAGTTGCCTTTTTCTGTACAAAAACTAAGGATATCAATGAGCATTTTGAGCCCTTTTTTGGACAAAATACTGTTTGCAAAACCGTCGCGCGGGGGTATGAAGTCAAGGCGCACAGCAACCTTCGTTGGCATGCGAGCACAAGAGATTTTTAACAAACTCTTAGGAAGAATTTAGTAGAAGCTAATAGTTTAGCTCGCCCATTTAAATCTATTTTCATCTGTTGGTAACCGGTGGCAGGAATCTGTTCATTGGTATTGTTAGCAACATAATTTATCCCGTGGAATAAAGAATATGTTACATTTTTTAAATCGTTGTTCTAAACAACGCCAAGCTTGGCTTCTCATCGGATTTTCTGGATTGATTTTTGAGCTCATAGCGCTTTATTTTCAATATATTATGCTACTGCAACCTTGTGTGCTTTGTATTTATGAGCGTTGTGCATTATTTGGTATCATTGCGGCGTCATTCATTGGCGCCATTGCGCCTAACTCATCATTACGTTATATCGCCATTTTCTTGTGGATATACAGTGCGAGTAAAGGTATTCAATTAACTTGGCAACATACTATGCAATATTTGTATCCATCACCATTTAACACTTGCGATTTTTTCGTTGATTTTCCTACATTTTTACCACTGGATAAGTGGTTACCAAGCGTGTTTTCTGCTAGTGCTGATTGTTCACTACAACAGTGGAAATTAATGTCTTTGGGGATGCCACAATGGTTGTTGGGTATTTTTTCTATCTATTTTCTAATTAGCGTATTAGTATTGTTGAGTCAAGGTAGCGACCGCTTTATAAGAAGAGTGATTTAATTGCAATACATTACATGTATTTGAACTCATTTAATCTTATGAGAGATTTCATAATGATAATTTAATATCTGTTTTTCATTTTTTATATTTTTAAATAATAGCACTTTATCATTATTTTCTTTTTTATCTTTATGAATTGATAAATATCGTTATATAGGATGAGTTCGTGTTTTTTTCTATCTAAAAATGCGGATAAATCAGTCCCATAGTCGGTTATACAATTAAAAATAACTAACACATTCATAGTTACAATAAGATAAAATAACCCATTAAAAACAAATAAAATATTTTTACTTATATAATAGGCAACAAAGCACGACAAAACACAACTTTTCAGTCATTATTTATCAATAAGTTACTTATTCATTATTGTGTGGCAACACTGCAAGCTATTAGTTTTGCTTATGCATTAAAGCTGCCATCCCCTTTATCCATGGCCAGTGGCATCTATACAAATGAAAATCCTGTGAAATTCAGTATTGGCAACGGTAGCACTGATATTGATTTTGGCGATAATTTTAAATGGGATGGTGATCAGTACATCAGCTTAAAATTCAACCTCGAGGTGGTTCACGATCTCAAAGTTACGCCGGAATTCGGTGCTGAAAAGGTCATTTTAGTGCCACAAGACGGCAGTCAGCGCGGCTGGGATCGCTATCTTAGTGGCGCTAGTAAACCAACTAAGCTTACTGGCCGCAGTAAATTTAGGTTGTCTTCTTCGGGTGAATTTACCGTTTATTTGAAATGTGACAAAGATTTTTCTCAACAGGATGGTGAATGCGCGCCGTACGGTTCCGGTGCGCGCTTTCCTCACCCTTGCCAGCAATACTGTGGTTAAAGACAGCCAAAAATCCGTCACCAGGCAACCCCTTCGTACTACAAAAGATCTCAACCATAATATCTTTCGCTCCAATAATTCGGGGAACAATTATCCTGGCCAAACTCAGTCGTCATTACCCCAAGGCAAGTCCTAAAGGCGGCAGACCGGCGAAACCGTTAGAAGTGATGCTGCGGATTTATTTTTTACAGAATGGGTTTAATTATGCTGATTTATCGATGGAAGAAGCGTTATACGACATCCCCTTATTACGTCAATTTGCGGGGGTATGTGTCGATGTCATTCCCTCCGATCCCACGATCCTGCATTTTCGTCATTGGTTGGAAAAACATCATTTAAGCGAAGCGCTGTTTGAAGAAATTAATACGCATTTAGCTTCGCTTCAGCTATTTATCAAACGGGGTAGCATTGTCGATGCTACGATTATTGATGCACCCAGTTCAACTCAAAACCGGCAAAATACTCGTGAGCCAGACATGAAAGCCACCCGTAAAGGCAATCAGTGCTACTTTGGCATGAAAGCGCATATTGGCGTGGATGCACAGACGGGGCTGGTGCATTCCCTGGTGGGAACCTCGGCGAATGTAGCCGATGTGACGCAAGTTCATCACCTTCTTCACGGCCAAGAAGGGGTTGTTCATGGTGATGCCGGTTATAAAGGCGTGATGCGACGCCGCGAACATCAACATCGCGTGGTCACCTGGCACATCCCCCGACGGAGGGTATTGGCCTTGCCCGGGCAGGAGCAGCAGGTATGGGAGAAACATCGGCATCGGCAAAGTCTTATCGCGAAAATCCGGGCTAAGGTTGAACACCCCTTTCGAGTGTTAAAATGTCAGTTCAACTTTAGAAAAGTGCGCTACAAGGGCTTGGCAAAAAATACCGCGCAGTTATTCAGCTTATTTGCTTTGACCAATCTCTTTCTCGCTAGAAAAATCCTGCTTTGTAACCCCTGATTTTCCATTGATACTGAAAAAAAGTGTATCCGCCGTCTCTTATACCGTAAAAAAAGAGTGCATTAATTTCCTTTTTTATTACATGACTTTAAGAATTAACGCTACTAGCTCAAAATATAGCATTCATTATCGGTTCTTCAGGGTTTCCATATCCCCAATGCCGTCGCATTGGCCAGTTTAGCGGCGCCCTGATGGGTGATGACAGCATAAAATTTTTCGTTCATGAAGTGATACTCAGATGGTCAATTAAACGGTGTTTGTCAATGTAGTTGTCGCTTGAAACTGTTTTATGCAGCACTTACTTCCGGATTCAGCATCACTTCATGAATAAAATTCCAGTTACGACAGCCTTTGCTCCAACGTTCGGGTTTTTTAGCTCGAGCTAATTCATAGATGGCTTTCCGTTTAGCTAATATTTCTTTATCTGCCTCCCTATGACGTTCATCTGGAGTAACGTACTTGATACCACTGTGTTTATGTTCAAGGTTGTACCCGTTCACAAACTGAGCTACCCAGGCTCTGGCATCATTGAGTAAAGTAAACCCCTCGGCTGGCCACTGGGGACAATATTTCACCGTTCGAAACAAGGATTCGGAATAAGGGTTATCATTGCTGACTCGTGGGCGAGAATATGAACTGATTACCCCCAGATCGTACATTTTCGCCAACAGGGTATAACTACGCATGGGGCCACCATTATCTGAATGAAGAATGATTTTTTTGCCCGCGCATTTTTCTTTCCAGATGCATCGTTGCAGTAGCTCTGCAGCCTGTTCGCCGGATTCTTGTTCAAAAACGTCTGCCCCCACAATTTTCCGACTGAAAATGTCCATCATCATGTAGAGGTAAAGATGCCGACCTTTTATAGGTGTTGGCAAATAACTACTATCCCAGGACCATACCTGATTCGGTGCTGTCGTTTTTTGTGCGCCTGGACGTTTATAACTTCTCTCTCGACGTCTAGGTGTTAACAGTTTGTTCGCTTTGAGCACGCGATAAAACGTAGACTCAGAGGCGATATAAATTCCCCTATCAGCCAGCGTCGGAACGATGACATTCGGAGGGAAACTTGAAAACTCTGGTGAGTTACAGATTTCCATGATCCGCTTGTCAGCGCTAATGATAAAAGACCGTAAATTGCTAATTTAATTTGTCCACTCAAGCCAGAATGCAGTTTCCTTTGTGGTGACAAAGCCATGAGGGAAATAAGCATGCTAAGAAGAGAGGACCACTACATGATAAAACAACGCCATCAACAGGGGGCATTTATTGTTGATATTGCCCATCAGATAGGGTGTTCAGAAAAAACGGTGAGACGGCACATTAGCTATCCTGCGCCGCCAACAGCAAAACGCGGTAAAAAACAGGTTGCTAAACTCGAGCCCTTTAAAGACTACATCGATTCAAGGTTGAGTGAACAGGTTTGGAATGCGGCGGTTATTTTTGAGGAAATCCGTGAAAAAGGCTACCGGGGTGGGAGTGCGATGCTCCGACGTTATATACATCCCAAACGTCCGCTCAGGGCCTCGAAAAACACGGTACGCTTTGAAACCCTCCCCGGTTATCAACTTCAACACGATTGGGGAGAAATCATCGTTGAGGTGGCAGGCTCTGCCTGTACGGTTAATTTTGCCGTTAATACGCTCGGTTTTTCGCGTCGCTTTCATGTCTTTGCTGCCCCTAAGCAAGATGCTGAGCACACGTATGAATCGCTGGTTCGCAGCTTCAATTACTTCGGTGGCAGCGTAAAAAATGTCTTGGTAGATAACCAAAAAGCCGCTGTTATCAAACATGGACAAAATGGCCACATCGAGTTCAATGCGGGCTTCCTGCAACTGGCTAATCACTATGGGTTTAGCCCTCGCGCCTGTAAGCCTTATCGACCGCAAACGAAAGGCAAAACCGAACGGATGGTGGGCTATGTTAAACACAATTTTTTCACTCGCTACCGTCAGTTTGAGAGTTTCGCTCATGTTAATCAACTGCTAGCGATGTGGCTGGCGAAAGTGGCAGACCAGCGTCATCTTCGTCAATTCAAGCAGACACCGGAAAATCGTTTTGCTGAGGAAAAAATAGCCTTGATGCCACTCCCTGCGACTGATTTCGATACCAGCTACTTCGACCTACGACAAGTGGCATGGGACAGCTATATCGATGTCAGAGGTAATCGCTATAGCGTGCCTTCATTCTGGTGTGGTCGTGCGGTTAATATTCGTATCGGTTTAGATAATACGCTACGTATTTACGGCGATGAGCAACTGCTCGCGACGCATCTCTTGCAGGAGGTAACGCAGGGCTGGCAAAAGGTGCCAGAACATCATCAAGCCCTTTGGCAACAGGTCAATCGAGTAGCGTCTCGTTCGCTCAGTGTGTATGAGGAGCTACTCTGATGGAAATGGAAAACTTGTTGATACGGTTAAAAATGGATTACCTGGGCGATGCGTTGGAGAGTTTATGTGAAGAAGCCACCAAGAAAGCACTGAACTACCGTGAATTTCTCCAGCAGGCATTAGCCCAGGAATGGAACGGGCGTCACCAAAAAGGCTTGGAATCGCGGTTAAAACAAGCACGTTTGCCGTGGATAAAAACCTTGGAGCAATTTGACTTTACTTTCCAACCAAGTATAGACAGGAAAATTATCCGCGAGCTGGCGGGGCTGAGGTTTGTCGAACATCATGAAAACGTCATTTTGTTAGGCCCACCTGGGGTAGGGAAAACGCATTTGGCGATAGCGCTGGCTGTCAAGGCAGCTACAGCTGGGCATCGGGTATTGTTTATGCCTCTGGATAGACTCTGCTGTACCTTAATGAAGGCAAAGCAAGAAAACCGTCTGGAACGCCAACTTCAGCAACTGTGCTATGCCAGGGTATTAATACTGGATGAAATCGGGTATTTACCGATGAATCGCGAAGAAGCTAGCCTATTTTTCAGGTTACTGAGCCGTCGTTATGAAAAGGCGAGCATCATTCTCACATCAAATAAAAGTTTTACTGATTGGGGGGACGTATTCGGTGATCACATTTTAGCAACTGCGATTTTAGACAGGCTTTTACATCATTCAACCACATTGAATATTAAAGGAGAAAGCTATCGACTCAAAAATAAACGCAAAGCAGGCATGTTGCCTATAAAAACGACTGATATTATCCAGGCGCCTGGAATAGAAACCCAACAGGAAAATTAGCAAAAACTGGACATTTTAAAGTAGCAAAAAGTGGTCAATCTAAAGTAGCGTTGACACCGCTGTCGTTCAGCATCAGACAATTTGTTGCTGGGGGCATTGCGAACGGCCGTTGACCGTTTGTCGGCCAGGGGAGCGTTGTGACAATTGTTGCGCCAGCGTTGCAGTGTTCTGACTGAAATCCCAATGACCTGGCAGGCTTGCGCCTTACGAGCCCCCTGTTTCATCGCATTCCTAAGCATATCAACTATATTAAGCCGCTCCGGGAGAGGTATTAGACGTCCTCGCTGTTGTCCCAGAGGGCATTGAACTTTTCCCTTAATACCAGTAGCGCTGCGGTTTCCGCCAGCGCCTTTTCTTTTCTGGTGAGTTCTTTTTCAAGTTCACGGATCTTTTGTCTGTATTCTTTGACGACTTTATCAACTTTATGATTATTCAAGGCTTTCGGCTCATGAGCCCGGAGCGAAGCCGTTCGCCATTCCTTTACCTGTTCAACAAACAATCCTTTGTGCCGACAGTATTCGGCCAGCTCAATTTCAGACATCACTGCGCTTTCAATGACCACCGCAAAACGCTGTTCGGGCGACCAACCTTCGTTATTCTTTAAAAACTGCTCATCTTCACATAACAGGCCATCACTCATTAACTCGTTTCTCCATCTTGAAACAACCGAAGGGCTCACGTCTAGCTTCTTCGCTATTTGCCGGTGAGACCAATTATACGGAGGTTGAAGCCAGAGCAACCCTTGTTGCTTGATATTGATAGGCACGGGGTTTGCCGGCATGGTGTTCTCCTTAATATTAACAGGCGACAACTATGCTGACACAGGGGGTTATTCGGTGATCTTCTTGATGATAATATGCAGGTGGTGCTGGAGACGTAGAAGCTGGTGCGGGTGTGGGCGATGTAGTGGTCAAGTAAACCCAGACACATTTTTAAGACAAATTGATTACAGGTATAAGCTCAAATTCGATGGGTGAAAAATAAGCGAGTAGACTATGTGGTCTTCTACTATTGTAATAGGCTAAATAATCCAGCCCCCCTAACTTGGCATCATTACGGGTTTTAAGTATTTCATAATTCAAGTATTCATATTTCAAGCTCCGAAAAAAACGTTCTGTTGGTGCGTTATCCCAACATTGCCCTTTACCACTCATACTGGCTTGCACACCCATCACTTGCAAATGGGCACGATACTGATGGCGGGTATATTGGCTGCCTCTATCTGAGTGATGGAGCAACCCTTTTGGAGGTTTTCTGCGCCAGTAAGCCATCTGGAGAGCTTGTACACACAGTGCTGTCTTCATGTGGGCTGCCATTGCCCAACCGATTATTTGGCGCGAGTATAAGTCCATCACCACCGCTAAATACATCCAGCCTTCATAAGTCCAAACATAGGTGATATCCGTTGTCCATACCTCCTCTCTCTGAGTTGTCAACGCTACTTTAGATTGACCACTTTTTGCTACTTTAAAATGTCCAGTTTTTGCTAATTTTCCTGTTGGGTTTCTATTCCAGGCGCCTGGATAATATCAGTCGTTTTTATAGGCAACATGCCTGCTTTGCGTTTATTTTTGAGTCGATAGCTTTCTCCTTTAATATTCAATGTGGTTGAATGATGTAAAAGCCTGTCTAAAATCGCAGTTGCTAAAATGTGATCACCGAATACGTCCCCCCAATCAGTAAAACTTTTATTTGATGTGAGAATGATGCTCGCCTTTTCATAACGACGGCTCAATAACCTGAAAAATAGGCTAGCTTCTTCGCGATTCATCGGTAAATACCCGATTTCATCCAGTATTAATACCCTGGCATAGCACAGTTGCTGAAGTTGGCGTTCCAGACGGTTTTCTTGCTTTGCCTTCATTAAGGTACAGCAGAGTCTATCCAGAGGCATAAACAATACCCGATGCCCAGCTGTAGCTGCCTTGACAGCCAGCGCTATCGCCAAATGCGTTTTCCCTACCCCAGGTGGGCCTAACAAAATGACGTTTTCATGATGTTCGACAAACCTCAGCCCCGCCAGCTCGCGGATAATTTTCCTGTCTATACTTGGTTGGAAAGTAAAGTCAAATTGCTCCAAGGTTTTTATCCACGGCAAACGTGCTTGTTTTAACCGCGATTCCAAGCCTTTTTGGTGACGCCCGTTCCATTCCTGGGCTAATGCCTGCTGGAGAAATTCACGGTAGTTCAGTGCTTTCTTGGTGGCTTCTTCACATAAACTCTCCAACGCATCGCCCAGGTAATCCATTTTTAACCGTATCAACAAGTTTTCCATTTCCATCAGAGTAGCTCCTCATACACACTGAGCGAACGAGACGCTACTCGATTGACCTGTTGCCAAAGGGCTTGATGATGTTCTGGCACCTTTTGCCAGCCCTGCGTTACCTCCTGCAAGAGATGCGTCGCGAGCAGTTGCTCATCGCCGTAAATACGTAGCGTATTATCTAAACCGATACGAATATTAACCGCACGACCACACCAGAATGAAGGCACGCTATAGCGATTACCTCTGACATCGATATAGCTGTCCCATGCCACTTGTCGTAGGTCGAAGTAGCTGGTATCGAAATCAGTCGCAGGGAGTGGCATCAAGGCTATTTTTTCCTCAGCAAAACGATTTTCCGGTGTCTGCTTGAATTGACGAAGATGACGCTGGTCTGCCACTTTCGCCAGCCACATCGCTAGCAGTTGATTAACATGAGCGAAACTCTCAAACTGACGGTAGCGAGTGAAAAAATTGTGTTTAACATAGCCCACCATCCGTTCGGTTTTGCCTTTCGTTTGCGGTCGATAAGGCTTACAGGCGCGAGGGCTAAACCCATAGTGATTAGCCAGTTGCAGGAAGCCCGCATTGAACTCGATGTGGCCATTTTGTCCATGTTTGATAACAGCGGCTTTTTGGTTATCTACCAAGACATTTTTTACGCTGCCACCGAAGTAATTGAAGCTGCGAACCAGCGATTCATACGTGTGCTCAGCATCTTGCTTAGGGGCAGCAAAGACATGAAAGCGACGCGAAAAACCGAGCGTATTAACGGCAAAATTAACCGTACAGGCAGAGCCTGCCACCTCAACGATGATTTCTCCCCAATCGTGTTGAAGTTGATAACCGGGGAGGGTTTCAAAGCGTACCGTGTTTTTCGAGGCCCTGAGCGGACGTTTGGGATGTATATAACGTCGGAGCATCGCACTCCCACCCCGGTAGCCTTTTTCACGGATTTCCTCAAAAATAACCGCCGCATTCCAAACCTGTTCACTCAACCTTGAATCGATGTAGTCTTTAAAGGGCTCGAGTTTAGCAACCTGTTTTTTACCGCGTTTTGCTGTTGGCGGCGCAGGATAGCTAATGTGCCGTCTCACCGTTTTTTCTGAACACCCTATCTGATGGGCAATATCAACAATAAATGCCCCCTGTTGATGGCGTTGTTTTATCATGTAGTGGTCCTCTCTTCTTAGCATGCTTATTTCCCTCATGGCTTTGTCACCACAAAGGAAACTGCATTCTGGCTTGAGTGGACAAATTAAATTAGCAATTTACGGTCTTTTATCATTAGCGCTGACAATGAAATTGGCGAAAGGGCTTTATTTATTACAGGAACAACCGATGCATTTTAAAATTCAAAAAATAGACACTGTTATACCCTGGGCTTTTTACACTATTTCGAGATGATATTTATGACAATTAAGCCATTCTCCGCTTCCCTGTCTTCTAAGCTGCAACGGAGATATTACAAAGTCTGTGGTGCAATGGGGGCATATATGTTTGGGAAGTGCTTCATCGCAATGAAGTGGCTTCAGTATCATCACGACAGAACCAGGAATAATATCCTTAAATTCATATTTTTCTCTATTTACCTGTTTTTTAGAAAATGCGGCAATTTCTTTTTCAAGATCAGACTGGTTGCTTTTCAATTTCAACTCAGAGAATTTAGGCTCTTCATAGAGAAAGCGAAGAGCAATTAAATTGGCGAAAGGGCTTTATAGAATTGAAGGTTATTGCGTGAAAAAGTGAGGCGGTTTTGTCGACAGATCACCCGCCAGTCAGGCGATTATTTTTTGCGAACGGGAAAGGGTTTCCATGCGGTTATTGAGGCAATTAAAGCGATGAACAGACTAATGAAGGTATCAGGAGGGAATACCCCCTGCCATCCAAGCAAAGCATTTTTCATTCAGCGTCAATGGCTTTTCTTGCGGGTAGTTGAGTGTAATCGCTGCTCTCTTCCTTGCTGGATTGAAAAGCGAACTGAGAGTAGGGCTGTCTTCCTTTTCAATTTCCAATCGCTTCTTTGCAATAATATCAGGGCTTATTTTTTCTATTTCATCAATCAGTTGTCGGTATTTGAGCGCCTGATTTTTTGCATGACCCGCTACCTCACCTGGTTTAAAAGAGAATTGAAAACCGGACATGCTAGCGATAAGGATACCGCACAGCCACCCGTAAGCACTGTTAACAACAACAACCAAACCCAGAAACATTTGAAAGAAACACCCCAGTTTGTCGATCCTCCTGTTCAGTGTTTCGGTCATTTTTTCGAGATAATAACTGTAATACAGTTCAAAAAGTAGATCGCGAGGGGGCTGTGTGTTCATTGTTTATTCGGTTTCCTGTTCTGTTTTTTGTGGATCCTTGTGGTGGTGGGAGGTTATGCCTGCGTCATCTTTGAGTGGAGAAGCAGGTATAACGATATTACCACATAACCCCGCGCCGGACGGGGTGAAATAGTCCGGCACTTCTTTTCACTTAAATGGAGAATACCCGATGTTAACTAAATCCTGTACTACCGTGACCCCCTTACCCGCCCTTCCTGAAATCACCCATCACCGTCACCGCCGTGGCTGGTTGGAGACGCCGGAGGGGCGTCGCGTGCAACCTAATCCGCAGGCAGTGCAATTTATTCACGGGATAAGCGCTCCCGTCATACGTCACCCGCGCCGCCGGTGGTTTTCAAGGGTGATGGGCATTTTTGCTTAAATAAGGTGGCGTTGATGGCGAATACTGAACCCGCTCGTGTTGTGCCGCTAAATTTAGCCCAGCGGCAATGTGGTCTGAGAAATACCACTTTATTATGGCAAGTGTTACCGGATAAAAAATATCAAGGGCAGATCCCAGCACTGATTAAGGAGATGGAGGAGACCGATCCACAAATGAAAGGGGCGCTGTATTATTTGGCCGGGATTGAAAGAAAAAAGCATGCGCTGGCATTTAAACAACTCTATCCCGAAGAACAAATTAATTTAATTGACGCCATGAACCGATTACGCGCCGCGGTGAGTTTATTTCCTAATAGGATGACTTATATTGATTGTGACCCGGTGCCAAATAAAACGGAATAATAACATTAATTCATTTTTAAAATAAATAAACTGATTATTGTGTCGGTGTTATTAACACTCCAATACGGAAATTACCATGCCTCTTTATATTGAGATCGACCAGCGTTATGTGATTAGTCAGTATCACGCCCGGTTTATTTTATATGAAAATAAGCGTTTCTCTGATACCTCAAAAAAAGCCGGCAACCATTATCTTAAACTCTTAGCGTATTATTCGTCATTCGCCACTTTAATTGAAGGCTTATTATTTCACCATTTATCGACATTAAAAAATAACCTTATTAAACACCGGCGACATGAAATACAACGCATGGGTCGATTATGCCATGAGGCTTTTAAAACTTCTCTGCTATCCGATGCCGATACAGACGAAATAAAACAAGGAATAAAATATTCTTTATTACGGCCTGATCGTTTGATCTATATCGAGTGTTGCCAACTGCTTAATTAACAGGATTAATTTATCACTGAAATAAATAAACGCTTTTAGGGTGTGGGATCCGTTTTCGCTAAAAATAAGGCGATGACGGATGACACGCTATTGACTGCCCCTCACTTTTTATTATCGGCAAGGAAAAAAGAAAATAATGACCCCCCCGGCAGTCGAACTTTTGCAGCCCACCGCTTATCTCGGTCATGCGCCTTTTTGTTGGCGATGGAACGCGCCGAGAAAAAGTGTCAATCACTATCGGATGGAGGAACTCCCGCCAGAGCCTCTCACGCCGTTACAGCGGCTGATAGCTGAGGACGCACAGCGGCGACGGCGGCAGAAGCCGGCGTTAACCGAAGAGCAACAGATCAGACAACAGACGCTGCAAGACGTGATAGAAAAGGCCGAAGAGCGGCATTTGGTTCAAGAAAAGGCGCGGTGGCAAGCGAGACAGAACCAGCGCAGGCGGGTCAGCGAGCCGGCGTGGGCGGTGGAAGAAGTTTTAAAACAACAGCCAAAATTTATTCGCCAGCCGTTACAAAAGCGTCTTGATTATCTGCGCCGGGAAGCGGGCGATAAGCGTGCCGAGGCTTTTTTATTAAAGGGGGTCAAACCCGCTTTGCAGCGACTGGCAGCGCTGCGTGATAAGCAGCAGACGCCAGATTATCAGCAGGTCGCCGGTTGGGCGCGACTGGAGGGGTTGTTATGGCTGCCAGCGTTGTCGCGCAAGGAGGTGAAACGGCTCGCCACCTTGGTCGCTGGGCATATCGAGACTGTTTTTTGTTCTTTTGCTGACAGGTTACCAGCAGATAATACTGATCCGAATGAGATATTGCGGATTTATCAGCAGGTGGCCAATAAAGCCAAATGCTTTGCGATTACCCCGCCCTATTGGCACAGTTTAAATCAGACGATACAGCATCGGGGCAAGGTGCCTTATCATTTGATCCCCGGCGCCTTAGCCCGGCTCTGTTGTGCTGAGTGGTGGACGCGCCAATTGTGGCGTTTGCGTTGTGAATGGCGTGAGGAGCAACACCGGGCGAGTTGTTTGGTGCATAAACAGGCGTCGGCTTATGTCAGCCAGGATGCGTTGACCCGTAAGCGTGAGCAAGATCGCTGTGCCTTGGACTTTATCCGCTCGCATGAATTGGTGAATGAAGCCGGGGTGACACTGGACATGGAGCAGGTGGTAAAGCGCAGTACCAGCAATCCCCACTTGCGTCGACTGGAAATGATGACGACCGCCAAAGGGCTGGAAAATTTGGCCGAACAGCGCGGGGATTATGCGATGTTTTATACCGTTACCTGTCCGTCGCGTTATCACGCCACCTTGTCTTGCGGCAAACCCAATCCTAAATGGGCGCTCCAGACGGTGCGTGAGAGCAGTGATTATTTGGTCGATCTGTTTGCGGGCGTGCGTAAAAAAATGAACAAGCTGGGGCTGCGTTGGTATGGCGTGCGGGTTGCTGAACCGCATCATGATGGCACCGTGCATTGGCATTTGCTGTGTTTTATGGCGAGAAAAGATCGGGTTGCTATTACCGCGGTGTTACGTGAATTTGCTATCCGACGTGATCGCGAGGAGCTCGGCAAAAATATCAAACCGCGTTTTGATGTCAAGCCGGTACTGAAAAGCAAGGGCACGCCGACCGGTTATTTGACCAAATATGTGAGTAAGAATCTGGATGGCAGTGTGCTGAAAAGCGCCGCCGATCCGGCTACGGGGGAACCCTTATTGAGTCATGAGACCGGTAAGCCGCTTCATGAAGCGGTTGAACATGTCGTGGCGTGGGCGAGTTTGCACCGGGTACGGCAATTTCAGTTTTTTGGTATTCCGTCACGCCAAACTTACCGTGAATTACGTTTACTGGCCGGGCAGTTGCAGCGCAAATCAAAAACGAAGAAAAGGGGGCAACAGCTGGCAGATAAGGCGATGGATGAGGTGCTGGCTGCCGCCGATGCCGGGTGTATGGCCACCTATATACTCAAGCAAGGCGGGGTGTTGGTGCCGCGTAAAGACCATACTGTGCGCACTGCTTATGTGGCGTCGGATACCCTGAATGCTTACGGGGAGAAGGGCATGAAGATTTACGGTGTGTGGTCGCCCCGGCTGGGCATTGAGTCGCGGATTGGTACCCATGACGAGCGCTGGCAACGGGTACGTAAGGTGAAAAATGATAAGCAGCCTAATGAGGTGGTCGTTGCTGTTGACCTGCCGGACGGATTTTCCGTCCCTTGGACTCGGACTCGTGGCAATAACTGTCCCCTTGAACGAAAAGTGATCATACGGCAGAAGGTGAAAAAAGTAGCGGTGCCGATGCGGGTTTGAGGGGGATTGAGTAGGTGACGTCCCTCAACAAAAAAATCACGCTATCTGATAAGTATATTGACAAGATAGATGATAGCTGGCTACTGAGTAAGAGATGTGAAAACAATTTTAAAGCAGTTGCCTATAAGCTATTTAATAGTTATGATTAGGTCATAACTTAATAAAGGTGGCTCAGGATGGATATCGATAACGGATTGGATTATCTCTTAAGCCTTCATGGTACAAGGGTTAATCGTGATGATGGCTATTGGTGGAAAATTGAAGCGTGGATGGTTAAGAAAACACCATTTATTCCACACGGGATCCGTTATAGCTTGACACTACACGATAAATACAACACACGTGTCTTCGGTATAGATAACGCCCATGCGATTAAATTACCGAAAAAAGGAAAATATGTGGGGCGTGTTGTTTATGACCATCAACATAGAACTCCTTCGGATAAAGGATACCCCTATACATTTTGTTCTGAATTTCAATTGATTGAAGATTTTTTCACCAAAATTGACGAAATAATAAACACAAGAGAAACTCGAGGTTAAACATGAAAGCATTGATTGGTGTTATGCCAGAAGAAATCATCCGTAAGCGGGTATTATCAATTGCAAAAGGCGAATACCAACCACAAGAATGTGAGCCTAAAGTATGGTTTACTTCTATGATCGCGTTGGCTCAGGTTTTGAGTAACGAAAATATTGCATTGCTCAGACTCATGGATAAACAAAAACCAGAAACGATCAGCGAACTCGCCGCACTGTCAGGACGCCACATTAGTAATTTATCAACTACCTTAAAAACACTAAATAGCCATGGTTTTGTTGACTTTGAGAAAACAGGGCGCTCAGTAAAGCCTAAAGCATTGTTTACTGATTTTGAAATCATTGTTGATCAGCAAATGAATGCTCGTTTTTTTGCTGCGTAAATGGAAACTCTAAAAAACTGTAGTAGCTCAAATTTAACCTGACAGACACCAGTTAAATCATCGAATTTGTCGAGCAGTCCGACTGTCCGATGGTTCAAATAAATGTTAGCACTGTATTGACGTCGCACCCACTTAATCTGCTGCGAAAAATTTTTGTCCAATACCGTGTCATCGAACACAATATAGCCGTCTGGAGATGGCACCATATCACCCCTTACTTGCGCCCACACAGCGCTTCCCGTTACCTGGTCTTTTCACAAATAGCGTTAATCACATCGTGACTCATGTCTTGTATATGATCAACAAAATTCGTCAACGTATAATTATTCTGATTTATCTGATGCATTTTTGTGGGGAGGGAGTTTCGCCAAACATAATGTTTTTTGCCTTCCGCTGATAATCTTAAAATAATCAATAAATTCCTTGATCAAATCTACTGTGTTATCAGTATATTAAATTCTACCCTTTATCTATTAACTTTTGTTTGTATAACTCTTATTTTATATACATTAAAGGTATTGTTTATGCTTAGTTAATATTTATTAACATATAATATATTACAAATTAAATAATGAATTATATGGTGTAATATGGTAGCCGCAGAAGTAATATCGCTAAAGGGTTATGACATTGGTATGAATCCTGTATGCGAAAAGCCTACAGGATTTGTAAAACATATCAAAAGCGTAGGGAATGTATGCTGCGCTTTAACTAAAGCAGTGGTTAGCGTGGGTAAATGTGGATTAGGGCTTGGATTAAGTCTTACATTTGAGGCTACTCTTGTAGCAGTGAAATTGGTGAAGGGAGGAATTACATTAGCACTTGGCTTACCTACAGTCCCGTTTACTTTGGTGGGAGCTGTTACATATCTTAATTTAGACAATGATCGTCATAGATCTGTTGATTTTTTAGTGGTTCCCTGTGCTGTTGTAGTAGGGTTTCAAGCAGCATCAGTTGTTGCAGATTTTGTAACATTGGGTCCATTGCGAGACAAGGTTACTCCCGTTGTTAGGAGAGCTTGTAATTATCTGATTTTTGGCTAATCTCGTTATGAAATTATTTTTGCTCAATCAGTTAATTAATTTTTAGGTTTTTATATTGTCACTTTAATTGAAGAGTAATTAAGTGACGTTTTTTAACGAGTCAATAGCAAGATCGACGGCGCGGGAATTAATAAATTCAACGTTGTAACGACTCTCCGGAAGATGATTCAGAGGGTAACTGATGTATTTTTGTGGAGAGGCTGCCAGGAGCGGATAAAAAACCTCATTCAGAACCTCAAGCGTGCGCTCCCCGCCACGCCCCCGCGCTTTGGCTAATGTATGCATATTGTTGCACCCTTTTATCGGGGTTAAAATCGTTGATAGCCGCGGTTTTAACGGCAATGGTTGCCGCAAAAATGCTTGCAGATTGATGCAGTCTAGTCATGCACCCTTTACATTGAGGCATTTTCCACTAATTCATACGGCTTAAAGCGGATCACCTCTTCACCCAGCCAGGCATTGATTTCACTCAGCCGCTCTTGCAGGGGTGCTAATTCATTGATGGCAAACACCCGTGCTGCTTTTTCGATATCACCAAAGCCGCCGGTATTGTGCGGTAAAATGCCCATCAGTTGAGGCGGTACCCGCTGTGCCGCGAGTTGATCATCGCGCGTCACATTTTTAATGTTAATAAATTCATCTTTGGCCGCCACTTCTGCCAAGGGAATCAACTGTAACCCGTCTTTTTTCCCACCCGGCGCATACATAAACAAATTACGAAAATTCCCGGGTCCTTTGGCGTCTTTCATCGCTTGCCGCAAGCGATCAATGTCTTCTTGTTGATGCGCCGCATCGTTCATGTACAAAATAAAGCCGGCATGACTGCCATTAAGATAATATTTGCGCCGAAACAGCGTCGCCGCCTCATTCAGCCAGCTGGAATTGAGTGCCGCCAAATAATCGGGCACGCCGTAGATTTCCTGATTAATATCAGGGTCGAGCAGATGAAACACGCTATGTGCGGTAAAGCGATGCGGATCTGCCCAGGATTGCACATACCAATGGGTACCGGGCTCCACGCCACAACGGGTATATTTGGCGGGACTGGGCGCCAGTTTGAGCACCCCACCCAAGCGGTTGGTACGCACCTCTAAAAAGGCATTAGCAAACACCAGAAAATCCAGCGCATAGCGGCTAAAATCCTGTTTGGATAAATAGCGATGCGGTTGAAACAGGCTGACTAACAGATTGCGTTTCATGTAAATCGGTGAGCTGTGATGCACCGCGGCGCGAAAAGATTTCGCCAGCCCCTGAAATGACACCGGCGGCTCATACCACTGTTCAACTACGGCACATTCCAGATAATCCAACATATCGCGTTGATCGAGCATCGGGATCGGATCGCCAAAGGTAAAGGCTTCTACCCGCGGCGGCGTCGTTTGCTTCATGGGCTGGGTGGCGATAGGGTGTCTCTTTTTTCTATTGAAGGGGTGACATGAAACAGGACGCATTAAAATATCTCCATAAAACTGCGGTTATTGGCGGTGATCCCCGCCAGTGGCTCATTAAACAGCGCGTGCATAATCGCCCAGGCGACATCGCCATGACTGGTGCCCTCAGCACGGTTAGTCACATAGGTGGCACGTTGACTGCGGGGCGTCAGCGTTTTGCGGATCGACATAAAGGCTTTAGCGATAGCAATTTGGCTCGCATCAAATTCCAACCGACCTGAGGTAATCACATCCTTGGCCTTATAAATCAGATCGGTTTTCATCTCGACGGTATAATGGATCGCTTGCACCGCGGGAAAAAATTGCCTTACCAGCTGGGTCACGGATCGCCCCAGGCCAGTATCATCAATGCCGATATAGCTGACCTGATAGCGCTCCGTCAGCGTTTGGATCTGCCGCGCCTGCTGAGCAAAATCCATACCGTGCCATTGAAAGCGCTCTAATACACGAAATTTACCGCCGGCCACCGTTGGCGGGGCGATCACCGCACAGCCCGAGGCATCGCCGGTACTGGCCGGATCGTAACCGATCCACACCGATTGATGCCCATAAGGCCGCCTGGCCAGTAATTTCACATCCGGCCACTGCTCCCCACTGTCGACCATACAACGCTGCATTTCTTTCATCGGAAACACCGATTGCGCATCATCAATAAACTGACAGAGAAACAGATTGGCAAAATCGTCCTCACTGTTCTCACGCCGCAACTGAGTGATATCAAAGCGATCACACCCGCCGGCCAGCGCATCCTCCAGCGTGACAATCTGCTTGTACTGCCCGTCAGCACAGAGTGCTCCCGCGGCCAAATGCGGATAACTGACATCCACTTCAAGGCGTTGCTGTTTCGCGCGGCCGTGATGAAACAGCGTGCCCCGCCAAAATGGGTAGGCTTCATGATTGACGCTGGACGGGGTAGAAAAATAGGTTTGCCGGTACTGTTTTTGTGACGCCATGCCCGAGGCGGCGCGGCGGAGCTTTTGAAAGCCGGGGATCCAAAAATATTCATCCACATACAGATTACCGGAACGCCCCTGCGCGGTATTGGTATTGGTGCCTAAAAAATGCAGTTCAGCCCCATTGGGCAAGCTGATCGGATCCCCGCGCAGCTCGACACCCACGGTGGCGGCAAAATCAACAATATAATGTTTAAATTGATGTGCTTGCGCCTTCGAGGCAGAAATAAACATCTGATTACGCCCGGTGCGCAGCGCATCGAGCAGGGCTTCGCGGGCAAAATAAAAGGTGGCACCGATTTGCCGTGATTTCAGCAGATTACGAATGCGAAAGCGATCATCTAACCCGGCCTGATACCAACGGCGCTGATAGGCAAACAGTGAGGCCTGAAATACGCTTTCTAGCTGGCTGATCTGCTCGTCTGAAAACCCGTTTTTTACCGGCGGTGGGCGCTTTCTTCGGTTGAGATGAGAACGGTTGGGATTAAGATCCGCTTCATTACCGCTCTGATGGTATTTGCCGATCCGCGCCTGCCGTTCGGCCTGTCGCCCCAAGGCATCCAACTCTTTAAAATCACGGCCACTCTTGGCTTCAAGCGCCACCAATTGACAATAGCGCGCCGCGGTGGTCAGCTGCATTTTCTCCAACGCACCATACTGATCCCACTTATCACGACGCTTCCAACTGTGTAATGTGGCAGACTTGATCCCCAACCGTTGGGCGATCCCCGCCACGCTGTGTCCCTGCCAATACCAATACATCGCTTGCCTGCGCGGATCGAGCGGATCGGGGAGGAGGGTAAGATTGTCCATGCAAAAATAGCCTGTATACCCTTCGCCCTTGAAGCCGCCGCGTTGTTGGCTGCGAGCGTTCGCCCGAATCACGTAGTAGTCTACGCTCATCGAGTCTCACGCCCTGGCCGCCTAGCGGCAACTTCAAAGACTGTGGGTATTAAGAGAGTGTTAATCCGCTAAGGCTACCGTGCAAACGCCCCGCCCTCTCTCGCCACACCCTGTGTGAGCACTAAGACAACCGCTACCGATTGTTTGCCAGCGGCCGGGTTGCCATGCTAGATCGCATTATTGTTAACCGGAGCCAACAAAAATGGCCACATCCCGCTTTTTCCGCGCCGCCGTCGAGGGCGCTACCAGTGACGGTCGCCGCATTTTACGGCAACACATTATCGACATGGCCGAAAGCTACAACCCGTCTTACCGCGGCGCCCGCGCCAATCTGGAACACATTAACAGCTTGTTACCGGATAGTCCTTTTCGCGCCTATGGCGACATCGTAGCAACAAAATATGAAGAAATTAGTGAGGGGCGGCTGAAAGGAAAAATGGCGCTATTGGTGCAGATCGACGCTACCGAGGAACTGGTTAAGCTGCGGGAAACCCGGCAAAAGGTGTACGCCAGCATTGAATACGTACCCGAGTTTGCTGACACCGGTAAAGCCTACCTCACCGGTATCGCTTTTACCGATAACCCGGCCTCCTTGGGCGCAGAAATGCTCACCTTTTGTGCTAACAGTCCCTCCCACCCGTTAGCCTCCCGCAAAAGCCAACCCGAGGCCGTTTTTACTGCTGCGGAAGAAATCAGCTTAACCTTTGAAGACGCCGCCAAACCGGCGCTGTTTAACACCGTCAAGGCGCTGTTTGGCAAAAAAAACCGCAGCGATGACGCCCGTTTCACCGATATCCATCAGACCATTACCCTGATAGCAGAGCAGCAGCAACAGCTCACTGAAAAATGGGCTGACGTGACCGCGCTAAAAAGCACAATCACGGCATTACAAACGCAGCAGGGGACAACTCAGCAAAGCTTAACGGCACTCAACCAGCAATTACTTAACGCGGATCGCAGTGCCCCCCTTCGCCCCCTCACCACCGGTGCCGATACCCCTCACTTGACGGATTGCTAACATGAAAAAAAACACCCGCTACCACTATAACCAGTATCTTCAGCAGGTCGCGACGCTCAATACGCTGGAAAACACCGCGGATATCGCGACAAAATTCACTGTAGAACCGTCGATTGCCCAACGCTTAGAGGCCAAACAACAAGAAAGCAGTGCTTTCCTGTCAAAAATCAACCTGTTTCCGGTCGATGAACAAACCGGCGAAAAAATAGGCTTAGGCATTGAACGTCCCATCGCCAGTACCACCCATACCGGCGAAAAAGAACGCACGCCCGCCGATCCCACTACCCTGGACAATCACCCTTACCGCTGCACACAAACCAACTTTGATACCGCGCTCAGCTACCAAAAGCTGGACATGTGGGCAAAATTTCCTGACTTTCAACGGTTAATCCGCGATGCCCTGGTGAAACGCCAAGCGCTGGATCGCATCATGATTGGCTTTAACGGCATCAAACGGGAAACCACCTCCAATCCAACGCAACATCCGTTGTTACAGGATGTCAATATCGGCTGGCTACAACATATCCGCGAACAGGCCGCCACCCAGGTGATGAGTAAAATCATCAATGCGGACGGGCACGTGATCTCAAATCACATCCGCATCGGTCAAGGCGGTGATTTTGCCAATCTGGATGCGCTGGTGATGAATGCTGTTGATGAACTGATCGAAATCGGGTTTCAGGATGACACCGAACTGGTGGTGATCTGCGGTCGCGCCTTGCTGGCCGATAAATATTTTACGATTGTCAACCAGATCCAAGCCAACAGCGAAAGCCTCGCGGCCGATATGATTATCAGTCAAAAACGCCTTGGGGGTTTACCCGCTGTCCGGGCGCCTTTCTTCCCGGCTAACGCCATGCTGATAACCCGTCTCGATAACCTGTCGATTTACTGGCAAGAAGGCACCCGCCGCCGCGCCCTGATTGACAACCCGAAACGGGATCGGGTGGAAAATTTTGAATCAGTGAATGAAGCCTATGTGGTGGAAGACTACGGCTGCACGGCACTGATTGAAAATATCGTGATAGGTGATATTACGCCGCCTGCCGAGGGGTAACAGGCCATGAGCAACCCGGCACGTCGTCATAAACAGTTTGTGGCTGCCCAGCAAGCGATACCATTGCGTGAGATCGCGGCAGGGCACCCTGCCAGCCCCTACGACTTATTATTATTTCAGTTGCAGCAAGATTTACTGCAGTTAAAAAGCATTGAATCGCTCAGCCGCAAAGCGGAAGTCAAACGCACCTTGCTGCCGACCTATTTACCGTGGGTCGCCGGGGTACTGGCCGGCGGCAGCGGCACCCAAGATGCGATCCTGATGCGGATGCTGATTTGGCAACTGGATATCGGCGATCTGGCCAGCGCTCTCGATATTGCTGACTACGCCATCCACTATGATTTAGTGCCTCCGGACAGCTTCCAACGTTCCACCGCCTGCTTAATCGCCGAAGAAGTGGCGGCGGTGGCAGGCCGAACCCTGCTCGAAAAACGCCCGCTGGATACGGCCTCCTTGTTACGGGCGCAACACCTTTTACGTGGGCAAGACATGCCCGATCAGGTTAACGCCCGACTGCATAAAATGCTCGGTTATGCCTTGCGTCAAGACGGGGACTATCAACAGGCCTGTCTTCATTTAAAACAGGCTCTCACCCTAGATCCCCGCAGTGGGGTGAAAACCGATATCAAACAGCTAGAAAAGTGTCTTCAGACAGAAAAATTACCGCAGACGGTACCCCCGAACGCCCACGGCGAGGGCGGCACAGGCCAGTGATAGGCTATTTTTCTATCAATGAGCCTGTCCACCGCCCCTTATCCCCTTCGCCTTTCAAGCTACGGCGGCGTTGGCAGCTCACTCTTATCCCAGTCATGTACTATCTGTACACTCCTGGGATTCGATTGATTGCCGCCTTGCCGTAACTCGAAACGCATTGGGCATATATATTGAGAGAACGGACGATGGTTAGCATTGCAATCAATCCCATCACGGATGAAGCGGCGCGCAACAAACCGCAGCACATCAAAAATAACGGCTTCTGGCCGGATCTCGATCTACAGCATTACCGGGATACCATGCGCCAAGACGGCACGCTGACCCCCGCACGTTTGCGGGAAGCCGCCCAATTTGCTCTCAATGAAACGCATCATCGGCTCGCCCAATGGCAAAAAAAACAACAACAGGCGGGCTATACCGCCCTGGTTGAGGTTCCCGGCGAGCAGGTGGACGATGAAAACGCCCGCCTTCACCTTTACCGCCGCGCCGTCTATTGCCTGATACAGGCCACGGTAACAGAACGATTTCGCAGTTTTGACGCCACCGCAACAGGCGATAAACGCGCCGATGCGCTCGAAACCCGCATTGAACACCTTCGCCGCGATGCCGCCTGGGCAATACGTGATCTGCAAGGGCTTCCCCGCGCCACCATTGCATTGATTTAACTTTGTAAACAACAGCACGAGAAGGGCTCACCGTGAATGAAAATTTTTGCCCAACAAAACGACACCGTAGACGCCCTGTGCTGGCGTTATACCCGGCGTACCGACGGCATCACCGAACAGGTCTTCGCCCTCAACCCGGGCCTTGCGGACATCGGCGTGATCTTACCGCACGGCACCGCAGTAGAGATGCCTTCGGCGCCCCCTGCTCCGCTCAAACAAGGACTACAACTGTGGGATTAACACACAATGGACAGACACACCGCCTGGCTTTCGTATTTATCCGCCTGGCTACTCACCTGTTTGGGTGCCTGGACGTTACAGGACTGGGCGACCCTGATTGGTCTGGCGTTAGGCATCGGCACCTACCTCAATAACCGCTACTACAAAAGGCGCGAAGATCAACGCCAACAGGAAATGCACGACCTCCAGCGCCAACACCTGACCGAACATGCCCATCAAGCTCACGGGGATCAGCATGCGCCACCTCAGTAAAAAAGTCTATGCGTTGATCGCTGCCGGTGCCAGTACTGCGATCCTGCTCGCACAATTCTTGCAAGAAAAAGAAGGCAACCGGCTGCAAGCCTATCAAGACAGTGCAAATATTTGGACAATCTGCCGCGGGGCGACACGGGTGGAGGGTCAGCCGGTCACGCCGGGGATGCAACTCAGTCGCGAAAAATGCGAGCAAATTAACCAATTTGAAGTGGACAAAGCGATTGCCTGGGTCGAACAGCATATCAAGGTGCCCTTAACCGACGTGCAGAAAGCCGGGATTGCTTCGTTTTGCCCCTATAACCTCGGCGCGAGTAAATGCACGGCGTCCACTTTCTATCGCAAACTCAATGCCGGTGACTATCAAGGCGCCTGTGCAGAAATTAAACGCTGGATTTTTGATGGCGGCAAAGATTGTCGCCTCCGTGCCCATAACTGCGCCGGTCAAGTGATAAGACGTGCGCAGGAAAGTGAGCTGACCTGTTGGGGGAGCGATGTTTAACCGAGGTTGTTTTATTCTGATGAGCCTCATTCTGCTGATGAGTCTGGCTGCGGGGTATTATCACTTTGAGTTAGCAAAAAAAGAAAATATCATCAAAAGAATAACGGATGAGCGTAACAACGCACTGATCATCATGGAAGGAATAAAAAAGCAGCACCAACAGCTCACCGCACTTGATAACCAACACACCCAGGAATTAACCCATGCCAAAACGCAGCTGGCAGCGCTTGAACGTGATGTTAATGATAAGCAGCGTAGGGTGCAGCTCAATGCCACCTGTCCCCTGTCCCCGGCCACTGCCCCCACCGGCCTGGATGATGGCACCCGCGCCCGACTTAACGACACCGCTATCAAACATTATTTCCATCTCCGAGAGCGTATCGACACCGCGACGCAGCAAATAGCCGGATTACAAGACTATATCCGCCAAGTCTGTCTTAAGGCAGAAGGATAACCCGCATGTTAAAACCCGATTCACTGCGCCAAGCCCTCACCGACGCCGTCCCTTATCTCAAACAAAATCCCGATAGCCTGCATATTTTTATTGACCGGGGGACTATCGTCTCCACGCTGGCCGCCTCTTTGTCCTTTGAATATCAATACACACTCAATCTGATCATCACCGATTACAGTGGCGACGCCGATACCCTCTTTG
The DNA here is from genome assembly GCF_964020115.1 of Candidatus Regiella endosymbiont of Tuberolachnus salignus. Classification (NCBI taxonomy): domain Bacteria; kingdom Pseudomonadati; phylum Pseudomonadota; class Gammaproteobacteria; order Enterobacterales; family Enterobacteriaceae; genus Candidatus Regiella; species Candidatus Regiella endosymbiont of Tuberolachnus salignus. The sequence continues at coordinate 1,213,010 of NZ_OZ026542.1, forward strand.
TGCCGATTTTACACTGGTTACGCCGCCATCAGCCGGACAGTATGGCCCATCATGATAAACGGGCTGAGGGCTTCACCTTTGAAGCCGATCATATCAATCACAGCCTGCGTGATATCAGCATCAATCTCAAACTGACCGAACGGGTGATCGTCAAAGAACAACAGGGGATGTTACAGGTCACCCACAAGGATGAACCGCCGGATCCGGATACCACTGACCTTCACTATGAACTTTTTATCAAAAAAGAAAAAGTGGCACCATGACCGCTGATCCACTGAGCCAAGCGCTCGCTCACCTGCTGAAACAATTATCGCCGGCACGCCGAAAAGCCTTCACTCGCCAGATAGCCAAACAATTACGGCAGCGGCAAAAGCAGCGTATCCAAGCACAACAGGCGCCCGATGGCACCCCGTTTGCACCGCGCAAGCAAAAACGCCGTGATAAACACGGACGCATTAAACGCAAGATGTTTACCCAATTACACACCGCCCGCTTTTTAAAGCATAACAATAGCGTCGATGAAGCCACAGTGCGTTTTGCGCGCCCTGTCACACCCGTAGCACGGGTGCATCATTATGGCCTGCGAGATAAAGTCGCGCGCAACGGCGTCACCGTACGTTATGAACGCCGTCCGCTACTGGGGTTGACTGATAAGGATATTGAAAGGATCACTGATATGGCGTTGGTGCATTTGGTGGGGTAGACTTTTTCACTAACAGATATCAAATCATACCGTGTGACTTAGCATAATCACGTAGTGCTTCATTCATTCGTGTTTGCCATCCGTCACCTTGAGCACGATATGCACTGATTATATCAGAATCAATCCGCAATTTGATCGGCTCTTTTGGATTCAGTAATTTTGGTCTGCCACGTGCCCGCATAACTTTTGCCGCACCTTCTTTGCCAAAAAGTTCGGTCAAAACATCAGCAGCAGGGCGAGCGCGGGCGAAATCTTTATCACTCCATTCAGGATTATCATTCATTATGTCTTCGCTGATTCTTTTGTTCATATCTTTTTATCTCCCGTGAGTTTGCTTTACGTAAGCTGATCACGTGTACCTTACTGTTACGGGGTGTAAATACTAACATATACAGCCGATCACCAATGAAACCCAGAGCTTGAAATCGACGTTCAGGATATTCTTTCCGTTTATCCTCAACTATCAATGCATTTGAAATTTCGAAGTCACGTGCCATATCAAACGATAAATCTCGTTCAATAATATTTTTTTCATTTTTGCTCAGGCTGTAAGAGATATCCATATAATTAAATGTACCCCCAATAAATAGCATAAAGCAAGTAATATTTGCGGATATCTTGCATAAAATTTATGGGTATTTGACTTTACATCTCAGTCTAAAAATATCTCCTCCTGTCCCACTCCCCACACAACGCTGTTCACATGCTCCCGCGCCCGATAGGCGGCACACTGAGGGCATGAAAACCTTCAATCACGCAGACTATCAACGCCGCCTGGCAAATTTGATCCGCATTGGCACGGTATCGGCAGTCGATACGACACAAGGCCGGTGCCGGGTAAAAACAGGCGAGTTAGAAACCGATTGGCTACACTGGCTGACCTCACGTGCGGGTCACATCAAAATGTGGTCAGCGCCCTCAATTGGCGAGCAAGTGCTGATCCTCAGTATCAGCGGTGAATTGACCACAGCGTTTGTATTACCGGCGATTTTTTCCGATGCCAATCCGGCACCGTCGGCCTCAGAAGCAGCGATCCTGCTCTGCTTCTCCGACGGGGCGCAATGTCATTATGAGCCTAAAACGGGTCACTTAGCGGTCACTGGCATCAAAACGGCAACGATAACCGCCGCCACCTCGATCACGCTGGACAGCCCGGTAGTCACCTGCACCCAACAGCTTATCACCGATTCCCTGCAGGTTAACCGGGGTGGCACCCTCCGCGGCGACCTCACCCACGGGGGCGGCAATTTGATCTCTAACGGTATCACTTTGCACCGCCATCAGCACCCTGGGGTGCAAGGGGGCAAGGATCAGACGGGAGCACCGACATGACTTATCTTGGCATGCACCGCCACAGTGGCAACGCGATCAGCGACAGGGCACATCTTCGTCAATCGATCAACGACATTTTAATCACCCCGCTCGGCTCCCGTGTGATGCGCCGGGATTACGGATCGCTGCTCTCTCGCCTGATCGACAACCCGCAAAGTCCCACACTCCAGCTTAAAATGAAGGCGGCGATTTACAGTGCCCTATTACGCTGGGAAAACCGCATCACATTAAACGCCATTACCCTTACCTCGGCTATCAACGGCAACATGCAAATCGACCTCAGCGGTCATCAACGCGATAGCGGCGTGCCTTTTACGCTCTCATTGCCGATAGGAGGACAATAATGCCCAGCCTGGATTTAAGCTTACTGCCGGCACCGCAGGTCGTGGAGCCACTCGATTTTGAAACGCTCTTCAAGCAGCGTAAAGCAACGTTTATTGCCCTATCGCCCCCGCCGCAGCAGGCGGCGCTCAGCCGAACGCTCAACTATGAATCCGAGCCTATCACCAAACTGCTGCAAGAAAGCACGTACCGTGAATTAGTGTTACGTCAACGGATTAACGATGCCGCGCAGGCGACAATGTTAGCCTATGCCAAAGGCGCCGATTTGGATCAGCTGGGTGCCAATTACCAGGTGAAACGCTTGACGCTGCACGCGGCGAAACCTGACGCGATCCCGCCGCGTGCCGCACTCACCGAAAGTGATAGCGATTTTCGCCTCCGTATTCAACAAGCTTTTGAAGGCTTCAGCGTAGCCGGCCCCCGCGGTGCTTACGAATTTCATGCCCGCAGTGCGGATGGTCGGGTAGCCGATGCCTCAGCAATCAGCCCCTCACCCGCTTGCGTCACCCTCACGGTCTTATCGCGAGAAAATAACGGTGCGGCGTCCGCAGACCTGTTAGCCCGGGTTAACGCCGCACTCAATGATGAAAATATCCGCCCGGTGGCCGATCGCCTGACCGTCCAATCGGCCACCATTATCGATTACCGCATTGACGCCACATTGACCCTCTACCCTACCCCCGAAGCTGAACCGATCCGCGCGGCGGCTGAAAATCGACTCAAGGCTTACGTCAACGCCCAACGGCGTTTAGGGCGTGATATCCGCTTGTCGGCGATTTATGGGGCGCTGCATGTTGAGGGGGTACAGCGGGTAGTTCTGGCGGCACCCTTGCGTGATGTGATCTTGGATAAAACGCAAGCCGCCTATTGCCGCAGTTATCGCTTAACCCTAGGCGGTTGTGATGAATAACAGCTTACTGCCGCCGGGCTCCTCGGCAGTAGAAATCGCGGCGGCGCAAGCTTGTGCGGGCTTGAGTGATATGGCGGTTCCCCTGCGCTCCTTGTGGGATGCCGACCGCTGCCCTGTCGCCTTACTGCCTTACTTGGCCTGGGCGTGGTCAGTGGATCGCTGGGATGAAAGCTGGTCAGAGGAGACCAAACGGACGGTGGTCAAGGCAGCCTTTTATGTGCATAAACACAAAGGCACCATTGCGGCGCTGCGTCGCGTGGTGGAGCCGCTGGGTTACCTGATCCGTGTTATCGAGTGGTGGCAAAATAATGACCCGCCTGGGACATTTCGGCTGGATATCGGCGTACTTGACACCGGCATCACCGAAGCCATGTATATCGAACTGGAACGCCTGATTGATCAGGCCAAACCGTGTAGTCGTCACGTGATTGGCCTCTCCATCCAGCTGGCTACCTCGGGCTCCGCCTATGTGGGTGCCGCCTGCTATGAGGGGGATGAACTCACGGTGTATCCCTACCTCCCCGCCTTACCGTGACCGGTACCACGTACCGCGGCGGCGCTGTCCATTTAATTGACTATCTGAGTATCACTTCATGAACGAAAAATTTTATGCTGTCATCACCCATCAGGGCGCCGCCAAACTGGCCAATGCGACGGCATTGGGGATACCGTTAAAAATAACACACATGGCGGTCGGCGACGGTGGGGGGAGCTTACCCACACCCGATCCGCGTCAAACCCAACTTATCAATGAGCACCGCCGCGCGGCGCTCAATTCGCTGAGCATCGACCCCATTAACCCCCATCAACTGATTGCCGAACAAGTGATCCCCGCCGCCGACGGGGGATGGTGGATCCGAGAAATCGGCTTATTTGACCACGACGGGACGCTTATTGCCTTGGCCAATTGCCCCGAAACCTACAAACCGCAAATTCAGCAAGGCAGTGGTCGTACACAAACCTTGCGTATGGTACTGATTGTCAGTAGCACGGCGGCCATCACACTCAAAATCGATCCTTCAGTGGTGGTGGCGACCCGTCGCCATGTGGATGATAAGCTGATTGAAGTCAAAGCCTATGTGGATAATTTACTGTCAGTACATGAAAAATCACGCAACCATCCCGATGCCAGTAAAAAAGAAAAAGGGTTTGTTATTCTCAGCAGTGCTACCGACAGCGACAGTGAAACGCACGCTGCGACCCCCAAAGCAGTCAAGACCGCTTATCAATTAGCCCGTGATGCCAATAACAACGCCAATACTAAACTGACCAAAGCGCTCAATGGCGCAGACATTCCTAATAAACTCCACTTTCTCACCCATTTGGGGATCAGCAATAATCTGGTTCCCGTGGGGATGCCGATGCCTTGGCCACTCGAGTGGATACCGCCCGGCTACGCCTTGATGGTCGGGCAAACTTTCAATACCGCGCACTACCCGTTGTTAGCGAAAGCCTATCCTAACGGGGTTATCCCGGATATGCGTGGCTGGACGATAAAAGGCAAACCGGCCAGTCGTAAGAGTTTGTCGCAAGAACAAGATGGCAATAAACACCATAGCCACCACGCTAGCGTTGCTAGCACTGATCTGGGGACAAAAACAGTCAGTCAGTTCGATTACGGCACGAAAACCAGCGCATCATTTGATTACGGAACAAAAACAACCAGCCACTTTGATTATGGCACCAAAGGAACCAACATCGCCGGTGCCCATACCCACGGTGTTCCGCAGGGACACAATATGGACAGGGGAAACTATATCTATGCCTCAGGGGATGACTATACCAGTGAGGTGTTTTCTTGGCCTCAATCGGCTTCAGCCGGGGCGCACAGTCATACCGTTGGCATTGGCGCACACCATCATACGGTGGGTATTGGCGCACATCACCATACTGTCGGCATTGGCGCGCATAACCACAGGGTTGCTCTCGGTGCTCATTCCCATGTCATTCACATTAAGGGTGACGGTAACGCGGAAACCACCGTAAAAAATATCGCCTTTAACTACATTCTGAGGTTAGCATGAATCCCTTTTCTTTTTCAGAGCATGATCGCCTCCTTAGCCTGTATCATTACGCGGCAGAAACCGGAGAATATTGCGGCCAAAAAGAAGTTTTTATCCCGGCGCATACCGGATTACCCCAGTACTGCACCGAAAATGCCCCACCGCCTTTGATGGAGGGGGTTGTTGCGGTATTTGACGGTGAGCAATGGAAAAAAGTGGACGATCATCGCGGGAAAAGGGTTTATCACATCAAAACCGGCCACGCCTTTTTGATGACAGCGATAGGGGCATTAGACGCAGAAATCACCTTGCAAAAGCCCTCGAGCCCCTTTGACCACTGGAACGGCACCGGCTGGGTTCTTGATAAGGATAAACTGGCCGCCGCCGCGCGCCGTTATCGCAATGCCTTTATCATCGCCACTGATGGACTGACGCTGATTGACTACTCTATTGAAGATCGCCCCCTCACGCCTGAACAACGGGGCGAGTTAATGGCAGTACGCGCGGCCTATAAAGCCTGGCCAACGCAAGCAAACTGGCCGTTGATTGCGCTTCCAGACCTGCCGCACTGGCTATTGATTGAAGCCGTCAATAACGGCTATGTGGTGCCGACCTGGCCGCCTGTTCACGCTACGGTAGCGTGATCACTTTTTTCTGATGCAGCAAAGTCAGTAAAAGCCGGATATACCCAATGAATTTCGAGTTACGGCAAGGCAGCCAGGGGGTGAGACCGATGAGCGTAGACATACTACGTGATTCGGTGAGCACCCGCAGACAACAAAGCCGTAACTTGAAAGGCGAAGGGTATAGATGACAGTGTCCCACGCTCCACACACCCGGAACCCCCTGCGCTCAGCGACAAAACCCGGCACACTAGCGGAAATCGTAACTGGAGATCCGCTCAATGCCGCCACTTTATCACCATGGTGTCAGTGTACAAGAAATCAACGAAGGCACCCGCCCCATTACCCCTGTTAGCACCGCCATTGTAGGCATGGTCTGCACCGCTGACGATGCCGATGTCACTGCCTTTCCACTCAATACCCCGGTTCTGCTCACCGATGTGCTCACGGCCAGTGGCAAAGCGGGTGAAACCGGCACCTTAGCCCGTGCGCTCGAGGCCATTGGCGATCAAATTCAGCCGGTTACCGTGGTCGTCCGGGTGGCACAAGGGGAAAGTGAGGCCGAAACCACCACCAATATCATTGGCGGCACCACCCCTGAGGGGCGCAAAACCGGCCTGCCCGCCCTGCTCGCTGCCCAAGGTCAATGTGGCGTCAAACCGCGTATTCTCGGTGTGCCGGGGCATGATACCCCCGCCGTAGCAACGAAATTGTTGTCCATTGCGCAGAGCCTGCGCGCATTCGCTTACCTCAGTGCCTATGGCTGCAAAACGAGCGATGAGGCACTGAACTACCGCAAAAATTTTAATCAACGTGAAGCCATGTTGATTTGGCCGGATTTTCTCAGCTGGGATACGGTGACCAAGACAGAAAACACCGCCTGGGCAACCGCACGGGCGCTCGGTCTGCGCGCGAAAATTGACCAACACACCGGCTGGCATAAAACCCTCTCCAACGTCGGTGTTAACGGGGTGACCGGCATTTCAGCCGATGTCTATTGGGATCTGCAAAACCCCGCCACCGAGGCCAATATATTGAATCAACATGCCGTTACCACGCTGATCCGCCAAGACGGCTACCGCTTTTGGGGCTCGCGTACCTGCTCCGATGATCCGCTGTTTCAGTTTGAAAACTACACCCGCACCGCGCACGTGCTGGCCGATACCTTAGCGAACGCTCATCTGTGGGCGATGGGCAAACCGATCCACCCCTCCTTAATCAAGGATGTGGTCGAAGGCATCAGCGCCACCTTTCGGGCGCTAAAATCGGCGGGGTATCTTATCGACGGCCACTGCTGGTTTGATGACAGCGTCAATGACAAAGATGCCCTCAAAGCCGGCAGATTGGTGATTGATTACGATTACACGCCGGTGCCGCCGTTAGAAAATCTAACATTGCGGCAACGTATTACTGATCGTTATCTTATCAACTTGGCACAACAGGGCGCGTAAGGAGAAAAGAGCATGGCATTACCACGCAAACTTAAATATTTTAACCTGTTTAACGACGGCGATAATTACCAAGGTGTCGTCGAATCCATTACCTTACCCAAACTGGTACGCCAACTGGAAGCCTATCGCGGGGGCGGCATGAACGGCAGCGCCAAAATTGATCTCGGTCTGGAAGAAGGCGCGATAGACATGGAATGGACGCTGGGCGGCGTCGAAGCCCAAGTGTATCGACAATGGGGCTGTGCCAAAATTGACGGCGTGCAACTGCGCTTCGCCGGCTCTCTGCAACGCGATGATACCGGGGACATCACTCAGATTGAAGTGGTGACACGCGGGCGTCATCAGGAAATTGACAGTGGCGATTACAAACAGGGCGACAACTCCCAAACCAAAATTGCATCCAAAAATACCTATTACAAATTAACCCTTAATCACAAGGTGATCATCGAAATTGACACCCTCAATATGATTGAAATCGTGGAGGGCGTCGACGTGCTCAAAGAACATCGACGTGCCATTGGATTATGATCGCTTATTTTATCGGATCTTCCCAGGCCAATGCCTTCTTACAATAGCATGACAGTGTCATTTGCGAGCCTGATCGCATTCTTATCTATTAATGGAATAAAACATGAGCAAATCGATAGCGAAATCACCGAACGCGGTTATTATCGACGGTGAAGAAAAAAACAAAACCGCGCGCAGCGTCACCTTGGATAGCCCGCTCGTTCACGGGGATACCCGAATTACTGACATCAGCGTACGCAAACCGCTGGCCGGTGCCTTACGCGGGGTAAAATTGCAAGCGTTATTAGAAACCGATGTGGATGCCCTGATGATCGTGCTTCCGCGGGTGACCACGCCGTCGTTGACTCAAAGTGACATCATGGCCTTGGATCCGGGCGATTTGTATCGCCTCAGTGTCGAGCTGATTTATTTTTTGTTACCGAAGTCGGTGCTGTCCAGTTTCCAACCGGATTAACGGTAGGATCCTTGATGGCCGACATTGCGATGTTGTTTCACTGGCCGCCCTCCGTGATGCTCGACATGACTTTAACGGAATTACTGGATTGGCGTGAAAAAGCGCTGCGGCGCCGGGAGAGACGGGATGAGTGATAAACAGCTCCGACTTCAGGTGGTGATGAGTGCGGTAGACAAAGTCACCCGCCCGCTCAAACGGATGCAGGCGAGCCATCATCACCTGGCAACGGCGGTAAAAACGTCCCGTGATGCCTTAAAACGGCTGAATGCGGCCGGGGGCAAGCTCACCGCCTTTCAATCACTGCAAGGCACGCTGAAAAAAGTGTCCACTGAATTAGGCAGTGCGCATCTACAAGCCCAGCGGATGGCACAAGCGATGTCAGGGGTCACCGCACCGACGAAAAAACAAACCAACGCGCTAGCAGCTCAATGGAAAGCGGTCAGTCAGCTAGAACAACAACAACGCCGTGAAACCGCCCAATTACAACACTACCGCGCCCAGCTGTACCGGATGGGGATATCGGCCAAAGACAGTGCGGGCGCCACTGCGCGCCTGCGCCGAGAAACGGATCGTTACACGCAGCGCTTAGCGCAACAAACCCGTCGCTTAAAACACGCCACAGACCAGCAACAGCGGCTGACGGCGGCGAAAACCCGTTACCAGCACATCAAAGAGACCCGCCATCGCGTGGCGGGGACGGGGGTTTCGGCCACGGGGGCAAGCATGGCGATGGGGCTGCCGGTGCTCACCGCAGTAAAACGCTATAGTGATATTGAAGAGGCCATGAAAGGGGTGGCCAAACAGGTGAGTGGCTTACGTGACGACAACGGCCAGCGTACCGCGCCATTTTATGAACTGCAAAAAGCCATCAAAGACGCCGCCGAGCAGCAACCGCTCGAAAACGGGGCGGTGGATTTTGCTGCCTTAGTGGAAGGGGGTGCCCGCATGGGCGTTACCCAAGGCAGCAGCACCTGGCAAGAACAAAAAGAGAACCTGCTTAATTTTGCTCACACCGCGGCCAAAGCGGCTAAAGCGTTTGAATTACCGGCGGGGGAACTGGCAGAAGACTTAGGCACCATCGCCGGCTTGTATAAAATCCCGATTAAAAATATCGAAGCTTTGGGCGATACCCTCAATTTTTTGGATGATAACACCCAATCCAAAGGCGCTGATATCATTGAGGTGCTCAAACGCATGGGTGATGTGGCCGATAAAATGGACTTCAGGCAAGCCGCGGCCTTGGGCTCCGCCTTCCTGTCGCTGGGGGCTGCGCCCGAAATTGCCGCCAGTGCCAGCAAAGCGATGGTGCGGGAACTGGGGATCGCCACCCTAAAAACCAAGGACTTTCAAGCGGCGATACAGCGTCTGGGTCTCAATGCAAAAGCCCTGCAACGGGGCATTGCGCATGACGCCATCGGTACCCTGCAAACCGTCCTGGCTAAAATCAAAAAACTGCCCAAAGACCAGCAACTGGTTAACATGACACTGATTTTTGGCAAACAGTTTGGCGATGATGCCACCAAATTGGGACTCAATAGTGAAGAATTGAGCCGCCAACTCGCCTTGACACGCAGTCAAAAAGCCACCGGCTCCATGCAACGCGAATCCGATATCGACAAAGACTCCCTTTCTGCCCAATGGTTATTATTCAAAGCCGGGGTCAACAACACCTTATCCAGTCTCGGTGAAACCTTGCGCAGGCCGCTGCTGGATAGTATTGAAAAAATGAAAGCCGTCACTGACAAAATACGCCATTGGGTAGAAGAAAACCCCAAACTGGCGGCCACCTTGATGAAAGTGGCGGTGGGGCTGACGGTTGTCACCGCAGGTGTAGCGGCGCTCGCCTTATCGCTGGCGGCGGTGTTAGCCCCGCTGGCGGTATTAAAATTCACTTTTTCCCTGCTGGGAATCAGTCTGTTACCGGCGTTATCTCAGGGTGTTAGCAAAATCGGTCAAGTGATTGCGGGGTTAGCACGTGCCTCGCTCCCCTTACTGACAACCGGTCTGCGCGTGATGGGAGCAGCGCTGATGGGGTTACTGACGCCGATAGGACTGGCCATAGCAGCACTGGCGGGTACCGCAATCGCCTTAACGCTTTACTGGCAGCCGATAACCGCATTTTTGCGGCGCGGGGTCGAAGAATGTAAGCAAGCCGCCGCGTCGATCAAGGCAGCGTTATCCTCCCTCTCAGGCTGGCTAGCCGAAAAGGGAAAGCAGCTTGGGGAGGGGTTATCCGCCGGGATCACCTCGGCACTGACGCCACTTAAACGGTTAATGGACGGGGTATCGTGGTTATTAGCAAAATTAGGCGTGCTTGAAGCCAAATCGGCGCGATTGCCCGCGGTTAGCGCAGCACAACCCGCGCTCTCCCGCCCAAAGCATTACACCGATCCCCTCTATCATGCTTATAAACAAACTTACTTCGGGCAATACGATCAGGGCGGGGCGATCCCGCGGGGAAAATGGGGGGTCGTTGGGGAAAAGGGTCCCGAAATCGTCACCGGCTCGGCGCATATCCTCAGCCGCAAAAAAACCGCGGCACTGGCAGCCACCGCAGGCATGATGTTAACCGGCTATCAGGCCAGCGCGGCACCCTTACACCCCCAGAGCTTACCGGCAGCAGCGTATCGCCCTCGTGCAGTCACACCGTCACCTTACCGTCACGTCACTCCGGTGTCGATTCATGCGCCGATACAGATTATTGCGCACGCCCACCACCGCCCTCAGGATATCGCGCGGGAAGTGGCACGCCAGTTAGACCAACGAGAACGGCAGGCGCTCGCCAAAATAAACAGCCGTTATCAAGACAGTGATTAAAGGAGCCCGCACATGATGATGGCACTAGGATTATTTGTTTTTATGTTAACCACGCTCCCCTATCAAGAATTTAAACATCAGATGGCCTGGCGACACCCGAGCAACAGTCGCGTAGGCCAACGGCCACAAAGCCAATTTCTAGGGGCTGACGATGAAATTATCACCTTAAGTGGGGTGCTCTACCCTGAACTGACCGGGGGACGCCTTTCCTTGCTGGGACTGCAACAGATGGCCAACACCGGCAAAGCCTGGTCGCTTGTCGAAGGCAATGGCACCCTTTATGGCCTGTTTGTTATTGAAAGCCTCAGTTGCAACAAAAGTATTTTTTTCAGTGATGGCAGCGCGCGAAAAATAGAGTTTACCCTGACATTAAAACGGTCCGATGAAACGCGGCAAGACTTATTGGGCGATCTGGCAGAGCAGATTGAGGCGTTGCCTGAGAAGATAGCCAGCAGCGCCAGGTCGTTATTATCATGATCCCTTTCGACACTCTACCGTGCTCAGGTCGCCTACACCCCGCTTATCGCATTGATGTGGAGGGAAAGGATATCACCTCGACCCTGCAACCCCGTCTCATGTCACTCACCCTGACGGATAACCGCGGCTTTGAAGCCGATCAACTCGATCTGGAACTCGATGACAGTGATGGCCAACTCACCTTACCCCGCAGAGGGGTGAGACTCTCGGTGTCATTAGGTTGGCAAGGCGAAGCTCTGATCCACAAAGGCAGCTTTACCGTCGATGACATTGAACACAGCGGCGCCCCGGATAAATTAACCCTGCGGGGGCGCAGTGCCGATTTTAGGGACAGCTTAACCCTTCGTCGTGAACAGTCCTACCATCAAGTCACCCTCGGCGACATCCTCACCCTGATTGCCCAGCGTAATAAACTCACCACAGCGCTAAATAGCACGTTGGCCGCGATAACGATTGAACACATCGACCAAACGAATGAATCCGATGGCCATTTTATCACCCGCTTAGCTGAGCAGCAGGGCGTGATAGCGGCGATAAAAAACGGTAAATTGCTCTTTATGCGGCCAGGCCAAGGAAAAACAGCGCGTGGCAAACCGATCCCTGCCATCACCCTCACGCGCAATCAGGGGGACAGCCATCACTTCAGTGTCGCTGACCGCGAGGCGTACAGTGGGGTGGTGGCGCATTGGCTCAACACTCGCGGCACAAAAAAAGAAAGCGTGAACGTCAGACGGAAAAAAGATAACCAGAGAGAAAAAAAAGGCCGCACGCTGATCGGCACCGATGACAATGTTTACCTGCTGCGTCATACCTATGCGACAAAAACCAATGCAGAGCGGGCGGCACAGGCAAAATGGCAACAACTGCAACGGGGCGTGGCGAAATTCTCTCTTCAGCTTGCCCAAGGTCGGGCTGACCTCATCCCCGAAACCCCGATCAACGTCAGCGGATTTAAAGCGGAAATCGATCAGGCCAACTGGATACTCACGACTGCCACGCACACCTTAAATGACCAGGGTTTTACCACCGCGCTCACCCTGGAAGTCAAAATAGATGCCCTCGATAGCGCCTGACAGCGGATGACTTTTTATCAACAATAACATAGTATTAGGGTAACACTGACCCGAGTCAGGATGAGTGACCGAAGACCCCGATCATGATGAATTGTCCTCTTTGCCAACAAGCCGCCCACACCCGCACCAGCTTCTACGTCTCCAGCACCACCAAAGAACGCTATCAGCAATGCACCAACATCAATTGCGGTCATACCTTTATCACCATGGAAACTTTTGTGCGCTCCATTGTAAAACCACAGAATGTGCAATCAGCGCCGCCCCACCCGGCAAAAAACGCGCAGGTGGGGTTTTGTTTTGAGGGAGGGGGGTGATTAATGGTGATGAATACAGATGGAATTGATTCATGAGCCAAAGTAAAGTGACTCGGTTCCATGGGACTATAGATAGGACTAAAATACAAGGTAATTAAAATATTTACCTTTAATTACCTGTAGTTAAATCATGAAATCAAATCCCCCCAGCACAGTGACCGGACAATCGCATAAAAACCAGTAACTTATGAAGATTGTCCGGACACACCACTGACCTCATAGCGACCCAAAAGGATACGCAAAGGGTACGCAGAAAAAACTCAACAGAAACGCTTCCCTCTTTTTTTATTTTCACACTCTTCTTACTAGTGTTGATGCTATTTTAATCCAGTGGTACGTAGATACGCCCATCTGGCACCCAGTCATTTAACTGAACATGCTAAGCGGTTGGGTTCACTTTTTCTTCCTAAGGACAATTACAACACAAGAGGATATTATTTAGTGTGTGGAAATTATCTAATTTATTGATTTTATTAGCTATAAATGCAGGATTTAAACCTGCGACCTACGACTTAGAAGATAGCAGAATAAATTTTAACATATTGATTTATAATAAAATGATCGTATTTATTACGTAACGAAACATCAAAAAATATCAACAACTATCAGTCTCCCTCAAAAAGGTATGGCACGTAATGTTATTCCCCTCGAACATGCCACATCACCATCCATACTAATTTCCAGTATTACTTGGTTAACATCTAAAATCCTCACATTTTTCTCGTTTAGTCCCCTTGTTCACTCAGAATTCACTTTTATCTTTAAGTTGTTTAAATTACAATTATGTAATTACAGTTTAGGTGCGACAAATTGAAATTTTCATGGGATACAACAAAGGACAAAAATAATCAGTGCAAACATGGTATTAGCTTCACAGCCGCCAAGTTAGTATTCGACGATCCGTGGCACATAACACGTCAAGATCGCACTGAAGGGGGCGAATTAAGATGGCAAACTATCGGCATGATCGACAATATTGCACTTTTATTAGTCGCACATACCTGGAATGATGACGGAGAAGAACATATCCGTATTATTTCAGCACGACGAGCAAGTAAAACTGAGAGGAGGGTGTATGAACAAAATTCCTGAATTTATTCGAAAAGAACTCGCCCTTTTGGCGGCGAAGCCAGAAAACAAAATAGATTTTTCAGATATTCCGGCAACGAGCAAGGAAGAATGGCAAGGTGCTGTAAGGGGGAAATTCTACCGCCCACTGAAAAAACAACTTACCGTGCGTATAGATGCAGACGTCGTAGAATGGCTCAAATCACAAGGGGACGGCTATCAGTCGCGTATGAACTGTATTCTACGGGGAGCTATGTTATCGAAAATTCAGGGCGAGTAATTGTCCTCACCTAGATTCAAACTTTTACACTATAAAAATAGGCAACAAAGCACGACAAAACACAACTTTTCAGTCATTATTTATCAATAAGTTACCTATTCATTTCGACCTGCTATTTATGCCATTGCACGTCAATATTATCCTTTGTTTTCATTTCCACCCAACAGTGATCGCTGATTTTACGCATAGTGAATGCAGCTGGCTCTCCTTCTGCTAGTCTTTTATCTAATGCCAAATAAGGACTAGACTCATCTCAGTACAAAAACCAGTTTTCATGAGTTTGCTTGCTGTTGCAGTTGAAGCGGCGGTGATCGTCGATGTAGAAAGTTATCAAGCCGATATAGAACTAGAAGTTTCAAGCGGAGAGGGCAGTGCTCCCCGTTTACAGATTGGCAAAAAACGATGGTCGATATGCTTAAAGATGAACAAGGTAATCTGTTGTGTAATCAAGAAGTGGCCAGTGATATCGGTAAAGCGCGCATTAATAGCGAAGGGGTGTTTACACTCGAGGTCAGTGCCGCCAAACCGCAGATCCCCGTTACCGGCAACGATGGCAAATCGCGTTTAGTTTATTCACTGCCGCCAAGCCCAGAGGGTGAGCGCGATGAAGTGCGCTTTGTCGATGTATTAAGCCCTCCCGCAAGAACAATGCTCACCGCCTATTTGGCGGTAATGCTGTTGTTATGGGGGTCGGTGAGTGAGAGCAGGGCGCAAGAGATCGTAATTACAGCGGAATTCCGGCCATCATTGCTAAACAAAGGCAAGGATGGTTTTCAGAATACAACGGAGAGTACGGGGATATGCGCCGATGAGCCTAAAGTTAAAGCGAGATGTCAAAATGAAAAGGTATTTAGTATTAAGTTAGCAGGTTATGCCATACAAGAGGAGGATATCCCGGCAATGGGCTCGGAGAGAGACGGTATTTATATTAAATTCCCTGCTTCACCGGGTCAACCTTTGAAGATCCGGTTAAGAGAAGATAGTAAAACTATGATAGAAGCAAAGAAACCCGGAGAATTTACCATAACCAAAGTCGGTGCTAGCTATCGAGAGCGTTTTTTCGGCCATGTTCCGGGTGCTCTGGATCGTAAGTGGTTTTCTACTTGGCAGGGACGTACTAACCTCGCTGTTTCCAAATCGCCCTGTCCAGCTGATGGTAGTATCGGACTTTTCGAGGTAGGCTCATATGGTGCTGACCATTTTTTATGGAAGATTAAGGAAGATGGCATCTGCTACAAACAATCGGAATATCGTCGCCCTTTAAATAGAGAAACCCCTTCGTCGAGTCGTACGGAGAAAGGAGCAATCCGGCTAGAGGCAACAAAAGGGACGGGGAGTGGTATCCATTGCCTAGATGATAATTGTTCTGCTACGATGCAAAATATCAGTTTTGCCTATGTGTTAAAGCTGCCAGATCCCTTATCCATGGCCAGCGGCATCTATACAAATGTTGATACCTTGGCCTTCACTGTCGGCAATAGTTCAACTGACGATATTGATTTTGGCGATAATTTTAAATGGTTTGGTGATCAGAACGTCACCTTAAAGTTCAAGCTTGAGGTGGCTCATGATCTCA
This sequence comes from Candidatus Regiella endosymbiont of Tuberolachnus salignus, assembly GCF_964020115.1. NCBI lineage: Bacteria > Pseudomonadati > Pseudomonadota > Gammaproteobacteria > Enterobacterales > Enterobacteriaceae > Candidatus Regiella > Candidatus Regiella endosymbiont of Tuberolachnus salignus. The sequence goes on from NZ_OZ026542.1 coordinate 1,228,961, forward strand.
AAGTCACGCCGGAATTTGGTGCTGAAAAGGTCATTTTAGTGCCACAAGACGGCAGTCAGCGCGGCTGGGATCGCTATCTTAGTGGCTGTAGCAAACCGACTAAGCTTACCGGCCGCAGTCAGTTCAGGCTGTCTTCTTCGGGTGAATTTACCGTTTATGTGAAATGTGACAAAGATTTTTCTCAACAGGATGGTGAATACGCTTTAATCAGCGAAAAAGATCCCAGCAATGAGGTTCCGGTGCGTGCTTTCCTCACCCTGGCTAGCAATATTGTGATTAAAGGCGGCAGCCAAAAGTCCGTCACCAGGCAACCCCTTCGTACTAAAAAAGATCTCAACCATAATATCTTTCACACCAATAGCCCAGCGCAAAATTATCCCGGCCATATTGATTTTGAAGTCAGTGGCAAAAAACACATTGACACCTTATTAACTAATCAGCCCGATACCTATAAAGGCAATGTCACTATTGTATTTGATGCCAATATTCATACTTAACCTTAATATCTGAATTCGGGATAAGCAGGCGGTTTTACTAATAGTTACACTAAAGAAAAATAATTCATTAAAAACAAATAAATAAAATATTTTTGCTTATATAATAGGCAACAAAGCACGACAAAACACAACTTTTCAGTCATTATTTATCAATAAGTTACTTATTCATTTCGACCTGTTATTTGTGCCATTGCACGTTAAGTGTTGTCGTTGTTCGTCTAATAAAATTCTTTTTTATTAGGCAACAGATATAAAGTTTATTCTTTAAAAGCCAGCCGTATTATTTCGTGTCTTTTCTACAACTATCTCCGTAAATACTGCTTGCCCATTCAGGGTGATCAATAAAAGGATTGCGATTTCCCTGACGCTCGTAGATACGTTCATTACGACGGCGTTCCCAATTGGAGACCGGGTCTTGTGCATGCCATTCTAGCAATGTGCAGAGTTTTCCCAGTTCATTACCACTAGTACCTGTTTTATCGACCAAGCTTAAATCACCCACTTTAGAATCATCGTTGCCTTCGTAACGTACATCCATATAAAAAAGCATCCGACTGACATCCCCTTTGACATTATCGGCAGGTTCAAAACTATCGCGATCAGTTTTATTCCCCGGTGACTCTGTCAAAGGCGTGCCGCCTCAGTCAAAATCCTTGTTCCGGCGTGTATTATTCACGCTAATATCAGCTGGCCGTAAATGATGAATATCTGTATAAGCAAACTGACTGGGTTTAGGAAAACCGTGACTTTTCGCCCAAACGTGCTCCCGACTCCAAGCATTTTGATCGTTCGTCTGTCCTGACCTGAAATTTTTGGGCACCGAGCGACCAGTATAAAGTAATATGATATTATCAGTATTATTTGGGTCTTCGTCGGTGTACTCCAGTTGCTCCCATACGCTTTGATAATTGAAATGTTTATGCCGTTTGATAATACTGTTCAGGGTGCTTTTTAACATCGCACCGCTCTTACCACCTGCACTGCAATAATAATTACTGACCTCGGGCAGTACGCTGTTGATATCTTTTTCAATGACGGGTTCGGTGACTACATTCCCTAGCACGAATGTGACAGGATAGGTATTAACGGGACAGAGATTATCTTTATTTTGAGCGCTGAGGATGCCAGAATCTGTTATACAATAGGTTCGTACTTGCTCAGCTTGAATTCCTATCGATATCGACAGTACGAATAGGAATAATAATTGATAGAACCATTTCATGGGAACACTCCTTCTTATAAAAAATCCCTGCTTAGGCTAATAAGCATCTAATAATTTATTTAGATAAATAAAAATCAATTAAATAAATTTTATATTAATTTCAGTCAATTTTTAATTATTCGATTATGCTAAATTATCTTATTGATGCAATGAAATACATTAAGCAATTATATTGCCGTGTATTTACCATTGGAATAAATAATATTATGGCACTGTGAGGAGAGAGTCTTCTTGACAAAAAATAATGCGCGATCAGGGCATCCGTATTTTCAACACCTTGCCTGTATTTTTACAGATATCATCAAATAGAGGTGAGTAAAAGCTGAATTGAAGATTCGAAATACCAATAAAATAAGCGTTTTTTAATAGTATTATCATGGCATTATATTTACAATTTTTACCATAAATTAATCATCACGGTGAAAATAAAATACCATGAAAATGAACAATTATAAATCATTACCAAATAATTATAGTCTTAGTAAATATGGTTAACAAGAAAAACAAACACAACAAATTTTATTACAATGAAAAAATACAGAATAAAAATTAGGATGTAATGATGAAACTTTCTCAACCTGGTAAATTAAATGAATTTTTTTCAAGAAGTGCTGGCTTATTTGATAGAGAATATTTAAAGAAAAAATTAAACAGTTTTATTGAGAATAATAACACAGAACAGAATATGTTAGGTAATGATGCCCGTGAGGAACGTCGAGGCAATCTAGAAAAATGTTGTCAAATCCACAATACACCCGCCACCTTTGAAAAAACAAAAATTACAACTAATTATGAAGATGACGTAATAAAGAAAACACGAATTCCGATTATTCAACGTTCAGAAGAAAAAGGTAGTAGTTCATACTGCATGCTTTTTGATCAGATTGATTATGTAAATGATATAAGAGAAAAAAAACAAAAAGATATTATAGCAAGCGGAGTTATTATAACGGGAAGAAAAAAAGTCGAAGAAAACGGAAAAATCATTACAGATAAGAGTATTCTTTTTTTAGGACAAGCGGGATTATGTTATGGATTAACATTGGCATGGTTGGCCAGACAAGGGAGCCCTGACAGCGCCGATTTTTTTGATTACATTAAAACAGAAGCAGGGTATAAAGAAGTCGTATTAAGACAGATGTGGCAGCCATATAAATATGACACTTCTTCCCGAATATTTATTAAATATAAAGAGGTACCTATTTTTATAACAAAAATAAAAAAAAGCGACTTTGGAGTAAATAATTATTACTACAGTAGGCAGAGAGATAAAAAAAATCATAGTGAAGATAAAAAAAAGTATACTTACACAGATACGGACTATATAAATGATATAACAGGTAAAGTACATCAACGGGAAGACAAAATAAATACATTATCAACCAGTGATGATGTATTACCAATCAGTGATGGTAGATACCATGTTACATGTCTTATAAAAAATAGAAATTCACATTCTATAGGTATATTTATTGATCAAAAAACTGACACCTTTAAACTTTTTGACGCCAATTATGGCGAATTTTCATTTTGTGATCTTGCACACATGAAAAAATCTGTCTTATCTTGGCAGCTAAACATAGACCATATCACCTCCTTCAAGGTGATATGACCCTTGCCGTCAATTGATATGATTACTTATCGTATATAGCGGTTTTGATATAAAAAAAACCTGATAAGGCATTAGATTTATTGAAATCATTGATGATGCCAGCAAATTCATATTTTATGGTTAATGCGTTATAAACGCTATTTTTATACGCGCCAACCCAATAGTTATAGGTGGTATACCAATCAAAAAGATCGCCCTCATTATTTTCTTCACCGGTCATAGAATAATGCATAGGTGCCACGGCGATAGATTCTTTCATATCAATATCAATCGTTTTTGTGTGATTTGTCTGATAATGACACAGTTGTAGCGGTCTCATTTGTGCCGAATAGACCAATCTGCCTGACGCATTGTAAATCGCTAATCCGTAGCGAGTAGTTTTTTTCGCCATTGCAGCAAAAACATACACCGTCATCAGAGAGGTTTGATGATTTCCCATTTTATACTCTTCAGGTATTCCGCTGGTTGCAGGGTAAAAAATAAAAACACCGCCACTGATTTTATAGGCATGAAAACCGGACACCTCTGTTTGTTCGAACATATAGGTGTTCACTTTTTTTGCATAACTGACAAAAATCATGATAGGAATGTCTTTGGGTATCGACGTCGTAAACGTGGCGCCGTGAGCGGCGGTGATCGTTAATCGTTCAATCAGGTTCATCGGCGACACTTCAGGCGACATCCACAATCTACCTGAGGGATTTCTTATCGCAAATCCAAATGACATGTTTACTCCATGTAGACAATAATAAAAGCGCCACAAACGTGAGAATCGAAGAAAGTATCATTGGCATCTTCACGCCAGGTGACGGTATTACCTGAAACGGTGACATTATAATGCTGCCCAAATTTGTTTTTTTGGCAAGCATTGACCATCACTTTTAATGTTAATCCGTTAGGTACCCTATAGGTTTTCGTGCCACTGTGTTCATAATTGATACAATCTAAAATAAACATTGGCGTGATGGCTGTGACTAAATCTGTTCCATCATCCAGTTTTATTTGTATCCCGTACTTCATCGTGTTTCACCGTTATTTTTATTTAATGGGTTTGAATGATTTTATTATTACAATTCACCAAAGCGCACCCGTAACACGCCTCTTTCATCGTACACATCAATGCGGTTATTTTTAATGGTCATTCTGGCTTTTCCTTTGCCGGTGCCGTTCATTTCAATGCCGCCGTTTTTACTCCATCGCCAGCCTGAGGTGTTGGCGACATAATTGGTCGATTGGAGGGTGTTGCCAATTTTGGCATTGGTGATACTGCCGTCTTGAATAAAGCCTTCACGGATAAAGACTTGATTATTTTTGACCGCAAAGGGCGAGAATTTTTTGCCCTGCTGACCGCTTAACAGCACAAAATGATCGGCATTAAACCCGATTTGCGATTTCACACGGCCACCCTGGGTTTCCACACCGACCACCATGCCGGCATCATAATACTTACCCTGGTACGTGATCCCCGCCTTAATGCTGTACAGGGCATTGCCGCCGGTAGCGTTAAAGTGAGTGGTGGCTTTGGTTTCCAGCGCCGCTTCATTTTTGCTTAATCGGGCGGTAACCGCCGTTTGATGTAGACTCAAGGCTTGCTTCGCCTTGGATTGGGTCTTTTTAATCTCCAGTGTCTCGGCCTTGGCCTGGTCAAACTGGGTCGCCATGAGCGTCTTATAACTGTTTAACGCCTTGTCCATCCTGGCGACCCCTTGCTGCACATCTCTCGTCTGATAACCGCTGATTTGTTTTGTCAACACTATCTTTTTTGAATAGTTATTGAGTGCGTTACCGATCCCGTTAAACCGGCTATTCATGGACAATTCGGTACGGTCTATTCTCTCGATCAATTCTTTACCGGCTTTTGTCGTCATGATGTCATCACGCAGTTGATCGAGCAGCAATCGGGTATCCTTACTCGACTCTCCTCTGACCCAGGCTGTCCAGGCGCCAAGATTTCCAGTGCGATCAACCAGTCTGGCGCGAAAGTAAAAGGCTTTCCCTGCCGCCAAGCCTTGCATCGCGTAATAACGCTGCGGATAGGGTACCTCGGTTAACGGTTTTCCCTCTGAACGAGGCGAGGTAATCTTCTGGCTGTATTCTCGCTCTGTTTGGTATTCGAGCTCCGTAGTGAAGGTATCTTCCACCCCGGCAGGAAATGACCAATTGAGTGTGATGCCAGACACCATTGGCGTTGTCATCAAGCCCATGGGCTGAGGCGGGGGGTGTGCTTTCCCTTGAAGCGGGGTCGCTGGCGTGGTCACCCACAGGCTGGCGCTCCCCGCGGCGTTAATCGCACGCACTCTTGCCTGATAACGTCCTGCATAACTGTTTGGTACGTCAAATCCGCAGGTTAATACCCGCAGTAGCGGCGTCCAGTTGCCGTTATCGCGCCGCCATTGAGCATCGTAAGCGGTGGCACCGGTGGCCGCTTGCCAGCTCACTTGCACTGTGGTGACGGCTAAACCTTGCGCAATCACCGTTTGACTGGTAAGCGTGAGGTGGGTCGGAGGGGGCTGAAGGGTCAATGGAATAACGCTAATCGGCCTCTCGTCAAGGCGGGTGCCACTGTCGATACGTTCATATTTATCCGGATCATGTTGGACAGCGTTAATACGATAGGTGTTGTCGTTATTGTCTTCGATACGGGTCACCCGGTAGTGCTGCAGCGCTAAATCATCGGCCTCCACCGACCAAATCGCCTCCCGTTGCGGCGTTTCCGTGTAGGGTACGGTAACGGTAATGATTTGACCGTTAATCGCCTGTACGGTGCGGGCTTGGGCGATACCACTGGGTAAATTGATTATCAGTCGATCACCGAATTTGACGTCAGCCAGGCGATCTAACGTGATTTTTGCCCCCGCGGCATGACAAATTCGCCCGCCACTTTTTTTGCCCGATAACATCTCATCCGCCACCGCAATAATATGCCCCGGTAACGGGATCGCCCCTTCTAGCCCGACAGCAAAGCTAATTAAGCGGTCTTTCGCATTGGTCAGTAATGCCCAACGCCCCCGCCGGTGGGCTTCGGTTTGCCGAATACAGCCTATCGCCGTGGTGCTCAGGGGATGAATGCCATAGCGCCGCACCAAGGTGTCATCGGAGATAGCCTCGAGGGTATCCTGATAGCCGTTAGTCGGATCGCTCCAGCTGACCAGCGCGTTGCTGTAGCGGCTTTTAGCCGAGGTGCTGGCGTAGGTGAAACGCCCGTCGATCACATTAGCCCGGGTGTACAAATAATCACGGTCACGCGGCATATCGGCCAGCGCACAGAGTTGATTGTTTGCCCAGTAGGTCATGCCACGAAATATCGCCGCCAAATCCCGCAGGACAGTAAAGGCTTCAGCCTGTGATTGGATATATACATCACACAAAAAGCGCGGCTCTGTGCCGTTTCCGCCTTTGCCATCAGGGACTAATTGATCGCAGTATTGCGCAATGCGATACAGCTCCCACTTATCCACCTGCGCCGCGGTTAAGCGATGACCGAGACCAAAGCGATCAGCGAGCAAAATATCGTAAAACACCCAAGCCGGATTATTGCTGTATGCCCATTTAAAGGTACCGTTCCAGGTGCCACTGTAAGTTCGTATAACGGGATCGTAGGTTGTCGGCACCCGTATGATGCGCATCTTGGGTTCACAGGCAATCACGGGGATCTGCTGGAACTGGCTGGCATCGAATTCAACATACAGCAAGGCGGTGTTGGGATAACGCAATTTGGCATCGATAATTTCAGCCAAGGCGTCAATGTGCATCCTATCGGCGAGTCGTTGATGGGTACTGTTCGGTGTCAAGCGACAAACACGGAGTTGCCAGCCAGTTTTGGCTTCAGGTAAGTTAATACGGTGTGAGCGCTGATAGCGCGTCGTGGTTTTACCCTCGACGGCTGTGTTGAGTACCCTGTGGTAGGCGCCGCCATCGGTGGCAATGTCTATCGCATAGTCAATGCGAGTGCCGTTCACATCACCGTTATCCTTCTGACGTTGCAGCGCTGGCCAGTTGAAGCGAAGGCGAACCGCGGATAATTGCGTATTGTTAATCGCCTGCACCCAAGGGGTGTTCGATTTCAACTCACGGTTAACGGTGATTTCATTTTCAACGTTCGGCATGCCTTGAATATAGTCTTGCGATGGGGTACCGGGGCGATAATCCCAGCTGACGCCGGTAAAATTAGCCGTGCCGTCGGCATTGTTAAGCGGCGTGCCATCCAAATAAATCCGTGTACCGTCTAATTCGCCAGCAAATTCGCCTTCCCCCAGTGCCAATAAGATTTTAGCTTTGGCGGTAGAGTGCAGGCTATCCGGCGATTCTGTCGGCGTAGGCGGTCGATGGCTGCCGCCTTTGTTTCCTGTGATGGCCATAATTTACCCATAAAAAAAGATCGCCTTGGCGATCTGAATAATGATTCTGTTCGATTATTTTTACAGTTGGTCTTCCGCATAAATCCCTGCCGAAATCACCGCACCGCCGATGCGTCGTTGGCCGTAGCCAATAGGCACCGGATTGCCTTGTGCGGTAGAATTCACCGGGCTGCCGAAGGCATAGCTGGGCTTGTTATCCGGGTCTTCGCGGCGTGATAACCCGCTGGGTTGGGGGGAGAGCATCTGCACCACGCCACCGACCATCATCGATATCCCGACAGGCGCTAAGAACTGTGCACCAGGGATAAAGGACGCTGCCACTAACACCGCACCGATAATGGTTTGAAACACCCCTCCCCATTTACTGCCAATAATCACCGGAGCAATGCGAATGTCTTGAGTGCCGTAGGCGCTGGCAAGTTCATCTTTGCCAATGTTATTCGCGCCGTTAAATACCGCAAAGGTCAGGCCTTTTGATTGGCTTTGCAACATAAATTGCTCAAATCCAGGAAGAATAACCGACAGCGCTTTGATCGCTTCTTTTGGCGTCTCTACCGCGAGTTGATGTACACGGCCAAACAGCTGCCCGAGTTTGCCATACAGGCGCACGGTGCGCAGGGAGTGGTTGAATGCGGCCATGGTGTGATTCCTGATAATAAAAAAGGCTGCGGAGGCAGCCGGAAGAGTGCGTGGTTCGGTACTAAAAAGGAGATAGGAGTTTATCGCATTATTTTCCTACTCAACATAAAATAGTATTTAAAAAGCACAATGTGTAACCATTAATGAACATAATGAACTAATTAAGGTAACATTACAGGAATACTAATATTTTATGTAACGTCAGCTTTAAATATCTAATGTTTTATCGTTTTTTACGGCGACCCATCAGCGTCTAAAAGACGTCAATTGCTGTATGGATACCTTATTTTCAGAGCATATGATGTAATTATTATATCGCTCAGCTGTACTTTTTGACTGGTTTTACCTCAATGTCAAAATGTATGATACCTGTTCTCCAATCTCTAATCTTTTCAACTTTTGTAACTTCTAAATCAAGATCCTTCAATGTTCGCCATACTGATTTTCCATTAGGGGTTTTTGTAAATAAAGCATTTTCGAGTGCCTTTCCTGTTTTATCTTTTGTTTCTTCCAACGTAGTCTCGTTTATAATATGTTCCATTCTTATCGTATGTGGCATTGGAAAATCCTGGTAAGGAACCCCCTTGCTTTCTGCTAATAATTTTATCTGGAATAGCTTAATGTCATTTGAATGATAAGCGGGAGAATAGTCCTTTTTAAAGGCCTCAGCAAATATCCATTTTCCTGGTGAAAAGATAGCTATAAAATGCGAGCTGTCCTCGTGCTTAGAATAAGATTCTACTCGATTGCCTTCTATCTCATGGGTAAAATTTTCCCTAATGTATTCTTCTGTCTTTTTATCAAGTATTCGAAATTTGTTGATTTTTGGTAAATTTTGAACAGGTAATTGATTAACCGTCTTCAGTAAGGAGTGGGATTGAGTGGACTCATCTAATTGAATTTGTTCTTCTATTTTTCTAGAAGTAGAAATCAGCATAGAAGGCTGTAAAATGGGTTGTTTTATTAATGATGTGAAAGTTTTTGCGGATTCATTCTCTGTTTGTGTATTACTTTCTTTTTTCTCATGTACATCAATTCTATCTGGTATAGAAATTGACTCATAAGCTTCATCCAAAGTGAATTTTGATGCTAAATCAGTTTTTTGTAATAATGCAGCAAGCAAGTCACTACCTTTTACTTCATCACATGCAATTATAGTAAATAACCCATTACTTGAACTACCAGTTCTTATTTCTGCAACCATATCCCTACCAAGCTTTTCATTCAAGTAAGACACGTCTGGTATGTTAGCTGTCGCCGCTTTAGAAAACATTGACGAAGTAGTCGGTGTTGAATTAGAGGTTGGTACAAGACTGTTTTCCAATTCGTTGAGATTTTCAATCAGTGTTAAAAAATTAACTGAAATATTCTGGATACGTGAAATATTTTGAGCAAAGTTTAGAAATGCCGGGCAAGGCTCAAGACGCACAATTTGGTGAATCGATGAATCGATGAATCGATGTTTAGAAGAAGAGTTTGGTGTAATCATTATACATTCCTATCACTATGGAAGCCCTGAAAAACCGCTAAAAGTAGTCTATTCTGTCATTAATAATTTTTTTAGGTTAATAGTGAAATGAAAACGAAATCGACGAGACGAGGCGACTTTTTAGCGCAGATGAATAGGATAGTTCCCTGGGAAAAAATTCTGTCTAAACTCAGTATCAATTATCCTAAGCCAACAGCCAAAGGGGGAAGACCGGCAAAACCTTTAGAGGTGATGCTGCGGATTTATTTTTTACAAAATGGGTTTAATTACGCTGATTTATCGATGGAAGAAGCGTTATATGACATCCCCTTACTACGTCAATTTACCGGTGTCTCCGTCGATGCGATTCCCTCCGATCCCACCATTCTGCATTTTCGACACTGGCTGGAAAAACATCATTTAAGCGAATCATTGTTTGATGTCAACGCTACTTTAGATTGACCACTTTTTGCTACTTTAAAATGTCCAGTTTTTGCTAATTTTCCTGTTGGGTTTCTATTCCAGGCGCCTGGATAATATCAGTCGTTTTTATAGGCAACATGCCTGCTTTGCGTTTATTTTTGAGTCGATAGCTTTCTCCTTTAATATTCAATGTGGTTGAATGATGTAAAAGCCTGTCTAAAATCGCAGTTGCTAAAATGTGATCACCGAATACGTCCCCCCAATCAGTAAAACTTTTATTTGATGTGAGAATGATGCTCGCCTTTTCATAACGACGGCTCAATAACCTGAAAAATAGGCTAGCTTCTTCGCGATTCATCGGTAAATACCCGATTTCATCCAGTATTAATACCCTGGCATAGCACAGTTGCTGAAGTTGGCGTTCCAGACGGTTTTCTTGCTTTGCCTTCATTAAGGTACAGCAGAGTCTATCCAGAGGCATAAACAATACCCGATGCCCAGCTGTAGCTGCCTTGACAGCCAGCGCTATCGCCAAATGCGTTTTCCCTACCCCAGGTGGGCCTAACAAAATGACGTTTTCATGATGTTCGACAAACCTCAGCCCCGCCAGCTCGCGGATAATTTTCCTGTCTATACTTGGTTGGAAAGTAAAGTCAAATTGCTCCAAGGTTTTTATCCACGGCAAACGTGCTTGTTTTAACCGCGATTCCAAGCCTTTTTGGTGACGCCCGTTCCATTCCTGGGCTAATGCCTGCTGGAGAAATTCACGGTAGTTCAGTGCTTTCTTGGTGGCTTCTTCACATAAACTCTCCAACGCATCGCCCAGGTAATCCATTTTTAACCGTATCAACAAGTTTTCCATTTCCATCAGAGTAGCTCCTCATACACACTGAGCGAACGAGACGCTACTCGATTGACCTGTTGCCAAAGGGCTTGATGATGTTCTGGCACCTTTTGCCAGCCCTGCGTTACCTCCTGCAAGAGATGCGTCGCGAGCAGTTGCTCATCGCCGTAAATACGTAGCGTATTATCTAAACCGATACGAATATTAACCGCACGACCACACCAGAATGAAGGCACGCTATAGCGATTACCTCTGACATCGATATAGCTGTCCCATGCCACTTGTCGTAGGTCGAAGTAGCTGGTATCGAAATCAGTCGCAGGGAGTGGCATCAAGGCTATTTTTTCCTCAGCAAAACGATTTTCCGGTGTCTGCTTGAATTGACGAAGATGACGCTGGTCTGCCACTTTCGCCAGCCACATCGCTAGCAGTTGATTAACATGAGCGAAACTCTCAAACTGACGGTAGCGAGTGAAAAAATTGTGTTTAACATAGCCCACCATCCGTTCGGTTTTGCCTTTCGTTTGCGGTCGATAAGGCTTACAGGCGCGAGGGCTAAACCCATAGTGATTAGCCAGTTGCAGGAAGCCCGCATTGAACTCGATGTGGCCATTTTGTCCATGTTTGATAACAGCGGCTTTTTGGTTATCTACCAAGACATTTTTTACGCTGCCACCGAAGTAATTGAAGCTGCGAACCAGCGATTCATACGTGTGCTCAGCATCTTGCTTAGGGGCAGCAAAGACATGAAAGCGACGCGAAAAACCGAGCGTATTAACGGCAAAATTAACCGTACAGGCAGAGCCTGCCACCTCAACGATGATTTCTCCCCAATCGTGTTGAAGTTGATAACCGGGGAGGGTTTCAAAGCGTACCGTGTTTTTCGAGGCCCTGAGCGGACGTTTGGGATGTATATAACGTCGGAGCATCGCACTCCCACCCCGGTAGCCTTTTTCACGGATTTCCTCAAAAATAACCGCCGCATTCCAAACCTGTTCACTCAACCTTGAATCGATGTAGTCTTTAAAGGGCTCGAGTTTAGCAACCTGTTTTTTACCGCGTTTTGCTGTTGGCGGCGCAGGATAGCTAATGTGCCGTCTCACCGTTTTTTCTGAACACCCTATCTGATGGGCAATATCAACAATAAATGCCCCCTGTTGATGGCGTTGTTTTATCATGTAGTGGTCCTCTCTTCTTAGCATGCTTATTTCCCTCATGGCTTTGTCACCACAAAGGAAACTGCATTCTGGCTTGAGTGGACAAATTAAATTAGCAATTTACGGTCTTTTATCATTAGCGCTGACATTTGAAGAGGTCAATGCGCATTTAGCTTCGTGTGGGCTGTTTATCAAACGGGGTAGTATTGTTGATGCTACGATCATTCATGCACCCAGTTCAACTAAAAACCGGCAAAATGGCCGCGATCCTGAAATGAAAGCCACCCGTAAAGGCAATCAGTGTTTTGGTATGAAAGCGCATATTGGTGTGGATGCACAGACGGGTCTGGTGCATTCCCTGGTAGGAACCTCGGCGAATGTAGCCGAGGTAACGCAAGTTCATCACCTTCTTCACGGCCAAGAAGAGGTTGTCCATGGTGATGCCGGTTATAAAGGCGTGATGCGACGCAGTGAACATCAACATCGTGCGGTCATCTGGCACATCCCCCGACGGAGGGTATTGGCCTTGCCCGGGCAGGAGCAGCAGGTATGGGAGAAACATCGGCATCGGCAAAGTCTTATTGCGAAAATCCGGGCTAAGGTTGAACATCCCTTTCGGGTGTTAAAATGTCAGTTCAACTTTAGAAAAGTGCGCTACAAGGGCTTGGCAAAAAATACCGCGCAGTTATTCAGCTTATTTGCTTTGACCAATCTCTTTCTCGCTAGAAAAATCCTGCTCTGTAACCCCTGATTTTCCATTGATACTGAAAAAAAGTGTATCCGCCGTCTCTTATACCGTAAAAAAAGAGTGCATTGATTTTCTTTTTTATTACATGACTTTAAGAATTAACGCTATTAGCTCAAAATATAGCATTCATTTCGGTTTTTCAGGGCTTCCCTATAGCCGAAGCAGTTTAATTTGATTCAAGGCGAAGGAGCGCAGACAGTACAAATAGTACGGCAAGTGACTACAACACAGAATCAAATTAAAATGATTTGGCTATATCACCACCGGATTAGTGGTTTAAATCAGCGGTGCCTGTCGCTCGTGGTAGCCATTCATCCGCACTGTTTACATTCAAATTCAGGTTGCTACGGATCCCCTGTCTACTTTTCTTACGTAGATACTGTAAGCCAAATTCCGCTAAGGAGCCCGGCATATCACTGCCAAAACGTGTTACTGATACCGGTTTAGCCAGATTGTTACCTCTCATGTACGCAAGATAAGCGTGATACAGATATTTACGCGGGTTAAACGGGATAATCTCCGCATTGCCTACCAACATCCCATCCGCCTCAGCCGAGGCTAACAGATAGCCGCAAAAATCTACCAGCGAATCAGTACTCCGTTTGACATTAAGCGCTTCGGCTGATTTTTGCTGCTCCAGCAATAAGCATTTGGCTTCGGCAGACTCAACAAAACGGGTCAGCAGGTGGCGAATAATCACCGGTAATTCTCGGGCGATTTTATCGCGCAATAAGGTATCACGTTCATTTTCAGGGATGATTTCTGAGAAGTTAAAAATGACGCGCCGACGAGACACACCGCCACTCCGATCACTGAAACTCATGGCGTTGTTATTCACCGCCACTATCACCGCAGGGATACGTGTCGAATAAGGCTGTTTATTTTTGGGATCGACAGAAACTTCATCGCCACCGGTAATCGCCTTGATCCCTGAGCCTTCTCCTACATAGCGGATCTGGTCGGGCATGATGATCAGTGAGTAGCCGATGATTAACGCACGTTCGCGTGGGTTCTCCAGTGCTGTCATACTGGCTGATACCCTGTTATTTTTTCCTGCCAGCAGGGTACAAATTTCCGCCAGAAGGCTTTTACCGCTGCCGCCTGCGCCTGTGACCTCAAGAAATAATTGCCAGTCATAGCGGTTAGCCAGCACCATAAACAGCGCTGCGAGTACTCTGTCTGTTTTGCGATCATGGTTTGCTGTTGCTCTGCGTATCCACTGCCAAAAATGAGGCGTGTTATCGACCAGTGTTTCACCCGGTTCCGGCGAAGTGAAGTCGATTTCATTGACGATCAATAACCCATCTTCCTTATTATGTGGTCTGAACTGCTTTTTTTGCAGATCAAAGACGCCATTACAGAAGCCGATTAAGTGACGAGCCGGGCTTTTCATTAACGGCAGTTGAAGTTTTAGTGCATCAACGGCAGAACGGATGCCGATTGACGTATAAGGCACATCTGATCCGATAAAGATAGCCACCATTTCCCGCATTAAATCGCGATCACTGATGGCACGCCAGGCGATACCGTCGTAGTGGTGTACAGAATCAGACAAAGGCTCCAACGCCAAATCACTGTTATAGCGTGCTAACAAGACCTCGCCGCGTTGACTGGCACCCATCTGGCTCAGGGTCGGACGGGTAGGTTTATCGTGATTTATCGCATCAGCAGGTTGATACAGTGCTCCGTTGAAAGCCTGTATAGCGGCTTCTATGCCGTATTGCTGCCGGTAATCGTCCCAGTCGGCTTTATGCTGGGTAGGCGGTAAAGCCACCCACCCAGAAACCGCAATAGCGGCTTTTTCGGCGGCGATAGTACCAATATTCTGCTTAAGTTGGCCTTTTTCATCGCATTTGTTGGCTTGATGACAGTCGTTATCAGCGGCAATGATAATTTTTGCTTCTGACCAGCGTTCACGGCATATTTTTGCTACTTCGATTAAATTTCCCGCATCCAATGCCGCAATGGCGATGTCTGAAGCCAATAATGACACCGTAACCGCAGTCGCATAACCTTCGGTGATCAGCACTGTTTCAGCCTGTTCCGGCAGTTCGCCTACGGGAATAAATGCCCCTTTCTTGCGGGTGCCCGTCAGATAAGGTTTATCGCCATTCGGGTAAATACGCTGTGCACCCGTGATCTTGCCGTCTATTGTTTGCAGCGCAAGCAGTAAGACACCGTTCGGCAGGATAGGCAGATTGGGGCAGTGAAGCCCCTTATTCATCAGATAATGAGATTCACCCAATACCGTTTTTGCCATCAATGCCGCTACCTGCGCAGCAATGGGGTTGTCCGTTGAAGGCGCCTCTTTGGCGGGGGCGGGTTTCACCCTTTTTTCTGGCAAGGGCATCGCCAGCACATCAGCTACCAGCTTGGCCGCTTGACGGGCGTTACATTGGTTAACTTTCATCACCAAATCCAACCCGCTACCAGCACCACAATGAGAGCAGAAATAGGTGCCTCTGCCTTCCTTGTCGTCAAAACGATAACGGGTTTTTCCTCCACAGTTTGGGCACTGACCTTCCTGCCGATGGGTTGGGATCGCCAGTTGTTGCAAAATTGCCTCCCAATGACCATTAGCCTGTGTTCGTACCTCATCAATAAAATTATCGTTTAGCCTGTCGGCAGGCTTCGCTGTCATAATGCCCCCTCTGTCAGCATGCTATAAAGTGCCTCAGTTTTTTCCAGCAGAATAAACAGCAGTGTTTCCCTGGCATCCGCTTCCATGACAGAAACAGCGGCATGAGTCAGCGCTAAGCACTGAAAGGCTAAATCTTCAGCTGTGATCGAGGTTTTATCAATGCGTTTGGACATGGCATCCTCCTGTAACAGGAAGGCGACCGGCAAACAAAAGAATATAATCGGCAACGTAGCGCTGACGGGCTGATTTTTCATCAATTGCCGTAGCGTACAGCATGATAGGCTTAATTTTTTTCTGACTGCGGTTGATCGCCGCAAAGATATAGGTACACTTTGACGTAGCCATAGCGTTAGTCCTTCTAACGAGGTGGTTAGAAGCCTCGGATGTGTTCCACCACTCCGAGGCTTCGTTGTTTCTTGAGCATCAAATGCTTCAAGGTGGAACACACTATAACCATCATATGTGTTCCACTTCAACCTTTTTATTAAATTATTTTTTGTGTATTCTGTGTCCCACTGCTCAATGGAGAATTCAGTAATGGCAACAGGTAGCGTTAATGCTAAGTCACAAAAGATACATGCAAGAGTTTCACATGAAATTATCGCTAATGTTGAATTAGCTAAAAATGAAGGAGAAAGCACCTCACAATTTGTAGTAACTGCGCTACAAGGCGAGATCAAACGCCGCCAGAAAGAGAAAAGTAAACCAGATGAATCAAAAGGTTGATGCCCGATGGCTAAACGCTCTCCAGCCAAAATGACACATGATGAATTAATTGCAAAAATGCTCACTGATCCGGCAGTCTGTGCAAAACACGAGCTCCTTGCTGCTCGGCATAACGTGGAATTGATGCAAGCACCGCTGAAAATCAATTTTGTGTAGCTCATCTTGCTTTCAACAGCATATCTCCTCATCACGCCACCTCCCCACGTGATTCTATAATGCGTTGATTAATCCATTCATCCACTTCACTTTCGATAAAAACGATAGCGCGCGTGCCAATCTTTACCGGCACAGGAAAACGATGTTGACTGATAAGACGGTAAATCCATGCCTTACTGTAACCAGTACGGCGCTGGACTTCGGGTAAACGGATAAATAATTGCGGCATGTAGCCTCCTGTTTATGTTGAGATCACAGGAGACATAGTTAATGATCGAAGAAAAGGAAAATAGATGGAAAGGGTTGCTATGGGGGATAACCGTTTTCCCTTAAAAGGTGGCTAGGTTTTCCGGGTTGTAATAACGTATTGATGCGTAGATTATCATCATTTTTGCAAAGCTTGCCAAAAAAGGCAGGAACTCTTAATTTATATCTAATACATGGAGTTATATTCAGTTACTGCCTTTTTTTAGGCCGCCCTTTATTTCTCAGCGTAAAGGGTCTCAGTATTAAATCAACGGCTTGAGCAATGTTATTAGATGCTCCCTTTCTTTCCAGATACGTTACTATTTCTGATTTTGATGGCGCAGTATTGGGATCATTTTCATCATAGGTTAACCAAAATTGGTTGATAGCATCGTCGACAAACTCCAAACCTTCTGACCGGTGTGTGGTTTCAAGCAAAGCACGTGAGGGAGGAGCACTAAAATGATTAGGGTTGATAGTCTTTGTTTTTACAGATTGATAAGGAATGATGGGCTTCGGTTTGCTAACAAAATGTACCTTTTCCTGCGCTGTCCAACAGAAGAGAGAATCCCTTGTAATAATGGTTTTTATTTTACTGACTTCTTTGCTTCTGTCCGTCGGCTTCATTTCTTCGTATACCACAACACACTCGCCTCCCCATACTCCGTTTTCCCAAATCGTTTCTTCGCTGACACATTTAACGACAGATAAAACCCCTCGCCTTATCGCGCTCACCATACCGGATGCGAACCCCCAGGCATCTTTCCAGCGGGGATGAGGTAATTTCCGTGCTTCCTCAATGCCGCCCAAAAAATCGAGCGGATCGATCCCGGCTAATAATAAAGCGGCTTGCTCTATCGAAAACTCCTGTACCGTTTTCCAGTGTGTCAAATCGGGAATATCATCTAAAGTAGGCATACCTTGCCTCCACATCCTTGTGTCGTCCTTGAAAATTATGTTTGTTTTTCGGGGGGAAGCCTAAACATAACCTGTTTTTAATGCCTATTTTATCTAGCACCGTCTACTGACCCAGCCCTAAGCTGATTGGCTAAATCGACTTTGCATCACATTTTTAGTCCGTGCAAATTCATAGGGGGTAATGGCGCAGTCTCTATTCGCATCCAAATAATCTGCCCACCATTGCACCATTAAACGTCTTTCTTCTAGGTGCTCCGCTTTATGAATATAGGCAGCTCTGACATTATTTCTTTCTTGATGGCTCATCTGGCGTTCGACCGCATCCCTTGACCACAGTGCCGATTCAATGAGCGCCCCGCACGCCATCGCGCGAAAACCGTGGCCACAGACTTCTGTTTTTGTGTCATAACCCATTATCCTAAGGGCTTTATTGACCGTATTTTCACTCATAGGTTTATGTACATAATGATCACCAATAAAGATGAGTTCATGTTCACCACTGATCGCTTTTATTTGCTCTAAAACCGCAATGGCTTGTCGACTTAATGGGACGAGGTGAGGGGTGCGCATTTTCGCACCACGAGATGAATATTTGACGCCTTTAAGTGCTTCCCTCTCTGCCGGTATTGTCCACAGTGCACGTTCGAAATCCACTTCGTTGTACCGAGCAAACCTAAGTTCGCTGGAACGAATAAAAATCAGTAATGTCAATTTTACCGCTAACTGGGTAAGTAAACGCCCTTTATAGTTTTCTATTCGTTCGAATAATTCAGGAATACGTGCAAAATCTAACGCGGGGCGATGGACACATTTACCGGTAGCAATGGCACCGGCCATATCCTGAGCCGGATTGTAATCAATCATGCCACTCTGAACAGCGTAACGCATGATGGCGGTAGTGCGTTGTTGCAGGCGTGCCGCAACCTCTAATCGGCCTGAATGTTCGACTACTTTTATCGGTGTTAATAAATCGCGTGTTTTGAGATCAGCAATATTACGATGGCCTAGTGAAGGGAATAAATGATCTACCAAGGTTTTTAAGACTCTGGCGCTATGAGAAGCCGACCATTTTTTGTTACTTTCATGCCAGGCTCTGGCTACGGTTTCAAAACTATTCGCTGCACTTTGTTGCTCGACTTTGACTGCCTTTTTGTGTTCACTGGGATCTATGCCTGCCGCGACCAACTTTCTGGCCTGCTCGCGTTTATGTCTGGCATCAGAAAGTGTGATTTCAGGGTAAACGCCCAAAGCCAGCATCTTCTCTTTACCGCCAAAACGATAACGTAAGCGCCAATATTTTGAGCCATTAGGATGAATCAAAAGAAACATGTCAACGCTACTTTAGATTGACCACTTTTTGCTACTTTAAAATGTCCAGTTTTTGCTAATTTTCCTGTTGGGTTTCTATTCCAGGCGCCTGGATAATATCAGTCGTTTTTATAGGCAACATGCCTGCTTTGCGTTTATTTTTGAGTCGATAGCTTTCTCCTTTAATATTCAATGTGGTTGAATGATGTAAAAGCCTGTCTAAAATCGCAGTTGCTAAAATGTGATCACCGAATACGTCCCCCCAATCAGTAAAACTTTTATTTGATGTGAGAATGATGCTCGCCTTTTCATAACGACGGCTCAATAACCTGAAAAATAGGCTAGCTTCTTCGCGATTCATCGGTAAATACCCGATTTCATCCAGTATTAATACCCTGGCATAGCACAGTTGCTGAAGTTGGCGTTCCAGACGGTTTTCTTGCTTTGCCTTCATTAAGGTACAGCAGAGTCTATCCAGAGGCATAAACAATACCCGATGCCCAGCTGTAGCTGCCTTGACAGCCAGCGCTATCGCCAAATGCGTTTTCCCTACCCCAGGTGGGCCTAACAAAATGACGTTTTCATGATGTTCGACAAACCTCAGCCCCGCCAGCTCGCGGATAATTTTCCTGTCTATACTTGGTTGGAAAGTAAAGTCAAATTGCTCCAAGGTTTTTATCCACGGCAAACGTGCTTGTTTTAACCGCGATTCCAAGCCTTTTTGGTGACGCCCGTTCCATTCCTGGGCTAATGCCTGCTGGAGAAATTCACGGTAGTTCAGTGCTTTCTTGGTGGCTTCTTCACATAAACTCTCCAACGCATCGCCCAGGTAATCCATTTTTAACCGTATCAACAAGTTTTCCATTTCCATCAGAGTAGCTCCTCATACACACTGAGCGAACGAGACGCTACTCGATTGACCTGTTGCCAAAGGGCTTGATGATGTTCTGGCACCTTTTGCCAGCCCTGCGTTACCTCCTGCAAGAGATGCGTCGCGAGCAGTTGCTCATCGCCGTAAATACGTAGCGTATTATCTAAACCGATACGAATATTAACCGCACGACCACACCAGAATGAAGGCACGCTATAGCGATTACCTCTGACATCGATATAGCTGTCCCATGCCACTTGTCGTAGGTCGAAGTAGCTGGTATCGAAATCAGTCGCAGGGAGTGGCATCAAGGCTATTTTTTCCTCAGCAAAACGATTTTCCGGTGTCTGCTTGAATTGACGAAGATGACGCTGGTCTGCCACTTTCGCCAGCCACATCGCTAGCAGTTGATTAACATGAGCGAAACTCTCAAACTGACGGTAGCGAGTGAAAAAATTGTGTTTAACATAGCCCACCATCCGTTCGGTTTTGCCTTTCGTTTGCGGTCGATAAGGCTTACAGGCGCGAGGGCTAAACCCATAGTGATTAGCCAGTTGCAGGAAGCCCGCATTGAACTCGATGTGGCCATTTTGTCCATGTTTGATAACAGCGGCTTTTTGGTTATCTACCAAGACATTTTTTACGCTGCCACCGAAGTAATTGAAGCTGCGAACCAGCGATTCATACGTGTGCTCAGCATCTTGCTTAGGGGCAGCAAAGACATGAAAGCGACGCGAAAAACCGAGCGTATTAACGGCAAAATTAACCGTACAGGCAGAGCCTGCCACCTCAACGATGATTTCTCCCCAATCGTGTTGAAGTTGATAACCGGGGAGGGTTTCAAAGCGTACCGTGTTTTTCGAGGCCCTGAGCGGACGTTTGGGATGTATATAACGTCGGAGCATCGCACTCCCACCCCGGTAGCCTTTTTCACGGATTTCCTCAAAAATAACCGCCGCATTCCAAACCTGTTCACTCAACCTTGAATCGATGTAGTCTTTAAAGGGCTCGAGTTTAGCAACCTGTTTTTTACCGCGTTTTGCTGTTGGCGGCGCAGGATAGCTAATGTGCCGTCTCACCGTTTTTTCTGAACACCCTATCTGATGGGCAATATCAACAATAAATGCCCCCTGTTGATGGCGTTGTTTTATCATGTAGTGGTCCTCTCTTCTTAGCATGCTTATTTCCCTCATGGCTTTGTCACCACAAAGGAAACTGCATTCTGGCTTGAGTGGACAAATTAAATTAGCAATTTACGGTCTTTTATCATTAGCGCTGACACCCCTTAAGCCTGACATGCTTCCGTACGATTTTGAGTAACTTCAAGGCGTTTTGTGAAGACCTATACTCTTTTTGATCGCGTAATGGCTCAAAGGTCAATAAGCGGTTTTCGGTGAGTTCGATTCTTTTTCTTAACAAGAAGACAGCCTGCTGCGCAAACGGCTGGCTGGCATCCAGGTTCGATAGAAAATGATGTAAGTGTTCAGGCTGAAAACGGAGTTTTGCCAGCAGATTATTTTCCTGAAGGTGCTTAGGTAACAGGCTGATATCATTAACGGTCGCGCCCATATCAAGCAGCGTTTTCAGGTTCAGGGTGACGCCGGCAAGTGTAACAGGCAGTGAGTGCTGCTGCTTGGTAGCAAAATCACCCAGTGATTTTTGCCACAGCGTCAGTGAGGGGAGAAGGGTACTGGCTTGATGAGGATCCACCCGATAGATGTCAAACCGATAGCCCCCGGCGTCTTGCCTGATACCGTACTCTTGGGCGCGGGTCTGGCCGGAACTTTGCTTTGATTGTAAATAGTTATTCAGCAAAGTTTGTAACGTGGTACAACGGGTGGCAGGCGTTTTCGTGCTGAAATCGACAACGCCGACATAGGGATCATAAAGCGAACAGCGGTAGCGCGATCCCTGTTGTCGAATAGTCAACATCACGGAATGATACTGACCCTTTAACAGGTAATTGCCTGACACTGACGCCGTATTAAAAAAATGCTGTGTTTGTTTGAGGTTGAGCAGCGTAAAGATAGCTTTATTGTTGACCCTGATGGCGGGATCGGCTTTTAACTGCTCAAACTGGCGGTGTAGCCCGTCGGCTGCCTCCGCTTCACTGCCTGGCACCAGGCGACTGACTTTTTTTTCACGACTTTCCGTATACGCATTCAACCCATCAATAAAGGGGTCAGCATCACCGACTAGCGATGAATTTTTGGCATTAAGCCAAGCCAGACCCAATACCGTGGCATCCCGCTGTGTATTGACTCCCTGTCCTCTGGCACAGCACCCTGGTAACACTAAACGTGTTTTAACCTTTATTCGTGCCTCATTTTCCTCTGCACCTAGCTGATAAAAGTCGTAAGCGTTCTGTTGCTGGCGACGATGCCAATGTTGATGCTGTGCTAAAACATCCTCTCTTTGTAATGCTGTCGGGGCGTCATGCCGTTCAAGGTGGTGTAACAACTGCTCATTATTCTTATGCCATTCCTGCAAACGCGCTTCATCACGCAGCGTTAGCACCAATTTTTCAACATCCAGTTGCTTATCTGGTCTCTGGAAGGCGTCTTTGAGCACCACAGCAGTGGCACTATCCAGGGATGTCACAGGTTGACTTGTACTGAGTCGATCCAGCTGCTGTGCAATCCAGCGGAGCCTGACGGGAAGATCAGCCCTGATCTCTGCGGTTACGTTGCCATGTTGATCACGCTGGTACAGGATTTTTCCTCTCTGTGCCCTATCGACAATATAGCCTTCATCATCAAGAAGAAACTTGTGACCGGTCTCAGCGACGCCAAGATCTTCACTGTATGCTGTTACCGAAATATTAGAACGTTCCAGTAACTGAATGAATCGTTCTGCAAAATTATCTTGTTTATTTCGATCAACTAATGAACAAGCTGCCAGAACAATACGGGTAGGTCTAATATCCTGTTGAGTCAAAAAGTGGTTTATATTATTGGCTAACAGAGCCGGATTTTGACCCGCCAGGGTCATATTATTGGAAGATGTTCTACCACCTCGTCCGTGCCCTACCATTTGCATCCGTACGTTTTTTTTATTCCTTAATTGTTCCAGATTGCCGTAAATCAAACGATTGTTACCCTCCGAATCTAGCTGAAACAACAAAGAATGAGGATGCTTGGCCGCTAAATCTACTGCGGCTTTGGCCACAATAGGATTGTCTTCCAGTTGGATAATGATTTGTACATCATACTGACTCGCACCCCCGTCTGTACGAGGAACCATTTTTGGCGGTGGCTGCCAGGTATTCAGCTGACCATTTTTTGCCGGCGCTAAATCACTCTCCTGAAGAGCATCAGCTTGTTGATGAGTACCACCATCCATTGGTAGATATCTTGCAAATCCTACTTCAAATTTATGTGTAGGGAGCATATTTTGTACCGATCTCAGCATGTTCGTTGCGTGAAGATCTGCCGGGGGCTTATAGTGTCCACTACCATTTGTCCATTTTTTTAACTTGCCGTGCTCAAAAATTAACTCTCCTGCATAATAAACAGCCAAAGGATTGTATTCAGTCTCTCCTTCAAGTTGCGTCAATGAGGTATGACCTGCAACGCTTTCCCCTATTTTAGCCACCCGAATGACTTCTGGCTCATCAATACGATTAACGAAAAAATATTTGCCATTGGGTATTTGTTCGCTGCCAGAAATGGATTCACCATTAGCCGTGATATTCACGATAAGGTAGCCATTATCAATTGGCATCATCAGTTTAAAAACCTGTTTTAATGGAGCAGGTTGTTGTTCCAATTCCCGGTGGGAATGTAAGGCTTGCATTCCCGGTATCGGGGGGGACAGAAGGGGTTTTGGCGGGATAGGCGGAGCATTATCACCTAATCTATTCAGACGAATGGGATCGCTTGAAGATGCTGACGATTGTTCACTCGGCGTAGCGGATGTCTCCAATGTTGGTTTTGTTTTTTTGGCTAATCTTTCGTCCGATTGAATATCGATACGAGAGCGTTTTCTTACTTCCGGTGGTACTTCGAGTGGATCCAGGTGCAGTACAACATGCTGATCTAAA
The DNA here is from genome assembly GCF_964020115.1 of Candidatus Regiella endosymbiont of Tuberolachnus salignus. Classification (NCBI taxonomy): domain Bacteria; kingdom Pseudomonadati; phylum Pseudomonadota; class Gammaproteobacteria; order Enterobacterales; family Enterobacteriaceae; genus Candidatus Regiella; species Candidatus Regiella endosymbiont of Tuberolachnus salignus. Next base: position 1,252,837 of record NZ_OZ026542.1, read on the forward strand.
CGAGGCTTCATTTGCGCTTGAATAACACATTCACTATCAGCATTTATTTCAATCGTATTCACAGTAACACGACTTAATTTATCTTCTGGTAGTCCATTTTTAACCAGCTCTTGTATTTTTGCCTCTTCTATCCTTAAAAAATTTAACCTTATTTCTTCTTCCCCTATACTTCCCTCCAATACCTCTTTTAGCTCAGCAATAGAGACACATTCATCAGGGGAACTAAAATAATCGTCGACAATAAATACGGTACTACCCTCTTTTTCTGTACGTGAGATTATAACCCGTTGATGTGGTTTTTTTTCTTGCCATTTTTTAATAGCCAATTTCTCACTGTCATCAATACGATCATCATAAAATAATGCTTCATAGAACACATTGCTTATGTTGTTTTTTATTTCTGCTGCCAAATATAGTCTGTTGATTATTTTTCTACTTTTTTCAGTAGAAAGCTGTCCTACAAACTCACTATATTTATCATTTAACCTGGAAAAAAATCTTTCCTTTTCTTCTGGTGAGAGAGAGACATATTCTTCTTTTCGCGTACCATCACTATTTTCGATAATAATCTTGAAATAAACATTAATCCTTTCTCCAACCTGATTAAAATGAAACACGCTTTCTGATAGCTCGGGTAAAATCATTTTTTTATTAGGATCAAGCTCAACATGCCTGCGCTTTTGCTCATAAAGTAAATTAATATAAGTAGATAATGACAACCTGATATCATGTTTTTTATAAAACATGATTAACAGCTGTGGTTTATCTTGCCGGCTACCCGGTTTGATGGCACGCAGGAATTCTTTTCTAAATTCACTGTTATTATTAAATTTTTGTTTAAATTCCTTAATAACTTTAATTTCTTCCTCCTCCGTTAATATCATCTCGTGTCGAGTATCTTCACCTTCAAGTTGGTATAAAATAGAAATCTGTTTTGCGGAATTAATGTTTAATTTGACTTCTTTGATACCTTTCTCTTTTATTTCTTCTATTCCATTTATGAGTGATTCTAATGATCCAAATCTTTCAGCATCTAATCGATTAAATTCTTTTTGAAAAGCGATAAACTCCTCTTCATCTTTTAAAATGTTTATCATCAATATTTTTTCTTGAAAATGACGAATTTCATTCGGCGTTACTGCTTGAAAAGAACTATCTTGTATAAATATTTTTCTTTCTGTTCTTATCGCAACCTGAACAAGATAAGTTATATAATCCCTTAATTGGTATTTTTTTAAACCTAACAGAATTTCTCCATCGCCTATAAATTCAAATACAGATTTTTTGCTACCAGTCGACTTAATCTCTGCTTTTAATTCTTGTAATTGAAGTTTTAATCCGCTAATTTCTAAAGGTAAGTTGTCTAAATCTGTATTTTCAATCAATTGAAAAAAGATATTTTTCATTTTTTTGTTAAATCGTTTTTCTCTCTTATCTGGTTGCAAAATATTTTCAAACAATGTCGTAAAGGATATACCTTCCGGTTGCTCTAATTGATTCCTTAATTGCAACCATTTTATTTCATCTGTAGAGAATTTATCATTATATTCTGTTACATTTTTTAGCGTTACCACGCCCTCTGTATTTCTTTCATATTTAAAGTTGACCTTTGAGGTAAATCCATCAGCCAGAGCTTCTTCTTTATTCAGTGCGCTAGTGATTACATGACCATAAAAAAAGCCCTCTATTAGGATCAAAGTTTTAAGATTTAAGTGACTACTGGCCTGTATATGTAAACTTGCTTTTCCTTCAACCTGAATCCCTCTTTTTGCCAGATCTTGTAAAGGTCGCATCAGGTTCGCTAAAAAACTATTATCATCCGTTGGGCGTTCCCCTGGCCAAACCAGTTCGCATCCTAATAATACCAGCCTGACTTGCTGCAAATTGCCCGTTTCACTGATTTTCTGGATAAAGGGTTGTAGCCGCCGCTCCACCTCTTCTGCACCCAAATTTGCTATTACCTTTTTATAACCTGTTCCGTCTTTTTTTTGTACTTGACCACCATGCCCATGTAAAAGAATTCGTTTTTTCTTGCCCATTTTAGATAATAAAATTTCTTTTTCTGATAAGTCCGTTATTTCTTCAAGTTCCCCCGGGGGATTATTATTCTTCCATTGCCAAAATCGTGCATTATTAATACTGCCATCCCCTGTTGTTTGAATCAGGATGCTGTTATGAGGATGCCGGGCAAATTTTCTTTCTGCCGACTTTCTTATTACCATATCGTCTTCAAGTTGGAAGACATAATTTTGATCATGATGATGGTCATGGTGTTGTCGATATTCTCTATTATCCTGAATTAATTCTCTTATTTTATTTGAATCGGGTTGTTGCCAAGATTGTATTTCATCACTCATCATTATATTTACTTCCCTGTAGATAATAAAAATATATTTAAAAACTGGCGTTTTATTTTGAACCATTGTAAATAATATTCAGTTTCTAATCAGTTTTTAATCAGCTTTTAATCAGTTTTTAAATAACTTTTCAGTTTTTACCGAAGATTTAGGCGGTGAATTCCACCGTATCAGCCTGTGGAGAGATGAGCGCTGGCTTGAGTCGTAAGACTAAGAGCCTATTGATATTTTTACTGGAGGGTAGCCATTGCGTTAGCGATGCTTGAGCTAACGACACCATTGCCTAGCTTGATATACTGAGCAACCATCTCTATTGTTTCAATGTTCTTATTAAATTCACCCAGTGATATCGGTTGCTTTAAGGATGCAGGCTTATCGTTAACGATCAATTGGATACCGATTCCCTTAGCAACCCCATCTTTACCTGCGTTTTCTAAATTTATAATCCCCTCGTTTATATTTATAGGATAAGCCGAGAAATGAGTATCTACTGAAAGAAGCGATTGTTGGCTGGTCTTAAATTCCGTTGAACATAAATGGAACTCAGCTAAAAGAAAAAAAACAGTTGTGACATCAATACTTTATTTACAGAACAGATGTAATCATTATTATACTTCGTGGCTATGTTAATCCAGTGGTAAATTATTATACAAATTAAGAACCAATTACTCATATGGAACCCATTATGAAATTAAAAAAAATGTCTTACCTTGCCATCGTACTTTTCGCTCTCACCAATACTGCATTTGCAACGACGTCTGAGGAACTTGCTCAACAACGTCAACAAGTCGTTAAAAAATACGTTAATGATTTGGGAGCAGCAAAGTATCAGGAAATCAATAGTCTTTTTACTAAAGAGTCTGTCGTCTTCTCAACAAGTAAAGGTAAGTTCAACGCTCAAGAATTCTTTGAGGGTTTTTTACCAAAGGTTCGTTCTGCTAGTACTGAACTTAAGCAATATTTCATTAACACAGAGGATCCTGATCGTGTTGCCGCCAGATTTTATTTAGCCCTTACCTTGAAAGACGGTGATGGTAAAAAACATGAAGGTGACTATATGGATGAATTTGTATTTGAGAAAAATTCGGATAAATTATTAGCAGTTTATATGTTTGAAAATCTTAAAACAGATAATCAGCTCAAATGATAAAAAGGTAGTCCTTATAAAATTTTTAATATTGATATGTTTATTCTGACTGTTATTCGAGCCATTGTACGTTAATATTGCCGTTGTTTGCCTAATAAAATTCTTTTTTATTAGGCAACACAAATATACCCTTCGCCTTTGAAGTTGCCTTCGGCTGCCAGAGTGTGAGACCGATGAGCGTAGACATACCATGAGGGCAAGGACTCGCAGCCAACAACGCGGCGGCTTCAAAGGCGAAGAGTATATAAGGTTTATTCTCTAAATCATTACCACTAATCAACCAGGCTTAAATTAGCTACATTAAAATCATCACTCTCTTCGTAACATACAAATTAAAAACTGAATTAAATTTTTTTTGGAGAGAGGCTAAATTGATTATAAAAACCCACAATAATATATTGATATAAAATAATATTTATTAATAAATATTATTTAAATTATATGGTACCTGCTATAGGTAAATCTTCTGTAAATTTGGCAAGGTCTGTGAAATATGTGCCGTCACGTAATAAAAATAGGTCACATAGCAGGAGCTGTGTCATAAAAGGAGTGTCATCATCATGGATAGAATTCATTCAATGAATAACAGGATATACGATGTAGGTTTAACAACGTCTACAGAGCAAAAACAGGCAATACCGCAGTCTGTTGTTGATGAAGAGCTAGCAACACAACTCATACATTACCTGATAGAAGCACAAATCATCTCTGGATTACAGCCAGATAAACCAGTGGATAAAGAAAAAGAACTGACCTTTCGCTATCTCACACCCCGTTATCATGATGTTGTCATACGGCAAAACAAAAAGCCGTCGGTATCGGGTTTGACCACCTTTACCGCACTACAACGAGAGATAACCCAGTCTGTTCTTGATGAAATTGCAGAGAAAACCGGTCTGGAGTTCCGCCTGGCTGAGGGTGATGAAACCACTGATCTGGTCTTTGGTAATTTTCATTCTCCAAAAGATAGCCTTGTCGGTTTTGTTAATTTCAATGCTCCAACGAGTAGCCTTGTTGATTCCACCACCACTGTCCCTTCTAAACGCGACGAAATCTGGGTGAATACCAAGCTGAAGGCACGCCGAAATCCAGAGCGTTTTAAAGCTACTCTTGTTCATGAAATCGGGCATGCGCTTGGGCTGGATCACAGCTTTAACTTGGAAGAGCCTGGCACGATAATGTCGTATAGCTGGCGTTCGACGGGATTACAGGTTGCTGATTTTTTTGCTTTATGGACCCTGCATGGGCGTGACAGTCATCCGCAATCAGAGGAACGAATAAAAGCAGGGGAACAGGCCAGAGCGCAGATGTGGCTAAGGATAAAAAAAGACATGCAGCCAAAAAACTACTGGAAAAAATTCCTCCTGCGTGCGGGTGATCGCTGGTGTGCTTTCGTTTCTGTTGATAAAACACACAGTATGCTACGTGTTGACGTATTCAAAAAAGGAGCACAGGCAGATGGTTATTTCAGGGATAAAACCTATGCGGAGATCAGGATCAGAAATCATACAGGCAAGGTTATTTTTGAAAAAGAAATAAAAGGCACAGGTATGCCGTCTTCACGTGAAGAAATCCCATTTACTGAGGGCTATCAACTGGAAATTTATCATGCTGAGGCAGAAACTAGTCTATTTTCAAACCCGAACATTCAGGGTGAGCCAGTGCCCGATGCCAAAACAAACCGTTTCATCATGACAAAAACCGGGCTGAAAAGGCTAATACCGGCTCATCAGATGACCCTGCTGGACAGAAATAATTATGCATTTGCTTCTCTTTCTGTGGATAGCGTCGCCGGACAGCTGGAGATTGATATCAGTAGACCCCCGGCTGATGAGGATGCTCAGGACTCCGTTTACGCAAGCATTGTCAGCGCTAATGATAAAAGACCGTAAATTGCTAATTTAATTTGTCCACTCAAGCCAGAATGCAGTTTCCTTTGTGGTGACAAAGCCATGAGGGAAATAAGCATGCTAAGAAGAGAGGACCACTACATGATAAAACAACGCCATCAACAGGGGGCATTTATTGTTGATATTGCCCATCAGATAGGGTGTTCAGAAAAAACGGTGAGACGGCACATTAGCTATCCTGCGCCGCCAACAGCAAAACGCGGTAAAAAACAGGTTGCTAAACTCGAGCCCTTTAAAGACTACATCGATTCAAGGTTGAGTGAACAGGTTTGGAATGCGGCGGTTATTTTTGAGGAAATCCGTGAAAAAGGCTACCGGGGTGGGAGTGCGATGCTCCGACGTTATATACATCCCAAACGTCCGCTCAGGGCCTCGAAAAACACGGTACGCTTTGAAACCCTCCCCGGTTATCAACTTCAACACGATTGGGGAGAAATCATCGTTGAGGTGGCAGGCTCTGCCTGTACGGTTAATTTTGCCGTTAATACGCTCGGTTTTTCGCGTCGCTTTCATGTCTTTGCTGCCCCTAAGCAAGATGCTGAGCACACGTATGAATCGCTGGTTCGCAGCTTCAATTACTTCGGTGGCAGCGTAAAAAATGTCTTGGTAGATAACCAAAAAGCCGCTGTTATCAAACATGGACAAAATGGCCACATCGAGTTCAATGCGGGCTTCCTGCAACTGGCTAATCACTATGGGTTTAGCCCTCGCGCCTGTAAGCCTTATCGACCGCAAACGAAAGGCAAAACCGAACGGATGGTGGGCTATGTTAAACACAATTTTTTCACTCGCTACCGTCAGTTTGAGAGTTTCGCTCATGTTAATCAACTGCTAGCGATGTGGCTGGCGAAAGTGGCAGACCAGCGTCATCTTCGTCAATTCAAGCAGACACCGGAAAATCGTTTTGCTGAGGAAAAAATAGCCTTGATGCCACTCCCTGCGACTGATTTCGATACCAGCTACTTCGACCTACGACAAGTGGCATGGGACAGCTATATCGATGTCAGAGGTAATCGCTATAGCGTGCCTTCATTCTGGTGTGGTCGTGCGGTTAATATTCGTATCGGTTTAGATAATACGCTACGTATTTACGGCGATGAGCAACTGCTCGCGACGCATCTCTTGCAGGAGGTAACGCAGGGCTGGCAAAAGGTGCCAGAACATCATCAAGCCCTTTGGCAACAGGTCAATCGAGTAGCGTCTCGTTCGCTCAGTGTGTATGAGGAGCTACTCTGATGGAAATGGAAAACTTGTTGATACGGTTAAAAATGGATTACCTGGGCGATGCGTTGGAGAGTTTATGTGAAGAAGCCACCAAGAAAGCACTGAACTACCGTGAATTTCTCCAGCAGGCATTAGCCCAGGAATGGAACGGGCGTCACCAAAAAGGCTTGGAATCGCGGTTAAAACAAGCACGTTTGCCGTGGATAAAAACCTTGGAGCAATTTGACTTTACTTTCCAACCAAGTATAGACAGGAAAATTATCCGCGAGCTGGCGGGGCTGAGGTTTGTCGAACATCATGAAAACGTCATTTTGTTAGGCCCACCTGGGGTAGGGAAAACGCATTTGGCGATAGCGCTGGCTGTCAAGGCAGCTACAGCTGGGCATCGGGTATTGTTTATGCCTCTGGATAGACTCTGCTGTACCTTAATGAAGGCAAAGCAAGAAAACCGTCTGGAACGCCAACTTCAGCAACTGTGCTATGCCAGGGTATTAATACTGGATGAAATCGGGTATTTACCGATGAATCGCGAAGAAGCTAGCCTATTTTTCAGGTTATTGAGCCGTCGTTATGAAAAGGCGAGCATCATTCTCACATCAAATAAAAGTTTTACTGATTGGGGGGACGTATTCGGTGATCACATTTTAGCAACTGCGATTTTAGACAGGCTTTTACATCATTCAACCACATTGAATATTAAAGGAGAAAGCTACCGACTCAAAAATAAACGCAAAGCAGGCATGTTGCCTATAAAAACGACTGATATTATCCAGGCGCCTGGAATAGAAACCCAACAGGAAAATTAGCAAAAACTGGACATTTTAAAGTAGCAAAAAGTGGTCAATCTAAAGTAGCGTTGACAGCATTAAAGTGATCAATAAAAAAGGCCGGGTGGTTTTTAAAAAAGAGATCAAAGGCAGTGATACCGGCATGTTACGTACCCGGATTTTGTTTTCTGAGGGCGATAAACTGGAGATATATCATGCACAGGCAGAAGAACGTTTAAAAATACTGTCTTCTGGCGTCAAGGCTGATTTTACCGTGGATGCAAAAACCACGACCTTGATCATGACATCGAGAGGTCTGGAAAAATGTCTGTTTTCACCTCAGCCAACACAGGGTGATACAACAGATAAGATAGCTCAGGCAATGTCTGGTTTTACCCCTCCCCTTTTAGACGCCGTTTCATCTCAGCAAGATAACAGGCTAACGCCATCCAAATTTTTCAGTGCTTTGGTCAGCGCAGGGTCATATCCCCTTCGTCTTTGAAGTTGCCGCTGGCGGCCAGGGTGGGAGACTCGATGCGCCTAGACATACCATGAGGAATGGCCAGATTTCTCGGCCTGAGACGCTGGAGGAGTTTGATTTTACCTTCGCCGCGGGTGTGCCAAAAAAACAGCTCATTGAGTCAGCGTCGTTGTCATTTATTGAGCGCCAGGAGAATGTGGTGAGCTGGGGTCGTCAGCCAGTATTGGGTAGGGACTTTACTTGTATCGCCATATAATCACCATTAATAGGACTATGGGGTCAGTACACTATGGGACTACTTATTTTGGGCACTAAAAAATAGAGTCCCAAATTTAGTCCCTAAAAAACAGAGTATAACCCTGCCACACTAGAATATAACAGGCAACAAAAAACCCACAAACTTAGTTAGAATGCGGATTTTTGTGGCATTACAGCCGGTTCCTAATAATGGCCGATATGATGATTGGTCGGCGAGAGAGGATTCGAACCTCCGACCCACTGGTCCCAAACCAGTTGCGCTACCAAGCTGCGCTACTCGCCGATAATTATTTTTGGTGCGAAGGGAGGGAATCGAACCCTCACGTCTGTAAAGACACTAACACCTGAAGCTAGCGCGTCTACCAATTCCGCCACCATCGCTTACTTAAAGTCTATTCAAAATTTTTTATGTAACCATTTACTCTTGCAATTTGCTATTTTGGCTTGTTTTTGCACCAATCTAACACTATTTAATAAAATTTTGAAAAGACTCTTAAAATTTGGGGTGGCTAATGGGGCTCGAACCCACGACAACTGGAATCACAATCCAGGGCTCTACCAACTGAGCTATAGCCACCATAACGGTTTTCTATTTTCTACAATTTTATCCCCGCCGCTTCTCACGCTCAGAAACCAGTGGTGCGCCCGACAGGATTTGAACCTGAGACCTCTGCCTTCGGAGGGCAGCGCTCTATCCAGCTGAGCTACGGGCGCCTAGCGCCGTTGCGGGGGAGAATACTACGGTTTTAATGTTAGTCTGTCTAGTGATTTTTAAGTAAAAATGATTCGTTTGTTTATGCTTTATTCATTTTGCCTTTGTTGAGCCACACCATGTAGTTATCAGTGGATTTTTTACAAAAAACCTAATCGCCATTTGAAATCTCTGATGTGCACAAAATGTGAATAAGTGCTTACATCGGTATATTTTTAGAAACTGCTGCCGTGATAGCTACTGTATTTTATTTACAATAAAAATCAATAAATTAAAATAAAAAAATCATAATCAATCGAAATTAGGTCAAAATGCCGAGCAAAGTATTTCGTATCCTAACATCTTACTTGATAAGCTAAAAATCATGAATTGATATCAGATTTCGTCCCACTCACTCCCTCTGCTATCACGGTATTTATCTGTCATGGCAGAAGATTTATGTCCCAGCAATTTTTGTGCAAAATCCTTACCTCTAGCTTCACTATGTAGCCTTGCGGATAAACTTCTGATTTCGTGAAATGAGGGCGCTGTACCTTGCCATGTCAAGCCTGATTTTTTTCTTGAATTTGTAAAATCTATCGAGAGAGAGCGCTGACTGAAGCAGGTTTTATGCCTTCCCGCAAAGACATAATTTTCACTCTTTATTTGTTGCCGACAATCATTGAAAACACCTTCAAGGCTCTTACCAATCGCTTCCAGATTCAAGGTTAAGGGTATCGCCAATTTCATCCCTGTTTTCTGTTGCTTTACCCACCATTTACCATCATAAATATCGTGCCACCGCATCTGTTGGATATCTCCCACTCTTTGACCTGTGAGCAAGGCTAAATCCATACTCAGCGCTACCCATGGCTGCTGTTTGTTTGCCACCCCTCTAATTACCAGAAAATCTTCCAGTGATAAGCGTTCACGCTGTACCTGTACACGAGGGCTTTTTGTCGCTGTAGCCGGATTGGTCGCCAAATGCCCTTCTGCAATGGCTTCGTTAAACATATCGATCAACAAACTGCGGATTAATTTGGCGGTGGTGGTTTTACCTTGATTGCTGTAACTGTTTATAAATTCAGCAATCTCTTTGGTGGTAAGGGTATTCAGCGTTTTATCAGCAAAAGCATGGGTAATGGCTGCTAATTAGGCTATTGTCCATCAGCGCGGTTAGGGGGAAAGTGTTTAATTCCAGTGCTATCGTCTTCATCGGCGGTTCTTCACCTCTTCACGCCCTCTCCTCAATAGAAGAGGGTCAGTTACTTAGCCCGTGCCCAGTTTAGGCAGAAAAATAAAAATGGCTAGTCTCCTCAGTGGAGACTGTCTTTTTTGCGCTCATCGCTCTCGGGGCAGGCGTTTGCGGCATCCCTGCAAGGCAAACAGTGTTAGGCGGATATGAAATATCGTGAACAAACCGTGCAGTGAACGGGGTTCAAATTTAAGTTTGGCACTGGTTAACGCTTGTTTCACCGCGGGATAAGAGACGGCAGGTAATAAAGCAATTTCTTTTTGTGGCACGCCCAAGGAAAACAGCATCGCCGTTTCAAATTGCACCGCCGTTAACTCAGGAAAGACGTTGCGTAATTCAGAAAATTGGGTAATATCGATGTTAGCCATAATGACCTCTTCTCAGGTTGTGATGGTTAGCTGACAGGGGTGGCTCGAACCACCTCTGTTAGCGCTAGGGTGAATTGATATCAACGGTGATGGTGTCGCCGTTATTGTTTGTGTATGTTTATGTTTTCACAGGGCGGGATTCCACTTTGCTGATATTTTATCCAAAAATAAGTTGACTGCGAAAATCGGCTGACCAGGCGGCTTTTCTACGGTTTACTGGCAATGCTGTCTTGTTTGCCTTTATGTTGTTTAATCAGGCTCAAGGCAACACGATTGAAAAGAGCCATATGGGCGGCGCCCTCCGGCGCCTTTATCGAGAGTTCATCTTCTCTAAACACCACATCCAGAACCCAGTGAAATTGATTTTCTATCCCCCAATGTTGCCGAATCGCCAATGCCGCTTGTTCTGCATTTAAAGGGAGTGAACTGACATACCAACGCGAACGACAGTGGGTTACCTCATTGAGACTACTGAGCTAAAAAAGAACAAACAGTTATTGGAAAGTATTCCAGGGATTGGTGAAATATTAAGTGCCACTTTACTGGCGTTTGTCGGTGACATATCAAAATTCAGTAGCAGCAAGCAAGTCGTCGCCTACGCGGGACTCAATCCGAAACTTTGCGAATCTGGCCTCTTTAAAGGGCGAAGCCGACTTTCCAAAGTCGGGTGTACAGAACTTAGAAAATCTCTATACATGCCAGCTCTTACCTCAATCACTCACAACCCAATAATAAAATCTCAATGGGAACGATTGCTAAAGCGGAATAAAGGGGGAAAAATCGGTGTCTGTGCGGCAATGCGAAAATTACTCCAACTAGCATATGGCGTGCTGAAATCAGGCGTCCCTTTTGATGAAAAAATAGCGCTTGCCAAGACGTGATCAAGACGGTATCTGTTTTTCCGCTTCAAATATAACTGCTTTAAATTGATTCGTGATCGTATAAATACGGCGACATTCTTCTGCTAGCAGCGGGATTGTTTGCACCTCGAACCGCTGAGGAGAAGGAATACCTGTCACCTGACGCAGCGCATACCAAATGGCATTACTCCACGATTGATTAAAATGAAACCCATTACTCATACACCATACTAACCGTGTGAGGTTACTTAAATCGTCGTGGCTGAGCAGTTCGGGGGACTGCGGGTGGTATTTTGGTACGCTACTTAGTTCAGCCTCCATACGATTAAATTCAGTAATGTAGGCTTCTTTAAATGCTGCGGCTTTCTTGCCAGTAAATCCCATAACCAGAAACATGAAACCGTCTTTGGTCATTTGGTAATACTTCGAATCACGATTTACTGCCCCAGCTCTGATATTTTCTACGTGAGCGCAAAAGTGCGCCGACGTGAATTCAATTGAGCAATCTAGGGATTCTATTTTTCTGATTATGTCTTTATGTAGTTTAACCTGAGCATCTGTATTAGAAATCAAGTGAATTAGGCAAAATTTTCAACCCAAGGTGATTTTCGTTTATAGACGCTACTCACCATAGAGAGCAATTTATGCATAACGGCAACAATAGCCACTTTACCGCATTTTCCCTTGGCGCGAAGCCGATGGTAAAAATCAGCCAGGGGTTTATTCCAGCGGACAGCGGCAACGGCTGCCATGTACAGTGCTTTCCTTAAGGTTTTGCGCCCCCCCTGAATAAACCGTTTGCCCCTAAATTTTCCGCTGTCTCGATTAAACGGGGCAACACCCACTAAAGCGGCTAATGACTTGTTTTCGATTGAGCCAATTTCAGGTAATAAAGTTAATATCATCAGGGCGGTTTGCTGTCCAATAGCGGGGATTGAGGTGAGTAGATTCACCTTTGGTAGTGACTTTATCTGAAAAACACACATCAAGCGTGGCTTTTCCAACATCAATACCAATATACTCTCCCATGTTGGCCTTTCCTTTTGTATAATCGAATTGAAAAAATAATAGACTTTTTCCCTACTTGTAATTCGAGGCGTCTTAAACCCTCATGACATCTGTTCGGAACCGGCCTATATCAAAATAGGATAGAGGGTCATGACTCAGGTACGGTGCTTCATCACCTTATTCGGAAGAACGACCCCTCTATCCACCTATTAAGGTGATCAGAATTAACAGGCAATTTCAATATACAAGTTCGGGATAAGGAATTGACGTTTATTTTCTCTAACTTTTTGATTAAGAATAGATAAGTGCCTCGTACTTCAAGATAATGGTGTTTGCGAACATTATTAATCACGAAATAGCGAGACACTCATGACCGATATTACCGAACTTTATTGCTTAATGGATGATTTTTGCAAAAAATTTGAGCCAATATTAAAGCAAAGCTCTTAACGGAGGGAGCCAAGCAGCGTATCCGTGCCAGTTCTCTTTCTTTGGCAGAGCTGATGACGCTAGTGGTATTGTTCCATCAAATTCGTTATCGCCAGTTCAAATCATTCTATCTTCAATTAGCTCTGTATTGTTCAAATATCGTTACATTATAAAATAGTCGGCTTATCCCGAATACAGATGCTCAGGTTAAGTTAGCCACTTCATGTTTAAATTCTGGCGTACATTTCTGGGTAGACATCTTCTTTATACCTTAATCTATTCACTCTCTATTCACTAAAATTTTTCCCTTCTTTAGTGTCCAAATTTATTAGGTCAGAATACCGCCCTGGCCGCCTAGCGGCAACTTCAAGGGCTGTGGGTATATTAAAGGTCGAAGATGAATGGCTCTGCTTTACCTGATAAATTAAATGCTTTAGCGTAGCCACCAAAGGTTGCATAAAATCTTGATAACAAAATTTTTTTTCACTGATACGTGTTAAGGTTGCCTCCCAGTGCGCGGTCATGTCGGGGTGAGTCGCAATAGCAGGTAATGCGTGGATTAAGGCTCTGCCCGCTGCACTAGCAGAAATATAACGCCCTTTTTTGCATAAAAAATTACGTTTAAAAAGAAGTTCAATAATGCCTGCCCGTGTCGCTTCAGTCCCCAAACCGTCCGTAGCCCGCAGTACTTTTTTTAACTCTTTATCCTGTACAAATCGTGAGATGCCTGTCATCGCCGATAACAAACTCGCATCAGTAAATGGTCGTGGCGGTTGTGTTTGCCTTTCAAGCAGCTCTGCTTTTTCACACAACAATTCAGCCCCTGGTGCCACAACCGGCAACGGCATTCCCTCGTCTTCTTCGTTTCGTTCTTTAGTGCCGAGTAAAATTCGCCAACCTGCAGAGACAAGAAAACGGGCTTTAGCGATAAACTTACCCCCCATAATTTCTAATTCAATAGAGCATTTGCGAAACTGGGCATTGGGGCAAAATTGCATTAGATATTGCTTTGCAATCAAACCATAAACTTTATTTTCGTCTGCTGTCATCTTGACACTGCTACTGCGTGGAGTGGGGATAATGGCATGATGCGCATCCACTTTTTTATCGTCCCAACAGCGATTACGGTGGTCATCATTCATAACGGACAATGGCAGCAACTCAGGTTGGTGACAGCTGATAGCCTTGAATACCGAATGACGATCCAGAAAATGTTCGGTGGGTAAGTAGCGGCAATCGGAGCGAGGATAGGTAATCAATTTATAGTTTTCATACAAACACTGGCAGATATCTAACACTTTTTGAGCACTTAACGCGAAACGCTTCGCTGCCTCTATCTGTAATGTGGATAAAGAGAACGGCAATGGTGCGGTTTCTGATTCTTTTTTATCATGGTATGCAGTAACCTTTGCTTGCTGCCCAGTAATACGATTAATCACATGTTCTGCCAGTGGCTTATGTAATATACGTCCCTCTTCATCTTGATGATTTTCACAGGCATCACTGGGTTGCCAAAGAGCAACGAAACGTTCTCCTTTGGGCGTAATAATGTGTGCTTTTACTTCAAAAAAATCTTTGGGTATGAAATTTTCAATTTCCTCATCACGACGGACGACTAATCCCAGCACCGGTGTTTGCACTCGTCCGACTGAAAGTACACCATTATATCCCGCATTACGCCCGAGAAGGGTATAGGCACGTGTCATATTGATACCATATAACCAATCTGCTCGTGCCCGCGCTAATGCTGAGACACAGAGAGGGATGAAGTCACGGTTATCACGTAATCGTTTTACTGCTCGTTCAACGGCTTGCGGATTTAAATCGTTAATAAGACAACGACGTACATTTTGTCGTATTGACGGTGTCAAAGCCAAATAATCCAGTACCTCATCGACCAATAGTTGTCCTTCGCGATCAGGATCACCTGCATGGATGACTTCATCAGCCTGCTGTAATAATTTTTTAATGGTATTGAGCTGCTTGATGACCGAACTACGTGGCTGTAATTGCCATTTTTTGGGGATAATAGGTAAATCGGTCAATGACCAGCGATTATAACGACTATCGTAAACATCAGGTGGTGCCTGCTCTAATAAATGCCCAATACACCAGGTCACAATATGCTCGTTACCACAGGCAATAAAACCATCATTACGCCGATGGGGTTTAGGCAGTATGTCGGCAATGGCGCGCGCCAAACTAGGCTTCTCAGCAATAAAAAGTTGCATTACTCACCGTTACTAATCACATAAGATAATCTATAATATCTGCACTCACCTACGCTGTCATCAACGTTGCGTCATCGAAAAATTAGGACATGGATTCAATTTTGGGTCAATTGTTGTCGATTAATCTATTTAGAGCCTATTCGAAATCTTTTTTGAGCGGCGCTTAAGAGAAAGAAAAGAAATTTCGAACAAGTTCTTAGACTGACGTTTATTTAATAGATTATTAAGATATAGCCGAATCAGTTTCATTTGATTCAAGGCGAAGGGTATACACAAACCGGTTAAATTGTTTTGGAGACTACATGCGCATTTTTTTGCGGTTTATTACTGGTTTTTTCCGACAAACATGGCGTTTACTGAATTTTGTCAGAGAATTCGTATGCAATTTATTTTTTATCCTATTAATTTTCATTGCTATTAGTCTTTACTTTCAATTTCAAAACAAATCAGAACCGGTAAAAGGGGCTTTATTAGTTGATTTAAATGGCATTATCGTTGATAAACCGGTGGTAAATAATAAATTACGAGTCTGGGGACGTGAACTGCTTGGTTCTTCCAGCACGCGCTTACAGGAAAATTCACTGTTTGAGATAGTGGAAACGCTCCGCCAAGCTAGATCTGATAATAATATTACCGGTATAGTATTGTCATTAAACAATCTCGCGGGCGCTGATCAGCCATCGTTGCAATATATAGGTAAAGCGCTCAGTGAGTTTCGTAACAGTGGCAAGCCAATTTATGCTATTGGTGAAAGTTATAGTCAAGCTCAGTACTACTTGGCCAGTTTCGCTAATAAAATTTACTTAGCACCTCAAGGCTCCGTTCAACTTCATGGCTTCTCCACCAATACTCTCTACTACAAATCATTGCTAGATAAGCTAAAAGTGAGTACACATATTTTCCGTGTGGGTACTTATAAATCGGCGGTTGAACCCATGCTCCGCGATAATATGTCTGACGCTGCGCGGGAAGCCAGTAGCCGGTGGGTAGAAAGTTTGTGGCAAAATTATTTAACAACGGTGGCGGCTAACCGGTATCTTAGCCCACAACAATTATTTCCAAGCGCTCCAGAGATGATTACCGCTTTACAAACTAAGGAGGGTAATCTGGCTAAATATGCGCTGGATAACAAATTAGTTGATCAGATAGCCTCTAACCCAGAAGTGGAAACTGAATTGAGCAAAACTTTTGGCTGGGATGAAGAAAGCAATAATTTTAATTTTATTAGCATCTATGACTATCAAAGCCAAGAACAACCACAACAAGATAACGAAATTGCCGTTATTTTAATTAATGGTGCCATTGTTGATGGTGCGAAAACGCCAGGTAATATTGGTGGTGATGCTGCTGCGGCGCAAATTCGTCAAGCACGGCTGGATCCTAAAATTAAAGCGGTTATTTTACGTGTCAATAGTCCGGGTGGCAGTGCTAGTGCATCTGAAGTAATACGCGCTGAGCTCGTCGCTCTTCGCCGTGCCAATAAGCCCCTGGTGGTTTCTATGGGGGGGATGGCGGCATCAGGAGGATATTGGGTTTCTACGCCCGCTAATTATATTATCGCCAGTCCCAGCACCCTTACCGGCTCCATCGGTATTTTTGGTGTGATCAATACTTTTGAAAATTCATTAGACAACGTAGGCGTTCATAGTGATGGTGTAGCCACTTCACCGCTGGCAGATGTGGCTATCACTAAAGCTTTACCGCCAGAATTTAGTCAAATGATGAAAATGACTATTGAGCATGGTTACCAAACTTTTATTGAGCTTGTTGCCACTGCGCGTAAAAAAACCATTGCCCAAATGGATGAAGTTGCTCAGGGGCGAGTATGGACTGGGTCAGATGCGCAACAACGGGGTTTGGTCGATCAATTAGGTGATTTTGACGATGCAGTGAAAAAAGTGGCCGAATTGGCAAAGCTCAAGCAATATACACTACAGTGGTTTGCCGAACCGCCCAATTTGAAAGAAGTTATCTTGGATCAGATTAACACTTCGATGCAGGCAATGCTGCCACCGCCTTTCTCGGCCATGCTCACGGCGGTAAAGGAACAACCTCATTTTCTCAATCAACTCAAAGATCCACAAAATCTTTATGCATTATGTTTGGTTTGTAGTGATGTTCAGTAGACTTTTTACATAACCTACTGCGTGCTGTGAATTTCTGTGTTACCGGTGGCTCACAATCTTCACGTACTCGCCGGGCGCTTTGACTTTGCATCACGCGCTACAGTTTCGAAAGAGGTCTAATGTAAAAATTATGGGGTTGTCGATTTAATCAATGGTTGACTCACAGAAGGTTGGCATAGCCAAATCATTTTAATTTGATTCGGCTATAACAAATTGTTGTATTAATTCTTGTTTACTTTTCATCATTATCTGACCATCAGTACCAATACTCATGTGAGGCGCTTCGGTGTTATGACGCGCTTGCCATAGCATGACGATTTGTAGGCTATTTTCTTTTTGGGCTGGGGTTAATGCAATGCCGTCTGGCCACTTACCTAATTCCACTGCGTTTAATAAACGTTGACAGATTTCTGGGGTGATCTTGGCGATTAAATCATAAAGCTCCATTAAAGCTCCTTGTTAGCTTATTTTCGCTGCTATAGCCAAATCATTTTAATTTGATTCTGTGTTGTCGTCGCTTGCCGTACTATTTGTACTGTCTGCGCTCCTCCGCCTTGAATCAAATTAAACTGATTCGTCTATAAATTGTACTTTATCGTCGTCATTGACACGATTCCGCTTGACGCTCGGTAAGGTTTTTGTAATTTTACCCGCTACTTTTATTATCCACAAAATAGCGGATGGAATTATATGACTATCAAAATAGGGATCAACGGTTTTGGCCGTATCGGTCGCATTGTTTTTCGGGCGGCGCAAGAACGTACTGACATCGAAGTCGTGGCGATCAACGACTTATTGAATGCTGAATATATGGCTTATATGCTGAAATATGATTCTACCCATGGTCGCTTCAATGGGACGGTCGAGGTTAAAGATGGCCATTTGGTGGTCAATGGTAAAAAGGTTCGTATCACGGCTGAAAAAGATCCCGCGAATCTGAAATGGAACGAAGTCAACGTCGATGTTGTGGCGGAAGCCACCGGCCTGTTTCTTACCAAAGAAACGGCAGGTAAACACCTTGATGCCGGGGCAAAAAAAGTGGTTTTAACCGGCCCGTCAAAAGACGACACCCCAATGTTTGTTATGGGCGTCAACCATGAAACTTACGCGGGGCAAAAAATTGTTTCCAACGCCTCTTGCACCACTAACTGCTTGGCGCCATTGGCTAAAGTCATAAACGATAAATTTGGTATCGTTGAAGCGTTAATGACCACCGTACATGCCACGACAGCGACACAAAAAACAGTCGATGGCCCATCACAAAAAGATTGGCGTGGAGGACGTGGTGCATCACAAAATATCATCCCTTCCTCTACTGGCGCTGCTAAAGCGGTGGGTAAAGTGATCCCTGAACTGAATGGTAAATTGACTGGTATGGCTTTCCGCGTGCCAACGCCGAATGTTTCTGTGGTTGATCTGACGGCTCGTTTGGCCAAACCGGCGACTTACCTGGAAATTTGTCAGGCGATCAAAACAGCATCGGAAGGGGAGTTAACAGGGATCCTAGGTTACACTGAAGATGAAGTGGTCTCTAACGATTTTAACGGGGAAAAACTGACTTCAATATTTGATGCTAAAGCCGGTATTGCACTTAATGATAATTTTGTAAAATTAATTGCCTGGTACGATAATGAAACCGGTTATTCGAATAAAGTGTTAGATTTGATTGCCCACATCAGTAAATAGATTTCTTGCATAGCCTACTGCGTGATGCGAATTCTAGAATTAAACCACCCAAGGGTGGTTTTTTCATAATAGTGGAATAATCTAATTTTATGATTAAAAAGACATTATTTTTAATAACAATGATTGTAGGCCATATCATCGGAAGGCGTAATATATTGCTGATTAGACAACAGTCTATCTGCTTTATGCTCTGTGTTATTCTTTATTCTAGTCTTTTTTATTCTTACCTATTGCCATTCTCTAGCCATGCGGCGGATACACTGTCGTCTGAAAAAAAGACTAATAATAAAAATCAGGTCGATAATAAAGTCCAGTTGAAAAATCTACAACAAGGGATTGAAGAAAAAGAAAAAAGTGTCAAAAAACAAAAACAGCAACACCATGTACTGTTAGAGCGTCTGCGACAACAAGAAAATAATATCGCCCAGGTGAGTCGCACTTTACGTGAAATCCAATCTACATTAACGCAATTAAATAAAGATATGGCTGATGTCAGCACCTCTATTAGCCAGTTAGAAAAGCAACAATCAATACAACAGACTTTACTGGCCAAACAACTTAATGCTGCTTTTAAACAAGGAAAACATAGTGCTTTACGATTGATATTGAATGGAGAAGCAGGGCGGCGTGATGAACGTATTCTTGCCTATTTTAATTATCTTAATCATGCACGTACCCGATCGATTAACACATTGAAAAAAATTCGCACCGATTTAGCGGGACAAAAAAAAATATTAGTACAAAAAAAGCATCGGCAAACGACCTTACTTAATGAAAAAAAAGAGCAACAGCAAAAATGGGAAACCGCACGTACAGCTCGTAAACAAACCCTCACATCACTTGAAAAATCGCTGCAAAAAGATCAACAAAGTTTAACGGAATTAAAATCAAACGAGCGTCGCTTACGTAATAAAATTGCTAACGCTGAACGTAGGGCTAAGGCGAGAGCGAAAAAAGAGGCGCAAGAAGCTGCTCGTATGCGTGAGCAAATAAAAGCGAAAAAGCAACAAGCAGAAAAAACCGGCAGTCAATATACTCTCAGTGAAAATGAACGCTCACTCATGGCGCGCACGGGGGGGCTTGGGCCACCGAAGGGGCAAACTATTTGGCCAGTACGTGGTGAGGTACGCCACCGATTTGGCGAAGCATTACAAGGAGAATTACGTTGGAAAGGAATGGTTATTGCCTCCACTGAAGGTCGGGAAGTCAGGGCAATTGCTTATGGTCGTGTTTTATTGGCCGATTGGCTGCAAGGCTATGGATTGATGGTGGTGGTGGAGCATGGTAGAGGGGACATGAGTCTGTACGGCTATAATCAAAGTATACTTGTCAACGTGGGGGATGAGGTAAAAGCAGGTCAAGCTATCGCCTTAGTTGGAACCAGTGGTGGACAGGGTCAGCCTTCACTTTATTTTGAAATACGCAGACAAGGCCAAGCAATGAATCCACAACCCTGGCTCGATACACCTTGATAGAAGGGTTTTTGATTACCCGATTACGAATGCTAATCGAATTAGGAAAAAATATTGCATCATTTCAAAATACCTTTATTACTGTTATCCAGTATGTTGTGGATAGTCAGCGGCACTGAAGCCAGTATACCCTTTGTCTTTGAAGCCGCCGCGTTGTTGGCTGCGAGCCCTCGCCCGAATCACGTAGCCTGTCTACGCTCATCAGATCTCACTCCCTGGCCGCCTAGCGGCAACTTCAAAGACAAAGGGTATAAATTGGCTATCGTCATTGATGATTTTGGCTACCGTCCCGTTAACGAAAATAAAATATTGCAACTCCCACTACCGATTTCGATAGCGATCTTGCCTCATGCTCCTTATGCCAGAGCAATGGCAATGAAAGCCCATAATCAGGGACGTGAAATTCTCATTCATCTGCCTATGGCGCCGTTAAGCAAACAACCATTAGAGCTTGATACATTACACCCACAAATGAGTGTTGAAGAAATTCAGCGGATTATTCGCCAAGCGATCATAAATGTACCTCACGCTGTGGGGATGAATAATCATATGGGCAGCGCGATGACCAGTAATTTGCCTGCGATGCAAAAAGTAATGCAAGTGTTGGATCAATACCAACTCTATTTTCTCGATAGTCTCACTATCAATAACAGCCAAGTTAGCCGGGCGGCTCAAGGTACCGGGGTCAAAGTTATAAAACGGCAAATATTTCTTGATCAATCGCTGACTGAAACGGCTATTCGCCAACAATTTAATCAAGCAATCGCATTGGCGCGCCGTCATGGTGCCGTCATTGCCATTGGCCATCCTCATCCCGCCACTATCCTGGTACTACAGAAAATGTTGCCTGAGCTCCCCGCTGACATCACTTTGGTACCACCCAGTGCGTTATTAAATGAAAACTTGATCACTAGTCCCCATAAAGTCAAAATGGCAGTTCAAACACAAAATAAAGTCAAAAGCCTAGATCAGGATAAAATCCAACACCAAAGAAGTGAAAAGATTGATACGGATTATTTGCTTATCGCCTTGGTTACAGAATTAATGCAACCTCCTATGGTCAAGGTGTTAATACCTTATTCAATAATTGCAAATTTCAGCACTTTTACCAGCACCATACATTTTTTTACCAAAAAAAGATTAATATAGCCACATTGTCTAGGTATATCTTATTTATTGACATACTTTAGTCCGAATATTTATGGGCTTCATCTGATTAAATTAAGAGTTAATATCGAATGAATGAGCTACTATCTGACGTTGAGCAATATGTCTTTGGTGACTTTATCTTAAAAAAAGACGGAATTATTTTTTATAATGATAAAAAAAACAAGCTACCCGGTAAGGAACTGTCTGTATTAATATTACTGCTCAATTCTGCTGGCCTTTTACTATCTGCTAATGAAATAATAAAAAAAATTTGGCGTGGTGATTTAGGTGCTGAAAAATCACTGGCTCGCTGTATTTATGTATTGCGTAAAATACTGCAAGAAAATAAAGACAATCGTTATATTGATGTTGTTTATGGTAAGGGCTATCGTTTTATTCGTCCGGTGACACATCTGTTACCAGAGAATAAGAAAAAATCAAAGAGTATGCTCGCTATCTTACCATTTAAAATGGAAAATCAGGTTGATTCGTTAATTATCCACGATTTTTTACTACAGGCGTTATCAAAATATACACCCTTAGGTCTTAGTATTTTGCCCTCTATTCTTACCAATAATTGTAAAAACTATGATGATATCGTTACCTTACTAGATAAAACACAGCCAGATTATTATTTGGCAGGAACAATGATAATCTGTAACTCACAGCCTTGTTTACGGATTGAATTAGTTTACGCTAGAGAGCATAGTATTGTTCACAGAGAAAGCATAATACTTGAAAAAGATATTAATTTTAGCTGCTTCATTTTACAACATATTCTCGATGAATTTTTACCAAATCATATTCCCTGTTTACAAAATAAAAAAAATAAATCATCAAAAATACAATATAAAAAGTCGGCCTCTTTGGAAGGAAAATTTTATTATTATACTCCTGGGATAAAAAATCCCTTGTTAGCACATTAAATCTAGCCATTAAAAAATTAAAATAAGCATTTTTTAATAACATACTGCTATGTCTATATTAATATTTTTAATATGTTGTCTGCGTGGATATAGTTGAATCAAGTTAAACTGATTCGACTATAAGATACAAAATATGATGAAATTACGGATAATTGATGATGTTTACATCAGGATTTCATTATCTATTTTTGCTAATTTATTCCTCTATTTGAAAATTTAAAGGAAAATAAAATGGCGATAAATGAAATTGAGCATGGAAAAAATACAATTACTGATATTAGCAGTTTTAATAAAAATGCAGGTATAACATCGGTAGTGGATTTATCTACAAAGCGTAGTGAACAGAGACAACCAGAGTTACCAGAAGATGTTATGGCGGCACTTAAACAGCTAAGTAAAAATCCTTTAAATGAAGTGGCAGCACTTAATTATCAGCGAATATCACAGGATAATATGTTAGCAAAAACAGCGGCTTCTAATACAAGTAAAGCACTGAAAGACGTTACCATGAGTATTATCAGTACCTTCCGTTAATTAATGTTAGTCAATTAAATATTTTCAAATTTATTTAATATATTTATCTTACATAGAGGCTATAATGGATTCAATTAAAAACATTCAAGGCATAAAAACCATTGTCGATGATATTAAACCAATTGATGATGGAAACGTATCACTTGAAGATCGTATGCTGAGTGCATATTCTAATAATATTGCTGAATTTTCTGACAGAAAAAATAAAATTTTAGAACAAATAAACAGTAACAAACCTATGAGCTTCGATGATACTTATCGATTACAAAAACGCATGGGTGATTATAATATGGAGGTGTCACTGATTAGTGCCACTGTACGTAAAGTCGTTGGTGCTGCTGAAACACTATTACGCGCATAATATAGCCGAATCAGTCTAATTTTATTCAAGGCAGAGGAGCGCAGACAGTACAAATAGTACGGCAAGCGACGACAACAAAAATAAAATTAAAATGATTTGGTTATAATAAAAAACAATTCGATTAATATATCAAAACGAGGCTCTGTATAATGCTTAAATTAACGCCTTTAACTGCACATGAAGGTGTGTTATTGACACGTGCACAAGTCACCGGACAAAGACAAGCAAAAAATATATTGTCTGAAGCTTGCTTACACGCAAAAAAAATGATTAAGCAAGCAGGATCTGATGCGGAAAAAATAAAAAAACAGGCTTATGCCGAGGGTTATCAACAAGGTGTTATTACCGCTGCCAAACAGATAAAGAAATATATTAATGCGAGTCATGAGTTAAGTGAAAAATTAAATACGGTATTAGTGAAACGTGCCAAGGAAATATTATCTACCGCCCTTGATCATCCTGATATACTGATTATTTTAGTTGATGAATGGCTGCATAAATTAGATAAAGAATCTGTTATAAATGATAATTTATTACATTTAATTCTTCCGTTAAGCGCAAAAAAAAGGCATGTGCAATTACTAGAATTTCTTAATGAAAATTGGAATAAACCGATAAAAATAGAATATCATGCAGAATCTAGATTAATTATTAAATATGTTGATCAAATTGCTGAATTTGTTCCAGATGAATTTATTGAACAGGGTTTAACACGTTTATCATTAACCAACGATGTCATTAAAGAATGCAGAACGCTTTCACAAAATGCTTTGCAGCAACTCAGTGATCTCTTTCAAAAATCATTTTCTGCTACCGAATAAAATAATAAAAAATTTAAACATTCACTAAGGACATGCTATGACTGAAATTATTAACACCGCATTTTACCAAACAAAAAATCTTTCATCCAATGCACAGAATACACCAATGACGCTTAATGAAAGAATAAAATCATTATTCTTTGACTTAGCTGGCAAAGTCATTCCTGCTGAAACTCAAGAAGCCAGACATGAAGCATTAAAAAAGACTTTCAATCAACATGGTGAATATTTAAAACCGGAATCGTTTAGAGTAAACCAGCTTAGAAAGTATTTTGAGGAGAAGGTTATCAATGTTGATCAGCTTGAACAAAGAGCAGATGTAGCAAAGCAGGCTATCGAAAATGATAAGCTTATAGTCGAATTTAATAATATGCCTTTTAACGATTGGTTTAATAAACAAATAGCGTCAATGAAACCACCTAATTTGCAAGATGACAACTGGGGCATTGATGATGAAGAAAAATGGTAAAACTGATCATAAGAAGATCACCCAGCAAATCTTGGCTACTTGTTTTGGCTGTAGTGAACAAGATCTTAGCGGCGAAAAGCATCTTATTAATGACTTATATGCAGATTCCCTCACGCTGATAGACATCGTTATCATGATTAGTGAACAATTAAAAATTGATATGAATGAAAAAGATATTATTAACATTAATACGGTTGATGATCTTTATCGCTGGGTAGAAAATAAAATATTGGCGGTTTCAAGCGATTTCGCATAGGCTCTCAGAAAAATCAGATATCAGTAGGATAAAGGGCATGAGTCAAAATGAGCCTGCTCAATTGGAAAAAGTATTATTAGCGTTACGACATGAAGAAGTGATTGCCTATCCAACAGAATCGGTATTTGGCTTGGGGTGTGATCCAAACAGCGAAAAAGCGGTGAATGCGTTATTGACCTTGAAGCAGCGTTCTCGGCAAAAAGGGCTAATACTCGTTGCGGCTAACTATGATCAGTTACAGCCTTATCTCGATGATTCACCGCTCAGTATGGCTCAGCGTGCCTCTGTTTTTAGCAGTTGGCCAGGGGCGATAACTTGGGTGATCCCCGCCAAAAGAGATACTCCTGATTGGTTAACGGGGCGTTTTAATTCACTGGCTGTTAGGGTGAGTGCTCATCCATTAGTACGGCAGCTGTGTACATGCTATGGTAAGCCTTTAGTTTCGACCAGTGCCAATTTAAGTGGTCATCCGCCTTGTCGTACAGAAGCAGATGTCAAAATGCAATTTGGTATTTTATTACCCGTGCTAACAGGGCAGGTGGGCGGTTGTAAAAATCCATCAGAAATCAGAGATGCGCTAACGGGTAAACAACTTCGTCAAGGCTAGCAGAGAAAGATATGTCACACTTTGCTGTTTTCGGTAACCCCATCAAACACAGTCTATCGCCTAAAATTCACGCGCTTTTTGCCGCTCAAACGGGTATTGCACATCTATACCGATCAATACTTGCCTCCCCTGATCATTTCGAAAAAGAATTAACCACATTTTTTTCAGCTGGTGCAAAAGGGGCTAATGTTACGACACCCTTTAAAGAGCGAGCCTATGCAATATGCAGCCAACTGACAGAAAGAGCAGCATTGGCGGGGGCGGTTAATACTTTACTCGCGGTAGATGATGGAAAATTATTAGGCGATAATACGGACGGTATCGGCTTACTAGACGATCTTAATCGGCTCAATTTTATCCACCCGCAGGATCGTGTTTTATTAATCGGGGCGGGGGGAGCTGCGCGAGGCGTCATTTCGCCACTTATCTCCTACGGTTGTAACATAGTTATTAGCAATCGAACCTTTAGTCGTGCGCAACAGTTGAGTGAACTCTTTAAGAAAAATATTATGGCGTTGGAGATGGCGGAATTACAGACTGAAAAATTTAATTTAATTATTCATGCGACAGGAGCAGGAATTCATAATAAAATTCCCGCGTTGCCCGCTTCTATCCTCTCCAACAATCCACGCTGTTATGATATTTTTTATCAATCAGATTTAACCCCTTTTCTCGCTTGGGTAGCGCAACAAGGTGTACAGAACTACGCTGATGGTTTAGGTATGTTAGTGAGTCAAGCCGCTCATGCCTTCAAACTTTGGCATGGCCTGATGCCTGAGAGTACACCGGTATTAAAGCTGTTGCGTAATATATAGCCAAATCATTTTAATTTGATTCTGCGTTGTCGTCGCTTGCCGTGCTATTTGTACTGTCTGTGCTCCTCCGCCTTGAATCAAATTAAAATGATTTGGCTATAATCGGTAATTAACGAATAGGTGATCAAATGCCCTCTGTTTATAATTTTAGCGCTGGACCAGCCATGTTACCTGCAGAAGTGCTTCTTAAGGCTCAGCAAGAGTTATGTCATTGGCAAGAACTTGGCGTTTCCGTCATGGAAATTAGCCATCGTAGTAAAGAATTTATGCAAGTGGTTCAGGAATCAGAGAAAGATCTGCGTGAATTGTTAAAAATTCCTGACAATTATAAGGTACTGTTTTGCCATGGAGGGGCTAGAGGCCAATTTGCGGCGGTTCCGCTCAATATTTTGGCTGAAAAAAAAACAGCGGATTACATTGATAGCGGTTACTGGGCACGTAGCGCGATCGACGAAGCAAAAAAATATTGCACTCCCAATGTCATTGATGTCGTCATTACTGATACGGCTGGCAAGGTGGGTATTAAGCCGATGAAGGACTGGTCATTAGATGACAACGCCGCCTATTTGCATTACTGCCCGAATGAAACCATCGAGGGCATCGCTATCCATGAGCAACCCTGTTTTGACAATAAAAAAGTGGTGGTTGCGGATTGCTCTTCCTGTCTGCTTTCCTGCCCTATTGATGTTGAACGTTATGGTGTCATTTATGCCGGTGCACAAAAAAATATTGGGCCAGCGGGGTTGACATTGGTCATTATACGGGAAGATTTGTTAGGACATGCACATCCGCTAACGCCCTCTATTTTCAATTATAAAACCTTAGCTGAAAAGGATTCTATGTTTAATACTCCTCCCACCTTTGCCTGGTATCTGGCAGGCCTGGTCTTTAAGTGGTTGCTAAAACAGGGGGGGCTTGAGGAAATGGAAAAACGCAATCGAGTTAAAGCCAAATTGTTATATTCTGTCATCGATGACAGCAAGTTATATCGCAATAATGTAGAAGAAAATTACCGCTCATGGATGAATGTGCCTTTTCGACTGCTTGATCCTGCCTTGGAAGCGCTCTTTTTTGCAGAGGCTGAAAGCAAAGGATTAAAAGCACTAAAAGGCCATTCAGTAGCAGGAGGGGTGCGAGCGTCCATTTATAATGCGATGCCAATTGAAGGTGTGAAAGCTTTGACCGCTTTTATGTGTGATTTTGAGCGCCGTCATGGTTGAATCGCTTAGGCTACAACCGATACCGTTAATCAATGGTACCGTCAAATTACCTGGCTCGAAAAGCATCTCCAATCGTGTATTGCTTTTAGCAGCATTGGCAAGCGGCACGACCCAAATCGACAATTTGCTAGACAGTGATGATACACGCCATATGCTCAAAGCGTTAACAACACTGGGCGTAAAATACCGACTTTCCGCTGATGCCACTCAATGTGAAATCGATGGCCTTAATGGGCTAATGCATACTGATAAAGGGCAAAAATTATTTTTAGGTAATGCTGGCACTGTACTGCGACCCTTGACGGCGGTGCTGTGTCTAGGAAACAGTGATGTTATTTTGACCGGTGAACCTCGTATGAAAGAACGGCCTATTGGCCATTTAGTAGATGCTTTACGTCAAGGAGGCGCACAAATAGATTATCTTGGACAGCACAATTATCCCCCCCTTCGTTTAAAAGGTGGTTTTTCAGGTGGCACATTAACGCTTGATGGCAGTCTGTCTAGCCAATTTTTAACTGCCCTATTACTGGCCGCCCCTTTGGCTATTCAGGATACTCATATTCAGATTCAAGGCAATCTGGTGTCCAAACCCTATATTGATATCACCTTGCATTTAATGAAAATATTCGGTGTTGAGGTTCACAGGCAAAATGACCAACACTTTTACATTAAAGGGAGACAAACTTATCGATCACCGAAGAAATATTGGATTGAAGGTGATGCTTCGTCAGCTTCCTATTTTTTGGCCGCGGCGGCAATTAAAGGGGGTAAAGTTCGCGTGAAGGGTATCGGAAAAAAAAGCATACAGGGTGATATCGAATTTGCTAATGTGTTGCAGCGGATGGGGGCAGCAATCCACTGGCATGATGATTACATTGAATGCTGTCGTGGCCAATTGCAGGGTATCGACATAGATATGAATCACATCCCTGATGTTGCTATGACCCTTGCGATTACGGCACTATTTGCCACAGGATCAACCACTATTCGTAATATTTATAACTGGCGGATAAAAGAAACTGATCGTATTTATGCCATGACGACAGAGCTAGAAAAAGTGGGTGCAAAAGTTATGGCCGGCGAAGAGCACATTTGCATTGTGCCGCCAAAAAAATTAATTTTTACTACTAAAATAAACACTTATAACGACCATCGTATGGCGATGTGTTTCTCACTACTCGCATTATCAGATAACCCAATCACCCTCTTAAATCCTAATTGCGTTACTAAAACGTTCCCTGATTATTTTCATAATTTAACAGCGTTAAGCGCATTCATTTGACATCTTCCCCCCTGTAGGACAGTCGTTTTACCCCATATCGGGTAAATATGTTTGATATCTAAAATATTTTAAACTTTAGCATCTCGTTTTTGACGAAGTATCAGCGAGCACAAAAGCGTTCGAACAGGCTCTTCGGTAATTCTAGGGTAACACTTAGTTAAGATACAGCGTATAATACTGCGCCAGTGATTGCCCTCTAGGGTGAACACGAGGTTCAGCGAAAAGGAGAAAAAAATGACGGTAATACTCCCAGTGATAACCGTTGATGGGCCAAGTGGTGTAGGTAAAGGTACGTTATGTAAAGCATTAGCAGAATTGCAAAAATGGAATTTACTGGATTCAGGAGCTATCTACCGTGTACTCGCCGTGGCAGCGTCACACCATCAGCTGGATATCAAAACTGAAGAGGCGTTAATTCCCATTGCAGAACATCTCGATGTTCGCTTTGTTTCAAATGACAGGCAGTTACAAGTCATTTTAGAAGGTGAGGATATCACTAATGAAATTCGCACTGAAGCTATAGGTAAAAGTGCATCGCAAGTGGCAACCTTCCCACGAGTGCGGGCAGCACTTTTGCTTCGCCAACGGGCGTTTCGTAAAGAGCCTGGCCTAATTGCCGATGGGCGCGATATGGGGACAGTGGTATTTCCTGATGCTCCCGTTAAAATATTCCTTGACGCTAGCGTGCAAGCACGCGCGCATCGGCGTATGCTACAGTTGCAGGCAGAAGGGTTTAATGTTAGCTTCGAGCGTCTTTTGGTTGATATACAGGAACGTGATAATCGTGATCGTAGTAGGCTAATTGCCCCCTTAATCCCTGCAGCTGATGCATTAATACTAGATTCAACTAATATGTCCATTGAACAGGTGATTAATGCATCATTGGCGTATATTGAAAGAAAACTGCCGATGGGGCAGACAGTGCAAGATGCCACAAAGTACAGCCATACAAAATTTTAGCAATAGCGTGGTGTTATAGCCGAATCAGTCTAATTTGATTCAAGGCTAAGGGTATATCGATGACACTATAGACCCAATGAATTTCGAGTTACGGCAAGGCGGCAAGGGCGACCGACCGATGAGCGTAGACATACTACGTGATTCGGCGAGCACCCGCAGCTAACGCCGCCGTAACTTGAAAGGCGAAGGGTATAGACTTAGTCAGCACTTATTGTTAAAGAACATTTTATCCTTACTGCAAAGGATGTGTAGTGAGGCAGATAAACAACCCTATTTGGCGGGATGCTAAGGTAGACGTTAAATTTCACAACTCTTGAAGATTATTAACATGACAGAATCTTTCGCTCAGCTCTTTGAAGAATTCCTAAAAACAATTGAAACACGTCCAGGCTCTATTGTCCGTGGCGTTGTTGTTTCTATCAATAAAGATACCGTCCTGGTGGATGCCGGTTTAAAATCAGAATCAGCAATTCCAGTAGAACAATTTAAAAACGCACAAGGTGAACTAGAAATTCAGGTTGGTGATGAAGTTGACGTTGCGCTAGATGACATAGAAGACGGTTTTGGTGAAACACGCTTATCTCGTGAGAAAGCTAAACGCCACGAAGCATGGGTGATGTTAGAAAAAGCCTATGAAAAAGCGGAAACCGTTACAGGTATCATCGACGGAAAAGTAAAGGGAGGCTTTACCGTCGCACTGAACGAAATCCGTGCTTTCCTACCTGGTTCACTGGTCGATATACGCCCTGTTCGAGACACCCAGAATTTGGAAAACAAAGAGCTTGAGTTCAAAGTCATTAAATTAGATCAAAAGCGTAATAATGTTGTCGTTTCTCGTCGTGCAGTGCTCGAAAATGAAAACAGTGCTGAACGTGATCAATTATTAAAGAACTTACAAGAAGGTGCAATCATTAAAGGGGTGGTTAAAAATCTAACCGATTATGGTGCTTTCGTTGACTTGGGAGGTGTTGATGGTCTATTGCACATTACTGACATGGCCTGGAAACGGATCAAACATCCTAATGAATGCGTCTGTGTAGGTGACGAGATAAACGTTAGAGTACTAAAATATGATGCTGAACGTACACGCGTATCGCTTGGCTTAAAGCAGTTAGCTGAAGACCCATGGGTTTCTATTGCTAAACGCTATCCAGAAAACAGCAAGTTAAAAGGGCGAGTCACAAATCTAACTGATTACGGTTGCTTTGTAGAAATTGAAGAAGGAGTTGAAGGTCTAGTGCATGTTTCTGAAATGGATTGGACCAATAAAAATATCCATCCCGCTAAAGTTGTCAGCCTTGGTGACGAAGTCGAAGTTATGGTGCTCGATATTGATGGTGATCGGCGCCGTATATCGCTTGGCTTGAAACAGTGTAAATGTAATCCTTGGCAGGAATTTGACGAGGCTCACAATAAAGGCGATTGTGTTAAAGGAAAAATCAAATCTATTACTGATTTTGGTATTTTTATCGGTTTAGAGGGCTCCATCGATGGCTTAGTTCATCTGAGTGATATTTGCTGGCATAAATCAGGAGAAGATGCGGTTCGCAAATACAAAAAAAGCGATGAAATCGAAGCCGTTGTTTTACAAGTCGACGCAGAACGTGAACGTATCTCCCTAGGCATTAAACAATTAGTAGAGGATCCCCTTAACGATTTCCTGTCAGACAAAACAAAAGGCACCGTTGTTAAGGGTAAAATTTTAGCGCTTGATGCTAAAAGTGCTACAATTGAGCTGGCACCTAGTGTAACAGGCAGCATGCGTGTTTCCGATGCCATGTCGAAGCTGAAAGTTGGCGATGAGATTGAGGCACAATATATAAGTGTTGATCGTAAGACTCGCAAAATTGTTTTATCGGCTTGTACTAAGGATGAAAGCAATGAAAAGGATGCGACTAAGCCTACTGCCAACAATAAGCAGGAAGAAACTGGTTTCTCTAACGCTATGGTTGAAGCATTCAAAGCAGCCAAGGGAGAATAAGGTAGCAGCGAGATCGATTTTTTGTCTCTGAATATACCCTTTGTCTTTGAAGTTGCCGCTAGGCGGCCAGGGCGTGAGACCCGATGAGCGTAGACAAACTACGTGATTCGGGCGAGGGCTCGCAGCCAACAACGCGGCGGCTTCAAAAGCGAAGGGGATAGCTGGTTTTATTTAAGAAACTTGGAGGTGATATGACCAAGTCTGAATTGATTAAAAGACTTCATAAGCGCCTCTCTCACATATCCCTTCAAGACGTAGATAAAGGAGTGAGAGAGATATTTGAATGCATGGGTGATACATTGGCGAAAGGTAAAGGTAATCGCATCGAGATCCGAGGATTTGGTAGTTTTTGCCTCCATTATCGACCTGCGCGTATTGGTCGTAATCCAAAAACCGGAGATTCAGTTCACTTACCTAGTAAATATGTTGCCCATTTTAAACCAGGTAAAAAGTTACGTGATTGTGTGGACTGTGCTGCTAAACCCTCTGTAACGTCTTAACTTTCAATATGATCAGAAATTAAACGGTACTACTTATATAGTGCCGTTTTTTTTATTAGCTTCTTGTAAAATAAACTTATGTTTTGCAAGAAGTCTATTAATACACTTTCACCTTATATTCCCCTCCTATTATTCGAGCAATATCACAATATTCCTTTAATTTTTGTCATTTCCTTCAAATAAATTTCGATCCGCCTCTCGCTATATAATTTAATCGATGGAAAAAAAACGGCAATGATCAGAAACTTTGTTTATTACAAAAAAACCGTAATTGAAAATAGACTTTTTACAAAACCGTAGCGAGGGGAGTGAAGTCTAAGAGATTTCGAACTAGCTCTAAGAGGGGGCATGGCCTATCGTCCTATCATTCACCAAAATGGCAATGGTCATTTTTTCAGGAATATTGCCACTGGCTATTTTATCACAATTACCAGGGCATAAATTATTCGTGAGCCTGATGGTATTGACAATAGCCCTTTGGGTCAGCAATAACGTTATATGCCGATATTTTTCATTAGCCATTATTAGCTTTCTTTGGGGATGCTGGCATGGAACCACATTGCTAACACAGATTAATATCCTATCCCAAGGAGATAGCAATATTATTGCTACGGTTAAAAGTATTAATCTTTCGGATGATAATAAACAGCATGACAAGCAAAAAGTCGTATTGGCGATTAATCAGATTGATGGTCGACGTTTGTTTCCACCAGTCAGGGTCTCTGTCATTTGGCCTGATGAGCTAAAACCATTTTGTGCTGGGCAACAGTGGAAACTAAAATTACGAATGAGACCCATACACAGCTTACTTAACCAAGGGGGATTTGATAGCCAACGTTGGGCAATCGCTAACCGTCAGCCTTTATCAGGAAAAATAATTATCGCAAATATAATTAATAACAATTGCAATTTTCGCCAAAGAATCATTAGCAGTATTGAACGTCAAATCAGCATCTATAACTATCATCCTATTTTGCTCGCATTAGCCTTTGGTGAACGGCATTTGCTTGATCAAAAAAATTGGCAGCTATTACGGCAAACAGGTACTGCTCATTTGATGGCTATTTCAGGATTACATATTGCTATCGCTGCATCGTTTGGCGCATTACTGGCTAGAGCGATACAATTTTCTTTTCCTGCCCATTGGGTAGGCGTAGGTTTTCCATTATTTTTTTCATGGCTAATGGCAATATCTTATGTATGGCTAGCTGGAGCTAGCCCCCCTACAGTAAGAGCAGCATTGGCGTTAACGCTATGGCTAGCATTACGTGGTTTTGGTGTCTTATGCAGTGCATGGCAGGTTTGGATATGGACACTTGCGCTAATTCTAGTGACTGATCCACTAGCAATATTATCAGATAGTTTTTGGTTATCATGTTTGGCAGTAGCCGCTCTTATTTTTTGGTGGAATTGGGTACCCCTAACTTCGGTTAGATCACAAACTAACCCCGCTAACCGAAAAAATTGGCGCAATTTACCGCTCCGCTGGCTACATTTGCAATTAGGTATGCTGTTATTACTGATGCCGTTACAAGTCGGGTTATTTCATGGTGTTAGCTTGTCTGCTCTGGTTGCGAATATGTGGGCGGTGCCGATCGTATCCATTATTACCGTACCGGCGGTACTAATGGCAGTGCTCACCAGTCTAATGCCCGCAGTTGCCTCATGGTTATGGTACGCCGCTGATTTATCGATTAATATGATATTTTTTCCTTTAAATACGCTACAAAAAGGCTGGTTAACTGTTGGAAAAAATTCAATATTAGCCAGTTACAGTGGATGGTTAGCAGTAATCATTTGGCGTTTTCAATGGTGGCGAAGTCATTCGATTGCGGTATTAGTATTATGTTTCGTTTTGTGGGGATTTTCTTACGGGAAACAAGAGTATCGTTGGCGGGTTGATATGCTGGATGTTGGACACGGTCTGGCTGTTGTCATTGAGCGCGCCGGTAAAGCGTTAATCTTTGATACAGGAATGCAATGGAGTGCAGGTAGCATGGCATCGAAAGTCATATTACCTTATCTTAGTTGGCGGGGTCTTCATGTTGAACAAATTATTCTCAGCCACGATCACAAAGATCATACTGGCGGATTGACCGAACTTATAGCGGCATTCCCACAGGCGAATATAAGAGCACCTTTTTATCCCGTCAGCAACTTTCAGCGGGAGCAATTTATGCTTTGTAGACGCGGAGATAGTTGGCAATGGCAGGGCTTAAATTTTGAAGTGCTCTGGCCAGGAAATTTGACACAAAATAGTAAAAATGACGATTCTTGTGTTATTCGTATTGATGATGGTAAACATAGCGTATTATTAACCGGTGACTTAGAAAATAAGGGAGAGTATCAAGTGATACGTGAGCATGGTGGTAAACTTGATTCAACCATTTTACAAGTTCCTCATCACGGCAGTAAAACTTCATCTACTCCACCTTTCCTACGCGCAGTGAAACCTGCATTGGCATTGGCATCTGTCGCACGTTATAACTCATGGCGATTGCCGTCAAAAAAGGTACGCCACCGCTACAAAAAAAATAATATAACTTGGCGTGATACTTCAGTTTCTGGACAAATTAGCCTGTTTTTTTTTGATAATAATTGGCAAGTGAGTGGCTATCGAGAGCAGTACATGCCTCGTTGGTATCATCAATGGTTTGGTGCCAGAGAACATGATGAATAAAAGAAACTACTGATAAAACTGGTGTGTGTCAGCGGCACGCAATTTCGCTAACAGGGGGTACATCCCACAGGGCATGCCGAATAGTTTGCGGCCTAACATAGCACCGGGCGCATAAATTTTGTAATAAATCTCATGATCTGTTAATTCTTCAGGGACCTGTTTTTTAATGATAAATGATCACGATCTCTCCACTTGGAAAACTTTCCGCCGTTTTTGGCCGATGATAGCTCCTTTTAAAACAGGCTTAATTGTAGCTGCAATAGCGCTAATTTTTAATGCAGCCAGTGATATTTTTATGTTGTCGTTGCTAAAACCATTATTGGATGAGGGCTTTGGTAAAGCAAATAGCTCAATTTTGACCTGGATGCCTCTGGCCGTAATTGGTCTGATGCTAGTACGAGGTATAACAAGTTTCATTTCAACCTACTGTATTTCATGGGTTTCTGGCAAAGTTGTCATGTATATGCGCCGTCGATTATTTAGCCACATGATGGGTATGCCGGTAGCATTTTTTGATCAGCAGTCTACTGGGACACTGCTTTCACGTATTACTTATGACTCTGAGCAGGTTGCCGCTTCTTCTTCTAACGGATTAATTACAGTGGTGCGGGAAGGAGCCTCTATTATCGGCCTGTTCATCATGATGTTTTATTACAGTTGGCAATTATCATTAATTCTGATCGTTATCGCGCCTATTGTTTCATTGGTAATTCGTGTGGTATCCAAACGTTTTCGCAATATCAGTAAAAATATGCAAAATATGATGGGGCAAGTGACCACGAGCGCAGAACAAATGCTGAAAGGACACAAAGAAGTCTTGATTTTCGGCGGCCAAAAAATTGAATCAGAGCGTTTTAATGCGGTAAGTAACCGAATGCGGCAGCAAGGAATGAGAATAGTTTCTGCCTCATCAATTTCTGATCCTATTATTCAATTAATTGCTTCCTTTGCACTCGCTTTCGTATTGTATGCAGCGAGCTTTCCTAGTGTGATGGAAACCTTGACAGCGGGGACTATTACTGTGGTTTTTTCGGCC
This sequence comes from Candidatus Regiella endosymbiont of Tuberolachnus salignus, assembly GCF_964020115.1. Classification (NCBI taxonomy): domain Bacteria; kingdom Pseudomonadati; phylum Pseudomonadota; class Gammaproteobacteria; order Enterobacterales; family Enterobacteriaceae; genus Candidatus Regiella; species Candidatus Regiella endosymbiont of Tuberolachnus salignus. The sequence goes on from NZ_OZ026542.1 coordinate 1,288,704, forward strand.
ATGATGGCATTGATGCGCCCATTAAAATCGCTAACAAATATTAACGCTCAATTTCAACGAGGTATGGCTGCTTGCCAGACGCTATTTGCCATTCTAGATACAGAACAAGAAAAAGACGAAGGTAAATTAAAAGTAAAGCGGGTAAAAGGAAATATTGAATTTCATAATGTCACTTTTTGTTATCCAAACAAAAAAATCCCTGTACTCACTAACATTAATATAGATATTCAGGCAGGCAAAACAGTGGCACTGGTTGGACGTTCTGGCGCCGGAAAATCGACGATAGCCCATTTACTCACTCGTTTTTATGATATTAATAAGGGCAATATCCTAATCGATAAGAGAGATTTGCGTGATTATAAATTAGATTCTTTACGTAATCAGATCGCATTAGTATCACAGAACGTATATTTATTTAATGATACGATAGCGAATAATATTGCTTATGCTAGAGACAAACAATATAGCCGTGAAAAAATAGAAAACGCGGCAAAGATGGCGCATGCCAGCGATTTTATTGAAAAAATGGAAAATGGGCTTGATACTGTGATTGGCGAGAATGGTGTCATGCTATCAGGTGGTCAACGTCAGCGTATTGCCATTGCACGTGCTCTGCTGCGTGATTGTCCGATATTGATTCTTGATGAGGCGACCTCGGCATTAGATGTTGAATCTGAATATGCCATTCAAGCTGCATTGGATGAATTACAAAAAAACCGTACCTCATTAATTATTGCCCATCGCTTATCCACTATCGAAAAGGCAGATGAAATTTTAGTCATAGAGGATGGCCAGATTGTCGAGCGAGGCCAACATCGAGAGCTATTAGCGAAAAAAGGGGTTTATGCTCAGCTTCATCGTATACAATTTAATCCATGATTGAATATCTTTGGTTTGGCCGATCACGGCTTTATTTTTTATTATTGCCATTATCTTGGCTATATGGACTGGTGACTTGGCTGATTCGCTTTAGTTACCGTATTGGCTTACAGACCGTCTGGCGGCCACCTGTTACTGTGGTAGTAGTTGGAAACCTCACTGTTGGAGGAAACGGCAAAACTCCCTTAGTTATCTGGTTAGTGGAACAACTTCGGCAGCGAGGATTAAGAGTAGGGGTGGTGTCTCGTGGTTATGGTGGCAAAGCAATAGCTTATCCGTTAGTGTTAACACAGTATACAACCACAGAACAGGCTGGTGATGAGCCCGTGCTCATTTTTCAACGTACCGGTGTGCCAATTGCTGTATCACCTAAACGTTCTGAAGCTATAAAAGCGTTGTTAATGTTGCATCCATTGGATCTGGTGATAGCTGATGATGGTTTGCAGCATTATGGGTTACACCGAGATTTTGAACTGGTTGTTATTGACGGTATGCGCCGTTTTGGTAATGGCTGGTGGTTGCCTGCAGGCCCGATGCGTGAACGAGCAGCTAGGCTTAACTCGGTAGATGCAATTATCACTAATGGTGGGCATGCCGCCTCGGGTGAAATTTCGATGCGGTTGCAAGCCAATGAAGCTGTCAATCTGGTTACGGGAAAACGACAGCCTGTTCAAGCACTACCACAGGTGGTAGCTATGGCGGGCATTGGTCATCCTGCCCGCTTTTTTTTAACATTAAAGCAATTAGGTATTACGGCTAAAAAAGAATATAGCTTTGACGATCATCAAAATTATTCATTAGAGCAATTACTGGCCTTAGCCGATCCGGAACAACCTTTGATTATGACTGAAAAGGATGCCGTAAAATGCCGCGCATTTGCTCAATCCCATTGGTGGTATTTACCTGTTGATGCACAACTAGCAGCACATCAAGCCGAAAAATTGTTATCAACAATCGAATCGTTATCCAATGCCTCGCCTCGCGGTAAAATCCGTTGCAAGCATCAGTAGTTCATGCGCGGCTAAAAAATGCCCTGACTTGATTATATTTCAATCGATTAACGTCGACTGCCGGAGATACGCAATAACATTAAGAATAGATTGATAAAATCAAGGTATAGCGTTAAGGCACCAACGATAGCGTATTTGCGTAATCCCTCGGTATCATTAGCATCTAATTGATTCCCCATATTTTTCAATTTTTGCGTATCGTAGGCGGTTAGACCAACAAACAGCACGACACCAAGATAGGTAACTGCCCACATTAACGCATTGCTTTTCAACCAAATATTAACCACTGAAGCCAACAGAATACCAATCAGACCCATAAATAGCATATTGCCAAAGCCACTCAGATCACGCTGAGTACTGTACCCATAAAGGCTCATGGCACCAAACATGCCACCAGCAATGACAAAAGTACTGGCAATCGATGAACCGGTATAAGTGATAAAAATACTGGACATAGTTAAACCGGTCAACACAGAATAAAACATAAATAAACTGGTTGCCAAAGCGCCACTCAGACGATTAATCATACTCGAAATAACAAACACTAATCCTAATTGGGCAATAACTAGTCCAAAAAAAGTGATCTGGCTAGAAAAAATAAAATTCATGAGCGCCGGGGTGTTAGCAGCATACCAGGAGACGAAAGCGGTTAATAATAGACCACAAGTCATCCAACCATAAACCTGTGCCATGTACGTCTGTATACCCATAGCACGTTCGACAATGGAACCATTAGAGCGAGTATATCGATCCATATAAATTACCCTTTTAATATATACCCTTCGCCTTTGAAGCTGCCGCATTGTTGGCTACGGGTGTTCGCCTAGCGGCAAACTTGAAGGACTGTGAGTATATAGACGTTAAAGTTGAACAAACGGTTAATCACTCGTTCATTTTTTGTTCGATAATACTACAATAATGTGCTTCTATCGAGAGAAAAAAATTAAGATTTTGATATTATTTTCAAATAATTCTATATATACCCTTCGCCTTTGAAGTTGCCTTCGGCTGCCAGGGCGACCGATCGATGAGCGTAGACATATCATGAGGGCGAAGGCTCGCAACCAACAACGTGGCGGCTTCAAAGACGAAGGGTATAGGTATATCCAATGAATTTCGAGTTACGGCAAGGCGGTAATCAATCGAATCGGTACATGACAGAGGATGAATGCCAGCAGTCAACGCCGCAGTAACTGGAAAGGCGAAGGGTATAATAGCGATAAATTACTCTCAAGCTAGACTTCAACATCACTTTCTCTACAATCGCACCCATCGCCGTCTTTTTTCATCACTAAGTTAGCCGAGAATTTGCATGATCCCCGACTATTTTACCTTTAAAAAATGTTCCACTCACGACTACCATCAGCAATTGGCAAAAAAAGTCGATTGCTTGAAAGATATCCTGTCTCAATTCGAGGTGCCCGAAGTAGAGACATTTTCTTCTCCGATAGAACATTACCGTATGAGAGCTGAATTTCGTGTTTGGCATGATGGGGATGATCTCTATCACATTATGTTTGTTCCTGAAACGAAGCAACGCATTCGGGTAGAATATTTTCCAATCGCCAGTCAATTGATCAACCGTTTGATGAAAATATTGATTAGCATCATTAAAAATCAACCTATTTTACGACATAAATTGTTCCAGATTGATTACTTATCAACGTATAGCAATAAAATTATTGCTTCTCTGCTATATCACCGCAAGCTGGATGAAGAATGGCAGCAACAGGCCATCAGGTTACGAGATCAGTTACGGTTGCAAGGTTTTGATCTGCAGCTGATTGGGCGTGCTGCTAAAACTAAAGTTATTCTTGATCAGGATCATGTGGATGAAGTGCTATCTATTGCAGGTCGTGACATCATTTATCGACAAATAGAAAATAGCTTTACTCAACCGAATGCTGCAGTAAATATTCATATGTTGGAATGGGCGATTGACGTCAGCAAAAATTTTCAAGGGGATTTACTCGAGCTCTATTGTGGTAATGGTAATTTTTCATTAGCACTCGCGAGGAATTTTCGACGGGTATTAGCCACTGAAATTGCAAAGCCCTCAGTTGCCGCTGCTCAATTTAATATTGCTGTTAACGGTATTGATAATGTCACTATTATCAGGATGTCGGCAGAAGAACTTGTTCAAGCGTTGGCAGGGCAGCGTCAATTCAATCGTTTACGAGATATTGAGCTAAGAAGTTATCATTGTGAAACTATTCTTGTCGATCCCCCTCGCTGCGGATTAGATGATACTACGGTCAAAATGGCGAGTACTTATTCGCGTATCATTTATATTTCTTGTAATCCTATTAGTTTATGTAGCAACCTTGAGCAATTACAACATACTCATAAAATCAGTCGTCTCGCCTTATTTGATCAGTTTCCTTATACCCAACATATAGAATGTGGTGTATTACTGGAAAAGCTAGAGCCCCTTAATTAAACCCATAGTTCAAAGAAAAAACAGAAAAAGCAATCGGCAAGGATTTATCTCTGCATGATGATGACGGCTGATTGTTATTTGTTAAAGTACCAAGTGTTAAAACATGACGTTTTCGCTACTATCACCCAGTGAGTAAAAAAAAGAATGACGATCACTTGAACATGATATTTTCCCTGCCAATGACGCTTTTCAGCACAACCCTGAAAAGTCTCACACCTTATGCGTTCATCTGCAAAATATAGACAAAAGAACCAGAACAATTTACCCTGCATCCAATCTACCCAATGCTGGGACTAAACAGTTAAACACGATGAATAAAATTGCTCTATATTGCCGCGCAGGTTTTGAAAAAGAATGTGCGGCAGAAATAAGCGCTAAAGCGGCTGAGTACGATGTATTTGGTTTTGCGCGAGTAAAAGAAAAAAGTGGTTATGTATTATTTGAATGTTACCAGCCTGATGATGCAGATCGCTTGATTAGGGAGTTACCTTTTTGCGAGCTTATTTTTGCTCGCCAGATGATGGTTGTTGGAGAATTACTACGTCATTTACCGTCACATGATCGAATATCATCGATTGTTGGTATGCTAATCGGTGTCATCGAAAATGGCGGCGAATTAAGGGTAGAGGTCGCTGATACGAATAAGAGCAAAGAGTTGCTGAAATTTTGTCGTAAACTGACCGTACCATTGCGTAAATGTTTGCGTGAACACAAAATATTGTTGACGAACTATGCGCCTTCTCAACCAGTCATCCATGTGTTTTTTATTGCTCCAGGTTGTTGTTATGTCGGTTACTCTTACAGCAATAATAATTCACCTTTTTATATGGGGATCCCTCGCCTCAAATTGCCTGCTGATGCTCCTAGCCGCTCAACATTAAAATTGGAAGAGGCTTTTCATGTTTTTATCCCCATTGATGAGTGGGAAGACCGCCTGGCTAGCGGTATGCATGCGGTTGATCTCGGCGCTTGTCCTGGCGGCTGGACTTATCAGTTAGTACAGCGGAGTATGAGGGTACAAGCTATTGACAATGGCATGATAGATCAGCGGTTAATCGATGGAGGCCAGGTGGCTCATGTTCGTGCTGATGGTTTTAAATATGAACCGACCAGTAACAAAATTTATTGGTTGGTCTGTGATATGGTGGAAAAACCGGCGAAAGTGACGCAATTGATTAGCAAATGGCTAATCAAAGGGTGGTGCCGTGAAGCGATTTTCAATCTTAAATTACCAATGAAAAAACGTTACGAAGAAGTGTGCAAAAATTTAGCGCGGTTAGAAGGGCAGCTCGGCATACAGGGAACTAATGCTACGATTCGAGCGAAGCAACTTTATCATGATCGTGAGGAGGTTACGATCCACGTTCGTCGTATTTGGCCTGAAATACCGGGGCGTCGTAACGAAAGAGACTAATGCGGGGAAGAACGCGCCGCACTATTCCGGGGCGCTGTAGTTTCAGTAGCTCTGGTTCTTTTAATCTGTTAGAAAATTTTTTGTTGCTCGTTAATACTGGGTCAAATAAAGCTAGAATGCTTACTCACGTCCTTGTTTTTGTAAAAAAACAACGCCGTTGTTTTGATCCTTTTTTCATGCTTAAAAAGATTTTGAATAATCTCTTAGACCTCGTCCATTTTACCTAATATTTTTTCTAAATGTTCTTTCCAGACACTTTGTTCTTGTTTTAATTGCTCATTTTCACGCTGCAATATTTCAATAGTATTGGTATCTTCTTGCCCTTTTTGAAATAGTCCCTGATTTTTTTCTTTTAACTCGTCAATTTCCATTTGTAATAAGGTGATGGTATCAATAGCTTGTTGAACTTTTGCTTCCAATTTTTCAAATACTTCAAATGACATTGTTCGTCCCCTTATGATAACCAATTAATTACGGTGACTGCTCCCCGCTCTATTGGGCGAGGCTTCCCACTTCAAAGGCCGCCACTTGTGCATGGCAAGTCTTACGCAAGCCTCCATGGGCAGAAACGACGAGACCCGTCGCCTATAATTCAAATATGCTTTGCTGCTTGATATTCAGCGCGGCGTTAATGTAGCCGTCCTTAAAGCCCTCAGGCTTTTCACCTTATATCCCCTTCGCCTTTGAAGCCGCCGCGTTGTTTGCTGCGGGTTTACGGCGAATTTTGCTAACAGAGCATTTAACGTAGTCACTGTTACAATATTCCGCTATGCTCCCCGGTCACATATTAATGCGTAACCGAGGAAATCACTACACTGAAAACGTTAATTTGGTGTTTTAATATATTGAAATTGAAAATCATGATGGTTAATGATTCCACAACTCTTGAATTAAACTGCGCACTCTGACTTTCGATGCCATGGCGACACGCGCGATAACACGATTAGCACTTAATTCTGATACTTCAGTATTCCATTCATCAAATGAATGTTCAGAATAACTATCATTAAAAATTTTTTCTATCGATGACTCGGCTTCAGACATATCCGTAAAAATTTTAGTATTGACTAAACAGCGTGCGATAATTGAAACTTTTTTTATGGCAATTTTTTTCATAACCGTTTTTTTCATATTTTATACCCAATGAATTTCGAGTTACGGCAAGGCGGCAATCAATCGAATCGGTACATGACAGAGGATGAATGCCAGCAGCCAACGCCGCAGTAACTGGAAAGGCGAAGGGTATATCTTTGTATACCCGTGGCGTATCTTAGCACAATTAATGTACATTTGCTGATATGCTGCCGCGCTTTTTTATTAGATTGCGAACAGCGTCTTAATCCCCTTCGCCTTTGAAGCTGCCTTCGGCTGCCAGGGCGACCGACCGATGAGCGTAGACATACCATGAGGGCGAAGGCTCGCAGCAAACAACGCGGCGGCTTCAAAGGCGAGGGGGATATCTCATGAATTTACAATCGCCGTGACAGCATCAGTCAACTGTGTAAGCTGCTTGGGTTGGATAATATAGGGTGGCATGAGATAAATGAGTTTTCCAAAGGGGCGGATCCACACCCCTTTTTCAACAAATTGGCGTTGTAATTGAGCAACATTGATTTGTTGTTTCATTTCGACAACACCGATGGCACCTATATACCCGAACATCCGCTACCTGTGGGCTCTCTTTTAACTGCGATAACGCTTGCCATAATTGTTTTTCGATGGCTTTAACTTGATTTTGCCAGCCATTTTTCTCCAATAATGCAAGACTCGCGTTCGCTACTGCACAGGCGAGCGGGTTAGCCATAAAGGTAGGACCATGCATAAAACATCCAGCATCACCTTTGCTTATTGTTTCAGCAACATGACGCGTGGTTAGTGTAGCCGCCAATGTCATATATCCTCCGGTTAAGGCTTTACCTAAACAAAGAATATCGGGAGTGATCTGAGCGTGATCACAAGCAAAAAGTTGACCCGTACGGCCAAAACCGGTGGCGATTTCATCAGCAATTAATAAAATATTGTACTTATCGCAAAGCGCTCTAACCTGTTTTAAATAATTAGGGTGATAGAAACGCATGCCACCTGCCCCTTGCACAATAGGCTCGAGGATCACAGCAGCGATCTCACTCGCATGCTGTTCAATTAAAGTGCGAAATTCATTGATACCATCTTCGCGCCAATGATCGAATAATTTTTTATCATTTTGGCCGCTATTAACCTGACATTGGGGTACCGACGCAAACAAATTTTCGGTCATATATCCCTGATAAAGGCTATGCATAGCATTTTGTGGATCACAGACCGAGATGGTAGCCAAAGTATCCCCATGATAACTGTGGCGTAATGCCAACATTCGCTGACGTTTTTTCCCTTTCGCTTGCCAGTATTGCAGCGCCATTTTCAAGGCCACTTCTACCGCTATCGATCCTGAATCAGCAAGAAACACGCATTCGAGTGGTTGAGCTGTTATGGCGACTAATTTTCGGCACAGGGTTATGGCAGGTTGGTGAGTAATGCCACCAAACATAACATGTGACATTTTTTGCAGTTGCTGACTCATTGCGTTGTTAAGATCGGGGTGATTATAACCATGGATAGCCGCCCACCATGAAGACATGCCATCAATTAGCTTGTTTCCATTATTTAACTCCAGTTCAACGCCTCGCGCGGCTATCACAGGATAACAGGGTAAGGGCTGGGTCATGGAGGTGTAAGGGTGCCAGATATGGTCACGATCAAAATCGAGATCTTGAGCTATTATAATCATCTATTGTCAACTTTTTTTTTAAAAAATAGTTGACAGTATAGCTTGTCACTTTAAACTGACGCAGCCTTTTATCTTTAGGAGACGTAACAATGTCAGAATGCAGTCAATGGACAGTCAAACAAGCTCAGGATTTATTTGATCAACCCTTGCTGGAATTGTTGTTTACTGCTCAAAAGATCCATCGCCAACATTTCGATCCACTACAAATACAAATAAGTACTTTATTATCAATAAAAACCGGTGCTTGCCCAGAAGATTGCAAATATTGCCCGCAAAGTGCGCGTTACAAAACGGCGCTAAAAAATGAACCGTTAATGCAAGTGGAACAGGTGTTGATGGCAGCACGCAAGGCAAAAGCGGCGGGCGCTAGCCGTTTTTGTATGGGAGCTGCATGGAAAAACCCACAGCAACGTGATATGTCGTCTTTGATACAAATGGTTGAAGGCGTCAAAGCAATTGGCATGGAAACCTGTATGACATTGGGCACCTTGGAGCATGATCAGGCTGAGTGTTTAGCCAAAGCGGGGCTGGATTATTACAATCATAATTTGGACACTTCTCCGGAATTTTACCGCAGCATTATTACCACTCGTCATTATCAACAACGGTTAGATACCTTAAATAAAGTGGGTCGAGCGGGAATAAAAATATGCTCGGGCGGTATTATTGGTTTAGGTGAAACCGTCCGTGATAGAGCCGCTTTATTGGTACAACTCGCTAATTTACCCCACCCACCGACCAGTGTGCCTATCAACTTGTTAGTAAAAGTGAAAGGCACACCGCTGGAAAATAATCCGGATATAGATATTTTCGAATTTATTCGCACCATCGCAGTAACGCGCATCATGATGCCCACTTCATTTGTTCGTCTTTCTGCCGGGCGAGAAAAAATGAATGAGCAGAGTCAAGCGTTGTGTTTTATGGCCGGCGCTAATTCAATTTTTTATGGCCAAAAACTCTTAACAACCGCCAACCCTAATGAAGATAAAGATCTTCAGCTATTCGCCAAATTAGGTCTTAACACGCAGTAGATTTAACCAAGGATCCTTTGCATGAATTGGCAACAGAGAATAAAACAACGCTTACAACAACGACAGAGCGCTAATATTTATCGTACTCGTCAGCCAAATCAAGCTGTTGGCTGTTGTCGATTGCTGATTAATAATAAAAAGTATATTAATTTTTCTAGTAATGATTACTTGGGGCTAAGTCAAAATAAATCGATAATAGCCGCCTGGCAGCAGGGCGCTGAACGCTATGGGGTTGGCAGTGGCGCTTCCGGCCATGTGACTGGTTATACGCTGCCTCATCAACAACTCGAAGAACAATTAGCGGATTGGTTAGGTTATCCACGGGCTTTACTTTTTATCTCTGGCTATGTTGCTAATCAAACGTTATTAACGACTCTCATTATGGCTAAAGATCGAATATTAGCTGATCGTTTCAGCCATGCTTCGTTACTAGAAGCGGCGATGCATTCACCGGCACAGTTACGCCGCTTTCATCATAATCAACCCGATTCTTTACAAAAATTATTGGACAAACCTTGTAGCGGTCAAACATTGGTGATCACAGAAGGGCTGTTTAGCATGGAAGGAGATAGTGCGCCGCTCAGTCAGCTACAACAAAAAGTCACCGCGGCCGCCGGATGGTTATTAGTCGATGATGCGCACGGTATCGGTGTCCGTGGAGAGCAGGGGCGGGGCAGTTGTTGGCAGCAAGGGATCCAACCTGAGCTACTAGTGATTACCTTTGGCAAAGCCTTTGGTTTGAGTGGAGCCGCGGTATTATGCCAAAAAGAGGTTGCCGAATATTTGCTGCAATTTTCAGGTCACCTCATTTACAGCACTGCCATGCCTCCCGCTCAGGCTTGTGCGCTGCAGGCTGCATTGATACGTATCCAACAAGGTGATGATTTACGTGATCAACTACAGCAACGCATTAAGCAATTTCGCTCTGGGGCGGCTAATTTACATCTACCGTTACTGCCATCTGATAGTGCTATTCAGCCACTGTTGGTTGGAGATAATAAGCAAACATTATTATTGGCTAATCAATTACGTTCTCAGGGTCTATGGATCACGGCGATCCGTCCACCGACGGTGCCTCCTGGAACCGCGCGGCTACGCATTACACTGACAGCCGCGCATCGTGCTACAGATATTGATCGGTTGTTGGAGGTTTTAGATGCCATTAATCACGCAAAATGTTGATAAAAGCGCGATCGCTGCAGCATTCAGCCGCGCGGCGACGCGCTATGATGCAGCCGCACAATTACAACGGAAAAGTGGTGAAGATTTATTGGATATTGCAGGTCGCTTGATGAATAACGATACAAATAATGATTATGGTCGATCAGTACTAGATGCCGGTTGCGGTACCGGCTATTTTAGTCGCTATTGGCGTAATTTAGGTAAAGAGGTGATCGCCTTGGATCTATCTGAAGCTATGTTACATCAAGCAAAAAAACAGCAGTCAGCTGACACTTATCTGCTTGGAGACATTGAGCATATTCCGTTATTCAACAAAAAAATAGATATTTGTTTTAGTAATTTGGTGATGCAATGGTGCCATAGTTTAGCGACGGCACTAGCAGAGTTATATCGGGTGACACAGCCTGGCGGTATCATTATTTTTTCCACGCTGGCTGAAGGATCTTTGGATGAACTCGGACGCGCTTGGAAACATGTCGATGGCCATCGGCATATTAATGATTTCCCTTCTGTGGCACAAATCCAAGCGGTCTGTGCAAATTACCATCATCATTTAAGCTGCCGTTTACATCAATTTTTTTTCTCTGATGTGTTTATGCTCATGCGTTCCTTGCAAGGCATTGGTGCCACACATTTGCATCATGGACGAAAAAAAGGGCTGACCGGTCGTCAAAAACTGAACACCCTACAGGCGGCTTACCCTGTCAACAGGCGAGGTTATCCACTCAGTTATCAACTTGTTTACGGAGTGATTTATCGTGACTATACCCACAGTCCTTCAAGTTGCCGCTAGGCGGCCAGGGCGACCGACCGATGAGCGTAGACATAACTACGTGATTCGGGCGAACACCCGTAGCCAACAACGCGGCGGCTTCAAAGGCGAAGGGTATATACCCAATGAATTTCGAGTTACGGCAAGGTGGCAAGGAGGTGAGACCGATGAGCGTAGACATACTACGTGATTCGGCGAGCGCCCGCAGCCAACGCCGCCGTAACTTGAAAGGCGAAGGGTATAAGCGTTGGTTTATCACCGGCACAGATACCAATGTCGGTAAAACAATCGTCAGTTGTGCGTTATTACAGGCGGCTAAGTTAGCGGGATATCAAAGCGTTGGGTATAAGCCAGTAGCATCGGGTAGCCTGATGACCTCTGTCGGTATACGTAACCCTGACGGACTTGCGTTGCAAGCTAATAGCTGTAATAAGGCGTTAGATTATCAACAAATCAATCCATTTGCCTTTATCGAAGCCACATCACCTCATATTGCTAGCGCCGCCACGAACCAAAAGATCACATTATCCGCATTATCACAGGGATTACAGCAATTAGAAAAAAAAGCAAATTGGTTGGTGATCGAAGGCGCGGGAGGGTGGTTTACCCCTTTATCGGACAATACCACTTTTGCTGATTGGGTGGAGCAAGAAAAATTGCCAGTAATATTAGTGGTAGGTATTAAACTGGGTTGCATTAATCATGCGTTACTCACGGCCATGGCCATTAAGCATGCGAGGCTACCTTTAGCAGGGTGGGTAGCGAATAATATACTGCCGGTTGAAAGCCAATGGCACAAAGAATATATGGCAACTTTGCAGCGCCTGCTGTTACCTTCACCCTTACTTGGCAGCATTCCTTATCTTGAACAGGTTGAGCAGCAGGAATTAGGCAGTTATATGAATATTGCGCTTCTCTAAAAATACCTTGGTTAAATAAAAGAGGTTACTTATACTCGAAAAAAATAATGGAGATCCAAATATGTCCAGTTTGGTGTTTGATACACACAATTTTGTTAAAAAACTGACCAAGGCAGGGATGCCAGAAGCACAAGCAGAGATCCTGGCGTCAGAACAGGCTAATTTGATAGAGAATCGGCTGGCGACAAAACAAGATATCGCTTTGCTAGAGAAAAATATGGAAATAAAAATAGAAAGTGTGAAGTCAGACTTAGTCAAATGGGTAGCTGGGTTATTGATTGCGCAAGCGGCGCTGGTAGCAGCCTTGCTTAAATTATTCGCTGGAGTTTAAGTCTGTCATCGCTGATGATTGAAGCGCCTTGGTTAAATAAAAGAGAATCTACTATGTCCAGTTTGGTGTTTGACACGCACAATTTTGTTAAAAAACTGACCAAGGCAGGGATGCCAGAAGCGCAAGCAGAGGTACTGGCATCAGAACAGGCTAATTTGATAGAGAATCGGCTGGCGACAAAACAAGATATCGCCTTGCTAAAACAAGATATTGCCTCGCTAGAAAAAAATATAGAAATGAAGATAGACATGAAAATAGAAAGTGCTAAATCAGATTTAATCAAATGGGTAGCTGGGTTATTGATTGCGCAAGCGGCGCTGGTAGCAGCCTTGCTTAAATTATTCGCTGGAACTTGAGCTTGTCATCATTTCATTGTTGGGAGAGACAGTGCCTACCGAAGTATCGATAAATCAAGAACAATTCACCACAGAGATATTGCGCGATGTCTTCGGATATCAGCAATTTAGACCTGGACAAAAAGAAATTATTGCTGCCATTTTATCAGGGCAAGATTGTTTAGTGATCATGCCAACCGGTGGCGGTAAATCTTTGTGTTATCAGATCCCCGCGTTAGTGATGAAAGGATTGACGCTAGTGGTTTCTCCACTGATTTCATTGATGAAAGACCAGGTTGATCAATTACTGGCCTATGGTGTCACGGCGGCTTGTTTAAACTCGTCTCAAACTTGGCAACAACAATCAGAAGTGATAGCAAAATGCCGTAGTGGCAAAATTAAATTGCTATACATTGCTCCTGAGCGTCTAGTAGCTGAAAATTTTCTTCAGCAATTGTCTTTTTTTTCTCCCGCATTGTTAGCCGTAGATGAAGCCCACTGTATTTCACAATGGGGTCATGACTTTCGGCCAGAATACCGCGCATTAAACCAATTAAAACTGCGTTTTCCTCATTTACCGGTGATTGCGTTAACCGCCACTGCTGATGAAGTAACACGCGCTGATATTATCCGTTTGCTGAATTTGCACCACCCTTTGATTCAAATCAATAGTTTTGACCGTCCCAACATCCGTTATACGTTAATCGAAAAATTTAAGCCTTTAGAGCAGTTGTGTCGTTTAGTGGGGAAACAAGGAGCAAAAAGCGGCATTATTTATTGTAATAGCAGGGCGAAAGTAGAAAGCACAGTCGCTCGCTTACAGAATCGAGGATTAAGTGTCGCCGCTTATCATGCTGGCCTGGATAGCCTGGTACGTGCACAGGTGCAAGAAGCATTTCAACGTGATGATTTACAAATTGTGGTCGCGACAGTTGCCTTTGGAATGGGGATCAACAAACCGAACATCCGTTTCGTGATCCATTTTGACATTCCGCGAACCATCGAATCTTATTATCAAGAAACTGGCCGAGCAGGGCGTGATGGGCTGCCAGCTAAAGCCATGTTATTGTATGATCCGTCAGACATGGTATGGTTGCGGCATTGCCTAGAAGAAAAACCGGTTAGCGAACAACAAAATATTGAACGTCATAAATTAAATGCGATGGGCGCATTTGCAGAAGCACAAACTTGCCGTCGGTTAATATTACTCAATTATTTCGGTGAATATCGATCCCAATCTTGTGGCAACTGTGATATCTGCCTTGATCCGCCTGAACGGTATGATGGATTGATCGACGCACAAAAGGTGTTGTCTTGTGTATATAGAGTCGGTCAAAGGTTCGGCGTGGGCTATATTGTTGCAATGCTACGGGGCTCAAGTCATCAACGTATTCATGCCCTGGGTCACGATAAACTCTCAGTTTACGGTATTGGCCGGGAAAAAACGGCCGAGCATTGGACGAGTATCTTACGTCAACTCATTCATTTGGGTAAGCTCCGCCAAAATATTGAAATGTTTTCTGCACTACAGTTGACAGAAGCAGCACGGCCAATATTACGCGCTGAAGTCTCTTTATCGTTGGCGGTGCCACGGATCTTTGATTTTAAAACGAGAAAAAATAGCAAAGATCAGCCCTATTCCAGCGGTGCTCAAGGCCACAAAAATGCGACGCATAAAAAATATGCTCATAAAAAAAGTGATCACGAATTATTCACTAAATTGCGTAAACTGCGTAAATCGATGGCAGATGAAGCCAATGTTCCTCCCTATGTCGTGTTTAACGATGCCACTTTATTGGCAATGTCAGAGCAAATTCCGATTACAGTTGATGAATTATTTAATATCAACGGAGTAGGAAAAATAAAATTGGAGCGTTTTGGCACTTCATTTCTTAAGGTGATACGAGAGCATGTCGATGGATTGTGAAGATAACTTTTATACCCTTCGCCTTTAAAGCTGCCGCGTTGTTGGCTTCGCATCATTCACTACGGTTTCAACAGAGGTCTAATATATCATTATGTATCATATTGTCGCTTCAGATTTAGATGGCACCTTATTATCGGCTGATCATAAATTGTCTCCTTATGCTAAAGAAACACTTAAATTATTGACTCAACGAGGAATACACTTTGTTTTTGCCACTGGGCGCCATCATATTGATGTTACACAAATCCGCGCCAACGTAGCCATCGACGCTTTTATGATCACCTCTAACGGCGCCCGCGTACATAATACTGCCGGAGAATTATTATTCAGTGACAACATTGACCATGATATTGTTACTGCTCTCTACTCGATAGAAGCGAATAATCCGGAAATCCTGACAAATATTTATCGTAATGACGACTGGTATATTAATCGTGAAAGTCCAGAACAAGCTGCCTTCTTCCACGAATCCATTTTTAATTATCAGATTGCGACACTCGAACTGTTGCCTACTGATGGGGTCTGTAAAATTTACTTTCTTTCTCATGATCATGAAAAATTATTGCCGTTAGAAAAAGAGATTAAGGCTCGCTGGGGGGATCGTGTTAATGTTTGCTTCTCATTACCGAATTGTTTGGAAGTGATGGGCGCTGGGGTGTCAAAAGGGAATGCATTAGCACGGGTAGCAGAAAAGCTTGGGCATTCACTTGAAAATTGCATCGCTTTTGGCGATGGTATGAATGATCTGGAGATGCTTTCCATGGTAGGCAAAGGTTGCATTATGGAAAATGCTCACGGCCGCCTGAAAGAGTCGTTACCGGCGCTTAAAATGATCGGATCTAATACCAATGATGCTGTTCCTAATTATTTACGTAAAATATTTTCAATTTAAGTGAGCATCCAGCTCAAGTGTCGGCGCTAATATAACCAATCGGCTAGCATCGTTTCATTTGACCCCTTTCGAAGCCTACTGCGCAACGCAAAATTTACAACACGCAGTAGGTTAGGCAAGCAGTCTAAAGTATCAGCGAGCATAAAAGATTTCTGTGTTATCGATTTTTTTGTTCACGGTGATACCAATAATAGACCCCTTTAGCAATCATACGGAGCTGTAATATTAAGCGTTTTTCTAACCCCCGCCGCTGTTCAATATCAACATCAAGTGCTTCCGCACCTGCACTAAACACTATGGTAACCATGGCTTCTGCTTGCGCTTTAGTGAAATGACTTGGCATGTTACTTTTTTGTCCCAAATAATCTGCCAATTCAGCAATAAAATGTTGAATTTCACGCGCAACTGCTGCCCGAAACGCCGCCGATGTGCCAGATCGTTCACGCAATAATAAACGGAAAGCATTGGGATTATTATCAATAAATTCCATAAATGTCGCTACAGAGGTACGAATCACACTGCCGCCTGTAGCAATACGCTGACGCGCCTGGCGCATAAGTTGTCGCAGCATCAGGCCGCTTTCATCAACCATGGTTAGTCCCAGCTCATCCACATCACGGAAATGCCGATAAAATGAAGTTGGTGCAATCCCGGCTTGACGAGATACTTCTCGTAAACTCAGGCTAGCAAAACTCCGTTCTGCTCTCAATTGACTAAAAGCGGCTGCAATAAGAGAGCGTCGCGTGCGTTCTTTTTGTTGCGCCCTAATACCTATCACTGTATTCAAAATAGATCCAATTTTTTCATGC
Source organism: Candidatus Regiella endosymbiont of Tuberolachnus salignus (assembly GCF_964020115.1). Lineage (NCBI taxonomy): Bacteria > Pseudomonadati > Pseudomonadota > Gammaproteobacteria > Enterobacterales > Enterobacteriaceae > Candidatus Regiella > Candidatus Regiella endosymbiont of Tuberolachnus salignus. The sequence continues at coordinate 1,305,413 of NZ_OZ026542.1, forward strand.
AGACTATATTACTATTGATATCAACCTTTATGGTACTCGTATATACCCTTCGCCTTGCACATTATTTTTTTGCTAATTTAACATCCTGATCTGCTTATACCAAAATGGATATCATTATGCTTATTGTCCTTTCTCCTGCTAAAACGCTTGATTATCAAAGTCCATTGGCAACCGACAAATTCACTCAGCCTAAATTGCTCGACCAATCACAAAGGTTAGTTGATATTTGTCGTACGCTTACGCCAATAAAGCTCGCCGGTCTGATGAAAATCAGCAATAAGCTGGCCACGCTAAATGTAAAACGTTTTAATGAATGGCAAACTAAATTGACGTTACAGAACGCCCGTCAGGCTATTTTAGCTTTTAAAGGGGATGCCTATATTAGTATGCAGCCACAGCATTTCACCGAGGCTGATTTTGATTTTGCGCAACACCATTTATGCATATTGTCTGGTTTATACGGTTTATTACGCCCGCTTGATCTAATACAGCCTTATCGTCTAGAAATGGGGACGAAATTAATTAATCCCGTCGGCAAAGATCTTTATGCTTTTTGGCAAGATAGTTTAACCAAACAATTAAATCAGGCGTTAGAAAAACAGGGAGATGCGGTGCTGATTAATCTGGCTTCTGATGAATATATCAACGCATTAACACCTGAAAAATTGGCAGGCACCTTGGTCAAACCCGTTTTTCTCGATGAAAAAAACGGTAAATATAAAGTAATCAGTTTTTATGCTAAAAAAGCGCGGGGATTGATGAGCCGTTTTATTATTAAAAATCGATTAAAAAAAATAGAACAATTACGTGATTTTAATTGCCAAGGGTATGCATTTGATCCTGGGCTATCAGTAAAAAATGAGCTGGTATTTAAACGATCAGAGCCGCGATGAATGACTTCCCCAAACGGCTATACCCGCGCGGTTAACAAGACGAAGGGTATACGCGCCGCTATGGAGGTAGTTTGGGGCGTTATTGAGACTGCTGAAGTAAAAAAGCGCGTAATTGAGCGTAATCCACCGGTAAATAATGTGAAAGCAAGGGTAAATTTATTCTGGTTGCTAAGGCTTCGGGTAACGGCAGTTGCTGTTGCAAAATAGATTCGACACTTTCTTTGAATTTCGCCGGGTGTGCCGTTGCTAAAAATAAACCGAACTCATCCTGGTGTAATTTTTCACGCAATACCTGGTAAGCAATGGCAGCATGAGGCTCTGAGATATATCCCAGTGTTGCGAGTTCACGCATGGCATCTTGCGTTGTTTTGTCGCTGACTGCGCCATAAGCTAAATCCTGTAACGACCATTTCTTACGGCGAAATAATTCTTCAACCCGTGGCCAGTTGTTTGGCGCACTAACATCCATGGCATTCGATAAAGTCGCTACCGTTGGATTAATCTGCCATTTTCCGCTGCTTAAAAAACGTGGCACGGTATCGTTAGCATTGGTAGCGGCGATAAAACGTTTGATCGGTAGCCCAAGTGATTTAGCCAATAAACCGGCGGTTAAATTACCAAAGTTGCCGCTGGGTACGGCGATCACCAATTGATCTCTCGCTTCTTGAGGACATTGCGCGACGGCTTCAAAGTAATAACAGATTTGCGCCAGTAATCGGCTGATATTGATCGAGTTGGCGGAATTTAGATTCACTTTCTGCCGTATTTCTGTATCGTCGAAAGACTGTTTGACTAAGGTTTGGCAAGCATCAAAATCACCGTCGATAGCGACAGTGTCAATATTGCCGCCTAGGGTGCAAAATAGCTTTTCTTGCAATGAACTAATTTTTCCACGCGGATAGAGGATGACAACACGGACGTTTTGCAAACCATAAAAAGCATGCGCCACTGCCGCGCCCGTATCCCCAGAGGTGGCGGTTAAGATAGTAACCGGTTTATCGGTAGCCACTGTCGCTAACATTTGCGCCATAAAACGCGCGCCAAAATCTTTAAATGCTAATGTCGGGCCATGAAATAGCTCCAGTACCGCTATTTTTTCGCTGATGGTTGTTAGCGGAGCTGGAAAGGTAAAGGCCGCTTTCACTTTTTTCTGCATGATCTCCGGCGTAATTTCATCACCAATAAAAGTAGAGAGAATACGGCTACTGCGGGTGACAAAATCTTGCTTTAACAGGTGATCTATCTCTGTTGATTCCAATACCGGCAATTCAAGTGGAAAAAATAAGCCTTGTTGCTTTCCCAAGCCCTGTGTTAACGCCTGGATAAAACTGACTTGCTGGTGGTTATCTTTTAAGTTGTAAAATTTCATATATTATTCCGATAATTGACGAGCGCCAGTGCGAGCAAGACGGCAGATATGAACAAAACCTTGGTCATTTTGCAGATAATTATCATTCAAATAATTAGCTATCTCTTCTGCTACCTCTTTCTTATTACAGATCGCAAATAAAGTAGGACCCGAGCCTGAAATGCCACAAGCCGAAGCCCCTTTTTTCATTACTTCTTGGCGAGCGGTATCAAAACCAGGTAACAGCTGAGTGCGATAGGGTTCGGCGATCACGTCTTTCATCAATTTCGTCGCTAACTCGGGTTGTTTAGTATGACAAGCATGGATAAATCCCGCTAAACGACGTCCATAGTCGATGCAATCTTGTTTGCGGTATTGATCAGGTAAAATGCGTCTCGCCTCGAGGGTAGAAACTTTAATCCCGGGATAAGCCATGACCCATAACCAATCATCAAAACCAGGAATGAATTGATTGATACACTGATCTGCCTCTAGAATTAATTGCATACCACCCAGATAACAAGGTGCGACATTATCATAGTGAACTCCCCCAGAGATATTTCCTTCCATCTCACCCATCATCGATAATAACGCGGCTTCTTTTAAAGGATGGCCACAAAATTGATTTAACGCAACGAGAGCCGCGACGATTGAACAGGCACTAGAGCCCAAACCTGAGCCGATCGGCATATTTTTTTCTAGCCGCATCGTTACCGCTATCTCTTTGCCTATTTCTTTACAAAAACGTTCCCAGCATTGATAAACAATATTTTTTTTCTCATTTTGTGGCAATTTGCCTTTAAAGCGCCCCTCATTGCATAAACTAAAGCAATTAGCTGCTTCAATGCTGATACAATCACCCAGAAGGAAGCCATCAATAGGAGATACCGCCGCCCCTAACACATCAAAACCGACACTGACATTACCTATTGATGCGGGCGCAAAAATTTTAATCATCTTTAATTTCCCTGCTTCCAAGATAATGTGCGTAAAATGTCAGCAAATATACCCGCTGCAGTGACGTCATTACCAGCACCATAGCCGCGTAGTACTAAAGGTAATGGCTGATAATAACGGCTATAGAAGGTCAATGCATTTTCACCATTCTTGATTTTGTTGAGTGGATCATGACTATCAATCTCTTCTATACCCACTGTACAATCGCCGTTTTCTTCAATTTTGCCAACGTAACGCAATACTTTATTTTCTTCACCGGCTTTTTTTATCTTTTTACTAAAATTTTCATCTACCGACGGTAAACGGCGCATAAAAGTAGCAATGTCACCTGAAGTATCAAACTCTGCTGATAATACAGATGTCACCTTAATATCATTCAATTCCAATTTAAAACCGACTTCTCGAGCTATAATCAACAACTTACGTGCTACATCCATTCCTGACAAATCATCACGCGGATCCGGCTCGGTATAGCCTAATTTTTTCGCTTCAGCAGTGGCGTCTGATAACGTCATGCCTTCATCTAATTTACCGAAGATAAAAGAAAGTGAACCGGATAAAATCCCCGAAAATCTGACTAACTTATCGCCGGCATTAAGCAAATTTTGCAAATTTTCTATCACAGGTAAACCCGCGCCGACATTAGTATCATAGAGAAATTTACGGCGTGATTGCGTTGCGGTGATCCGTAATTGATTGTAATAATCCATTGACGCCGTATTGGCTTTTTTATTCGGCGTCACCACATGAAAGCCTTCTTGGAGTAAGTCGACATATTGTTCGGCGATTTCTTGACTGGAAGTACAATCAACAATAATCGGATTAAGTAAATGATTTTTTTTCGCCAGATCGCGAAAATGATGCAGGTGGTATTTTTCTGTCGACAATTTGAGTGCCTCCCGCCAATGGGTGAGGGGGATACCATCAGCGTGCGTCAACATAGTTTTAGAATTGGCAATCCCGCACACCCGTAAGTCGATATGCTTTTGTTTCAGCCAATTTTTTTGTCGATGAATTTGTTCGATTAATGCGCTACCTACGCCACCAATACCGATGATGAAAACCTCAATGATTTGATTCGTATTGAATAAAATTTGGTGACAAACACGAACCCCGGTTGTCGCCATACGATTATCTATTACCGCAGAAATAGAACGTTCAGAAGAGCCTTGTGCGATCGCAATAATATTGATATTAGCATGTGCTAAAGCGGAAAAAAAACGAGCGGAGATACCACATTGTGCACGCATTCCATCTCCAATGACCGAGATAATAGCCAGATCTTTGATGACATTTAATACATCTAACAATCCTTCTTTTTGCTCGGGAACAAATTCTTGCTCTAACGCGGCTAAAACCAGTGATAATTGCTGCTGCGGCACACAAAAACTGATGCTGTATTCGGAGGAAGACTGAGTGATCAACACCACAGAAATGCCGCTACGCGACATAGTAGAAAACACCCGTGCGGCCATCCCGACCATGCCTTTCATTCCTGGCCCTGAGACGCTAATCATGGCGACATGATTCAGATTAGTAATCCCTTTCACTAAATAATTGTCGTCATCATTCTTTTGATCGCTAATTAACGTTCCTGGCGCTTGTAGATTAGAGGTGTTTTTAATCAAACAAGGTATCTTAAATTGAGAAATAGGGCTAATGGTACGTGGATGAAGTACTTTAGCACCGAAATAAGAAAGCTCCATCGCTTCTTGATAGGAGAGTGATTTCAGCAATTTTGCATCGGGTACCACTTGTGGATCACAGGTGTAAACACCGTCAACATCAGTCCAAATTTCACAACAATCCGCTTGTAAACATGCCGCCAATACTGCCGCGGAATAGTCGGAGCCATTGCGCCCCAAGAGTACCAATTCATTTTTATCGTTACCCGCAATAAAACCCGCCATAAGTATAATGTGAGTGGTCGGGATATTTTTAGCACCAATACGTAAAGTAGAGGCAGCCACATCTACGGTGGATTCAAGATAATCTCCTTGAGCCAGCAAATTTTCAACTGGATCAATCACCGTGACCTCAAATTTTTTTGCTTGTAACAATGCGGCCATTATTGCAATAGAAAGTTTTTCACCACGACTAATAATAGTGGCATTAATAGCAGCGGGACAATGCCCTAACAAAGAGATCTCATGCAGCGATTGTGTCAATTGTGTAAATTCTTGTGCTAGCAAATTGTTTAACGATTGTTCAGCTATGTTGGGATGCGCTTGAGCAAGTCCTAAGATTAAATCAGAAAAAATTTGTTTAGCGTTATTAATGATCGGTAACACATCTTGTTTTGCTATGACCGTGTCGATCATAGTGACTAAATAATTAGTAATTTTGGCTGGCGCAGATAACACAATTGCCACTTGTTTTTCTTTATTTGCATTGTTTTCAACAATATTGGCAACAGACATAAATTGTGGTGCATTGGCTACTGAGGTGCCCCCAAATTTCAGTACTCGCATTTTTTATTTTCTCCGATGTTTACTTGAGTAATGATCTGCACAGATTATACCCTTCGCCTTTCATGTTGGCTGCGGGTACTCACCGAATCACGTAGTATGTCTACGCTATCGGTTTCACACCCTGATCCCGCCTAGCGGCAACTTGAAGGACTGTGGGTATATTCTTCGAGCCTATTTTTTCTTTGTTTTTGTATAAACACTTAAACATAATTCATTAATTATTAATATTATGTATCCATTTATTTTCTTAAAACTTTTCTAAGGGTTTTTCACAAAAGTGTTAACGTGCTACAATCAAGCCTGGTATCTATCAACAACATACTGTTTTACAAGGTAGTTTTAAAATATGCTTTTGAAATATAGTTTTGTTGGCAATCTTGCTCTTAGGTAGTAAACATGCAAACCCCGCATATTCTAATCGTAGAAGACGAGTTAGTCACTCGTAAGACATTAAAGCGCATTTTCGAGGCGGAAGGCTATATTGTTCATGAAGCCATTGATGGAGAACAAATGCACCATATCCTATCTGGCAATCAGATTAATTTAGTGATAATGGACATCAATCTGCCCGGTAAAAACGGCTTGCTACTTGCTCGAGAACTACGTGAACAAGCTGACGTTGCTTTAATTTTCTTAACGGGCAGTGATAATGAAATAGATAAGATGCTCGGTTTAGAAATTGGAGCGGATCACTACATCACAAAACCTTGCAATCTACGTGAATTGACTATCCGGACGCGTAATCTGCTTTCGCGAACCATGAGATTGGGAACCGTAAATGAAGAAAGTAAAATAATTGAAGGCTACACATTCAATGGTTGGAAACTGGATATTAATAGCCGTTCACTAATTAGCCCGACAGAGAAACATTATAAATTGCCACGTAGTGAATTCCGTGCCTTACTGCACTTTTGTGAAAATCCTGGCAAAATTCAATCTCGAGATGAATTATTGCAAAAAATGACGGGGCGTGAGCTCAAACCGCATGATCGCACAGTAGATGTCACCATCCGACGCATCCGTAAATACTTCGAGTCGATATCAGACACGCCGAAAATTATCGTGACCGTTCACGGTGAAGGCTATCGCTTTTGTGGTGATTTTACTCAATAAAATTATCATCTATCGATGAATAGACTCTAATGGCGATGATGGTTCCTACTTTGTGGAAGTGCGATAATCAGTAAGATACGAAGTATCACCCGTACTTTCAATAATCCAACCCTCAGCAAGCCAGGAACTCTTTTGATAATCAATACGGGATAATGAACCATTACGTAGTCGCAGACGTCGGCGAGAGTATGCAGGTAAACCAAGAAGAGTACTGATTAAGCAGCTTAGTGCAATACCATGACTTACTAGTAATGGTTTGCTGTCATCCGGTAGAGCAAGGCAACTTTCCAGAGCAGCGTGCATACGGGTCGCCAGTGCTGCCATGGATTCTCCTTCGGGGATGCTAGCATCTACGCTCCCCTCCACTATGCTTCTACGCCATCTCTCTTCTTCTTCGGTCAAGCTTTTAATTTCTCGCCCTTCTAATACGCCCATATCCAGTTCTTGCAAACGCGAATCTGTGGTTATCTGGAGACCACCGCAGGCCGCCGCAATAATTTCTGCGGTTTGCTTCGCACGGTTCAAATCGCTGCTAATAATATGAGTAATTTTTTCGATTTTAACGCGGTTAGCGACTAACTTTGCTTGTCTTTCCCCTTCAAGCGTCAGGGGGCTATCAGATTGCCCCTGAATGCGCTGTGCAACGTTCCATTGTGTTTCACCGTGGCGAACAAGATAGACCTGTAACATGTTTTTTCCCATTGCGTTAAGTTAGCTCCAGCATGTTCAATTTATTATGTATCATTTTTTCGGCTTCAACCAGGTAGAAACTTGTATGCCATGCTCATAGCCCTTGACTTCGTTGGTGACTGTTTCAAAATAGCGGCTAATGGAACGAGGAGAGCTGAAAAATTGAATAAAATGGCGATCGATGACACGGTAAGAGAACTGCACAGCATTGGAGATATGTTGCGTTGGGCAGTGAGCCGATTTAATAGCGCCGATCTTTATTATGGCCACGGCGCTGATAATCCCTGGGATGAAGCACTACAACTGATTTTGGCTACTTTATATTTACCAATAGAAATGCCGACAGAGATCCGCTCTTCCCGTTTAACATTAAGTGAACGACGGCTAATTATCGAGCGGATAAACCGGCGGGTCGATGAACGTATCCCTGTGGCCTATTTGACTCATCAAGCGTGGTTTTGCGAGAGGGAGTATTATGTTGATGAACGGGTTTTAGTACCACGTTCACCCATTGGTGAATTAATCAACAAAAAGTTTGCTACTTTATTACCGCGCACACCTAAACATATTTTGGATCTCTGTACTGGCAGTGGCTGTATCGCTATTGCTTGTGCCCATGCCTTTGCACAAGCAGACATCGATGCGGTCGATATTTCAGAGGAGGTTTTAGCAGTAACCGAATACAATATTCAGCAGCACGCTGTCGAGCAGCAAGTGACTCCGATCCTTTCTGATTTATTTCACGCCTTGCCGCCGATTCAATATGATCTTATTGTCACCAATCCGCCTTATGTCGATACTGAAGATATGGCAAATTTGCCGCCAGAATTTTGTTTTGAACCTAAATTGGGCTTAGCGGCAGGGGAGGATGGTCTGGAATTAGTGCTTCGGATCTTGGCTTGGGCTCCCGATTTTTTACAAGATGATGGGGTGTTAATTTGTGAAGTGGGTAATAGTATGATGCATTTAATCAGACAATATCCGGATGTAGCGTTCACCTGGTTAACTTTTGAACATGGCGGTGACGGTGTCTTCATGCTCACTAAACAACAATTGCAGCAATATCATCATTATTTCAGTTGCTATACTCAATGAATTTCGAGTTACGGCAAGGCGACCAGGGGGTGAGACCGATGAGCGTAGATATACTACGTAATTCGGGTGAACACCCGCAGCCAACGCCGCCGTGGCTTGAAAGGCGAAGGGTATATCGTGATAAATAAGGCACTCTGATGGCAGGCAACAGCATTGGGCAACTCTTTCGTGTTACGACCTTTGGCGAGTCTCATGGCACCGCCTTAGGAGGGATTGTTGACGGTGTTCCCCCGGGTCTTACCCTAACCGAAGAGATTTTACAACGGGAACTTGACCGTCGTCGGCCTGGCGGCTCTTGTTACACTTCTCCCCGACGTGAGTTGGATCAAATTCGTATTTTGTCTGGGGTGTTTGAAGGGAAAACAACGGGAACCAGTATTGGATTAATGATTGAAAATACCGATCAACGTCCACAGGATTACAACTCTATTAAAAATATTTTTCGCCCTGGGCATGCTGATTTTACCTATCAGAAAAAATACGGCACTCGTGATTATCGAGGGGGAGGCCGCTCCTCTGCTCGTGAAACCGCCATGCGTGTTGCCGCCGGTGCCATTGCTAAACATTATTTATCTCAAAAATTTGGGGTAAAAGTACGAGGCTACTTAGCGCAAATGGGCACCCTTTACTGTGAATTAAAAGATTGGGATTTTGTCGAACAAAATCCCTTTTTTTGTCCAGACGAAAGCAAAATAGCTGAACTCGATACGTTGATACGAACCCTGAAAAAAGAGGGGGATTCTATTGGCGCTAAAGTGACCATCATTGCTGACAATGTGCCTGTTGGTTTAGGTGAACCTGTTTTTGATCGCCTCGATGCGGATTTAGCGCATGCATTGATGAGTATTAATGCAGTAAAGGGTGTTGAGATAGGAGCCGGTTTTGCGGTGGTTAGCAAAAAAGGCAGTGAAAATCGTGATGAAATAATGCCCCAAGGTTTCACCAGTAATCATGCCGGGGGGATCTTAGGCGGTATTAGTACTGGGCAAGCACTGGTGAGCCACATCGCGTTAAAACCGACTTCAAGTATTAGGATCCCTGGGCGCACAATTAATCATCAGGGTGAGGCAGCCACTATTATTACCGGTGGGCGCCACGACCCCTGTGTTGGCATTCGCGCCGTTCCTATCGCTGAGGCGATGGTAGCCACTGTGTTAATGGATCATGTATTACGTCAAAGAGCACAATGTGGAGAGCCATGGTGATCCATCATTATCAACAATTAATCACTATTTTTAATCAATGCTTTGCCAATAGTGACAATACCAGATTATTAAAGGGAGATGACGAACCGATATATCTACCGGCCGATGAAACAACACCCTATCATCGGGTGATTTTTGCGCATGGTTTTTATGCGAGTGCTCTGCATGAAGTGGCTCATTGGTGTATTGCTGGAGAAAAACGTCGACAATTAGTTGATTATGGTTATTGGTATTGTCCAGATGGACGTGATCTTCAAACCCAACATCAATTTGAAAATGTGGAGATAAAACCTCAAGCGCTAGAATGGTTATTTTGTGTGGCGTCGGATTTTCCTT